>NZ_JBVVQX010000021.1:0-105246 GCF_055811675.1 Mesorhizobium sp. WSM4808
CCCCCCCCCCCCCCCCCCCCCCCCCCCCCCCCCCCCCCCCCCCCCCCCCCCCCCCCCCCCCCCCCCCCCCCCGCCCGGCGCCCCCCCCCCCCCCCCCCCCCCGCGGTCATGGGCATGAACCTGAAGGTCCAGCCCGGGGAGGATCAGTTCGTGCCCTTGCCGCCGCACTTGCCGGTGGCAACATTGAAGTTGCCGCAGGACAGAGGCGCGCGCCAATCGGAGATCAGATCCTTGGAATCAGGCAGATAGTCGGACCACTCGTCACCCATCACCAGGCCCGGCGTGCGCGACACGGTTTCGAACTGGCCGTCGGCCTGGATTTCGCCGATCAGCACCGGCTTGGTGATGTGGTGGTTCGGCATCATCGTCGAATAGCCGCCGGTCAGGTTCGGCACCGACACGCCGATCATGGCGTCGATGACCTTGTCCGGATCGGTGGTGCCGGCCTTCTCGACCGCCTTCACCCACATGTTGAAGCCGATATAATGGGCTTCCATCGGGTCGTTGGTGGTGCGCTTGTCGTTCTTGATGAACTTGTGCCAGTCGGCGATGAACTTCTTGTTCTCGGGCGTGTCGACGCTCTCGAAATAGTTCCAGGCGGCGAGATGGCCGACCAGCGGCGCGGTGTCGAGACCGGCTAGCTCTTCCTCGCCGACCGAGAAGGCCATGACCGGGATGTCCTCGGCCTTGATGCCCTGGTTGCCGAGTTCCTTGTAGAACGGCACGTTGGCGTCGCCGTTGACGGTCGAGACGACGGCGGTCTTCTTGCCGGCCGAACCGAACTTCTTGATCGCCGAAACTTCGGTCTGCCAGTCGGAGAAGCCGAACGGCGTGTAATTGACCATGATGTCTTCAGCCGCCACGCCCTTGGCCTTCAGATAGGCCTCGAGGATCTTGTTGGTGGTGCGCGGGTAGACGTAGTCGGTGCCTTCCAGCACCCAGCGCTTCACCGAACCACCATCCTCGCTCATCAGATAGTCGACAGCCGGGATGGCCTGCTGGTTCGGCGCCGCACCGGTGTAGAACACGTTGCGCTCGCTTTCCTCGCCCTCATACTGGACGGGGTAGAACAGGATATTGTCGAGTTCCGAGAACACCGGCAGCACCGATTTGCGCGACACCGAGGTCCAGCAGCCGAACACCGCCGCGACCTTGTCCTTGGAGATCAGTTCGCGCGCTTTTTCGGCAAACAGCGGCCAGTTGGAAGCCGGATCGACGACGACCGCCTCGAGCTTCTTGCCGAGCAGACCACCCTTGGCGTTCTGCTCGTCGATGAGCATCAGCATGGCGTCCTTCAGCGTCGTCTCCGAAATCGCCATGGTCCCCGACAGCGAATGGAGAATGCCGACCTTGATCGTATCGTCGGCGGCCTTGACCGGAGCGGACGTCAACAGGCCGGCGGCGACCACACCAGCCGAAAACATTTTTGTTATTGTCGAGAAATTACCCCTCATATTACAGACTCCCAAGCTAGTTGATTGCACCGCAACACTACAAAGCAACCCCCATGCCAACCGCTCTGGCAATCCCGAAAGGGCACAAATAAATCATAGATATCAGCACCTTGGAATATAGGGCTTACAAAACAAAGAGAGGTGGCCAGAAATCGATTGAGGGAATTTTGCGCAGCTTGCGCAGCCTCTGCCTATTTTTCGATCATTTACCAAATCTGCCTAGATTTTGAACTCACCAGTGCCTCAGGCGACCGATGTTGCGGCGCGGTGCAAAAATGGGGCAAGCTCTCTCTTCAAGCGAGCGACGTCATGGTTTCAGGTATCTCACGTATTTTCATCGGCATACTGCTTCTGACGGCAGCAACCGGGGCAGCGCGAGCCGATTTCAGCGACGGCAAGATGCCTGACGGCGCCTATCATTGCGAAGTGTACCTGCTTGGCATGTTCCTCAGCCTCGGCGACATCACCATCAAGGGGAACGTCTACAGCGGCCCCGTCTACACCAGCCTCGGTGTCTTCGGCACCGCGCGGCAGGGCTATAACTACCAAATGGACGCAAACGGCGTGATCTCGTGGCTGGGGCCGCTGGGCGGATATACCGCCGGCGGCAATTCACTGTCGCTGACCCAGGCGACGCTGGACGGCGAAACCGTGCCCTCCTTCGACATCATCATGAAGCAGCCCGACGGCGCCTTCACCGCCTCGACCTGCACCAAGCAGTGAGGCGGCAAGAAAAAGGCACGGAACCTTGCGGGTTCCGCGCCAGCAGTCCGTCGGGAGGATGTGACTAGATCGTCTTGGCCGACATTTGCGCCGCGATGTAGTCGGCCTGGCGGATCGCGAGCGACACGATCGTCAGGGTCGGGTTTTCGGCGGCACCGGTGGTGAACTGGCTACCATCGGACACGAACAGGTTCTTGATGTCGTGCGCCTGGCCGTGCTTGTTGACGACGCCGTCTTCCGCTTTCTCGCTCATCCGGTTGGTGCCGAGATTGTGGGTCGACGGATAGGGCGGCGTCGGGAAGGTGCGGGTGGCGCCGACCGCATCATAGAGTGCCGTAGCCTGCTTGTAGGCGTGGTTACGCATCGCGGTGTCGTTCGGATGGTCGTCGAAATGCACGTCGGCGATCGGCATGCCGTGCGCGTCCTTCTCGTCGGCATGCAGCGCGATGCGGTTCTCCGCGCGCGGCATGTCCTCACCGACGATCCAAAGGCCGGCCATGTGGTCGTAGTGATCGAGTGCTGTGGTGAACGAGCGCCCCCATGCGCCCGGATCAAGAAACGCTGCCATGAACGGCAGGCCGAGCGACAGCGTCTCGAACTCGTAGCCACCAACGAAACCGCGCGATGGATCATGCCGCGCCTCGTCGCGGATGATGCCGGCCATGGTCGTGCCGCGATACATGTGCACCGGTCTGTCGAAGATGGCATAGACCGAGCCGGTGGTGTGACGCATGTAGTTCTTGCCGACCTGACCCGACGAGTTGGCAAGCCCATCGGGGAATTTCCCCGACGCCGAATTGAGCAGCAGCCGCGGGCTCTCGATCGAATTGCCGGCAACCGCGACGATGCGCGCCTTCTGCTCCTGCAGCTTGCCGTCTTTGTCGGCGTAGACAACGCCGGTCACCTTTCCGCTGGCGTCATGGTTGATCTTGATCGCCATGGCGTTCGGCCTGACTTCGAGATGGCCTGTCGCCTCGCCCTTGGGTATCTCGGTGTAGAGCGTCGACCATTTGGCGCCCCATTTGCAGCCCTGGAAGCAGAAGCCGGTTTGCTGGCAGGACATGCGGTCGTCGCGATCGACCGAATTGATGGCCATGTTGCCGGTGTGGCATTCCTTGTAGCCGAGCTTGTCGGCGCCGGCCTTCAACACCTTGAAATTGTTGTTGCCCGGCAGCCGCGGCCAGTCATTGGTGCCGGTGACGCCCATCTTGGCTTCAGCCTTGGCATAGTAGGGCTCCATCTCGGCCAGCGTGATCGGCCAATCGAGCAGGTTGGCGCCTTCCAGTTTGCCGTAGGTCGACAGCCCCTTGAACTCATGCTCCTGGAAGCGCAGCGAAGCTCCCGCCCAATGCGTGGTCGAACCGCCGACCGACTTGACGATCCAGGCCGGCAGGTTGGGAAAGTCCTTGGCCACACGCCAGTCGCCCGACGTGGTGCGCTTGTCCGTCCAGGCGAGCTGGCTGAACGAACCCCACTCGTCATTGATGAAGTCTTCGTATTCGTGGCGCGCGCCGGCTTCCAGGATGACGACGTCGACACCCTTCTGGGCGAGTTCGTTGCCGAGCGTGCCGCCGCCGGCGCCCGAGCCGATGATGACGACCACGCCATCGTTGTTCAGATCAAATGAAGCTGCCATGGTTTCCTCCCATGCTTTCTGTTTGCGGGTTCAAGAACGACGGGGCTCAGAGCCACTCGATGTCGTCGAAACCGCGTGCGATGTAGCCGCCCTTGGAATAGGACTCGCCCTCGTAACCGAAGATCGGCCACACCTCTTTCTGGTTGTAGAGGCTGACCACGAGGCCACCCCGAATGGCCTGGAAGAACGGCGTCGCCTCGATTTGCTTCAGCACGGCGACGCGCTGGTCCTCCCAGCCAAGGCCGCGGTAGCCGCCGTCACCGGACTTCTTGTCGAGGTCGGCGATGCCATCTTCGAGCATAGTCTTGTAGGCGGCGTCCTTGCCGGCCTGTTCGTCGTGGCCTTTCACGGCAATGGCGTAATATTTGTCCGGAACCTGATCGTGCGGATAGATGTCACGCGCCATCTGGATCAGCGTCGCCATGGTTTCGGGCTTGAGTGCCGATGTCTCAAGTCCCCAGGCATGCTCGGGGCTGATGACGGCGCTGCCTGAAATGACGAGCAGCGCGCCAATGCCGCCGCGTTTAAGAAGCTCTCGACGGGACAGCCCAGGCTTCGCGTCATAGATCGTGACCATTTTATTCCTCCCTGCTTGCTATGTGCGCTCTCTTCAGAACGCCGTTGCTGGCGCGCTGCCCCCGTCAGGGGACGGCTGCGATGTCTCCTATTGGAAGCGACCTCCGCGTTGCAGAACCTCGATCTTGTAGCCGTCGGGATCCTCGATGAAGAAAAAGCGGGCGATCAGCGATCCGTCGCGGTTGAACTCGACGATTTTCTTCGGGTTGAGCCCTAGCGCGCCGAGACGGTCATGTTCGCCGTCGAGATCGACGACCGAGACCGCCAGATGGCCGTAGCCGTCGCCGAGCCCGTAAGGCTCCTGCCGATCCTTGTTCACGGTCAGTTCGAGCTCGAACCCTGCCTCGGCATTGCTGAGGTAAATGAGCGTGAATGTCTCGAAATCCAGCCTGTCGGCGACATCGAGCCCGAAGGCGTTTCTGTAGAAATCGACCGATCGGGCTTCGTCGAGAACCCGGATCATACTGTGGATCGCCTTGGCCAAATCAGTCTCCGTTCTGGTGTGGAGGCGATTATGCGCGGCACGGACAAAAGGTGGTGGCAGCCGGTTACCACGCCCGCAGCCGCGAACGGGACGAAAGTCCGATTGCCGGACCGGCAATTTTGCCCGAGAATGCATGTGGGGACAGGTCAAGCAGTATCAAACTGCACGCCCGTCCACCCAAGACCAACAATTATGGGAGGTTTGTCGGATGTGCAGGGTGTTTGCGGGCCAGGATCCCGAAGGCTATCGCCAGATCAACCGCTCGATTCGCATCGACGGTCACTCGACCAGCATCCAGCTCGAAGCGACATTCTGGGCGCTGCTCGACGAGATCGCCGAAAACCAGAACCTGACGACGCCGAAATTCATCTCCAAGCTCTATGACGAAGCCATAGAGATCAACGGCGCCATCCCGAACTTTGCGTCGATGCTGCGCACCACCTGCGCGCTCTATCTGCGCGGCCATCGGCCGGGAATGGATGAGCAGATGGTGCCGAAGCGGGAGGCTGCTTAGCCCGCTTCCACAGCGACAGCGAGCGCCAGACGGCTCATGTCGGTGAAAAGCGCCTGGCGCTCGGAATAGTCGGTCTGTTCGCCGGTCTCGATGTTGTCGACCACGACACACATCGACAGCGCACGCGCTCCGAAATGCTCCGATATGCGATAGAGCGCGCTGGTTTCCATATCCACGGCCAGGGCTCCTTCCGCTTGCGCAACGGCAAAACGGGCGCGCCCTTCCGGGTGATAGAAGATGTCGCTGCACACCGTCAGGCCGGCATGATGGTCGATGCCGAATTCTACCGCCTTGGCCAGCGACGATGCGAGGAGCGCCGGGTCGGGGCCAGCGGGTCCATAAAGGCCGAAAACCTGGCCGCTCTGGGCGCTTTCCGCCTGTGCCGATTGTGAGATGACAAGGCTGCGCAGTTTTGCTTTTGCGGTCAGGCTGCCGCAGGTGCCGGTGCGGATCAACGTCCGGGCGCCATAATGGTCCAGCAATTCGTGCGCATAGATCAGAAACGATGAAACGCCGATGCCCGTCGCCTGAATGCTGACGGGTTTGCCGCCAAACAGCCCGGTGAAGCCAAGCGCGCCGCGGCGGCGATTGATGCAGCGCGGCGCTTCCAGGAACGTTTGCGCCATCCACTCGGCGCGCTGCGGGTCACCCGGCAACAAAACCGTGTCGGCGTAGTCGTCCTTGTCCGCTTCGTTGTGCGGCGTCACCAGTTGCTCCCCTAAGCCTTCCTGCCGTTTCACCCGCAATCATGGCGTTGTCACGGCGTTGTGCAAGGTGGAACATGGGAAAGGCTCTAAGACTCCAGCACGTCCTTGACGATCGTCGCCAGTTGCTTGAGCGAAAACGGCTTGGGCAGAAAGCCGAAATGCGCATCTGCCGGGAGGTTTCTGGCGAATGCGTCCTCGGCGTAGCCGGACACGAAGACGAACTTGATGTCCGGCTGGCGCTTGCGCAATTCACCAAGCAGTGTCGGTCCGTCCATTTCCGGCATGACCACATCGGAAACGACGATATCGACCTTGCCGCCCAGCGCCTCGAACACTTCCAGCGCCTCGACGCCCGACGATGCCTCGTGCACGGTGTAGCCACGCGAGGTCAGCGCCCGCATGCCGCCCATGCGCACGGCATCCTCGTCCTCGACGAGCAGCACCGTGGCCGAGCCCGACAGATCCTTGGCCGGATCGGCGACCTTTGCCGGCGCCGCCGGCGCATCGCCGGGCTCGCCTGCTTTTTTCGCTTCGGCGATGTGACGCGGCAGGAAAATGCGGAAAGTCGAGCCTTTGCCGACCTCGGAATCGCAGAAGATGAAGCCGCCGGTCTGCTTGATGATGCCGTAGACCATCGACAGGCCAAGGCCGGTGCCTTTGCCAACCTCCTTGGTGGTGAAGAAGGGCTCGAAGATCTTCTTCAGCACGTCGGGCGCGATACCGCTGCCGGAGTCCTCGACTTCGACCACGACATAGTCGGCCGGGGTGAGTTCGCGATAGGAAAAGGCCTTGCACTCCTCGGCGGTCACATTGCGCGTGCGCACGGTGAGATCGCCACCCGCCGGCATTGCGTCGCGCGCGTTGACCGCAAGGTTGACCACCACCTGTTCGAACTGCCCGATATCGACCTTGACCGGCCACAGGTCGCGGCCATGGTCGACCTTCAGCTTGATGTCGTTGCCGACCAGCCGGGCCAGCAGCATCCTGAGATCAGCGAGCACGTCGGTCAGGTTGAGCACTTCCGGCCGCAATGTCTGCTTGCGCGAGAAGGCGAGCAGTTGCCGTACCAGCGAAGCCGCCCGGTTGGCATTCTGCTTGATGTTCATGATGTCGGGGAAGGACGGGTCCGACGGACGGTGGTTGGTCAACAAAAGGTCGGACGCCATGATGATGGCGGTCAGCACATTGTTGAAATCATGCGCGATGCCGCCGGCAAGCTGGCCGACCGCCTGCATCTTCTGGCTCTGCGCCATCTGCCCTTCGAGCGCCTTCTGCTCCGTCGTCTCGACGGCGTAGACGATGGCCGACTCCTCGGCGCCCTCGCCGCCGGTGCCGTCGACGACGGCGTTGACGTAGAAGCGGATGTGCCGTTCGTCGTTGCCGGGCAAAAGCGTGTCGATCGGCTCGATGTCGGCCTGCCGCTGCTGCGCTTTCTCGAAGGCAGCCGCAAAGGCCGGCCGGTCGCGTTCGTGGATCACCGTGTCGAGCCGTACGCGACGGTCGACGGCGTCGCGATCGACGACAGACGAAAACAGCGACAGGAACGGCGCATTGGTACGCAGGATGCGCCCATTGTGGTCGACGCCGGCGATCGCCATCGGTGTCGAGTTGAAGAAGCGAGTGAAGCGCACTTCCGAAGCCCGCAAATCGGCAGAGGCATCCTCGCCTTGCGTGCGGTTGAGCACGATCGTGCGTGTCGGCCCGTTCAATCCTTCGCGGCTGGCCGAAACACGGTGCATGAAGCGCACCGGCAGCGCTTCGCCCGTCGTGGTCGTCAGGTCGAGATCTATCACCGCGTTGCGTGTGGTGCCGGGGTCGGCCTTGACCGAGCGGACCAGCGCCATGCCGTCGCCGGCCACGATCTCCGACAGAGACACGGCGCCGGGCGTGAAGCTGGTGAGGTCGATGCCCAGCCATTCGGCGAGCGTGGCGTTGATATAGGTGACGCGGCCCTCCTGGTCAGCCGAAAAGAAGCCGGCCGGCGCGTGGTCGAGGTGATCGATCGCCTTCTGCAGGTCGAGGAAGAAGCGCTCCTGCTCGGCCCGCTCCTGCGAGATGTCGGCAAGCTGCCAGGCCAGCATCGGCAGCCGCTGGCCTGGAACGCTGAAGGCGCGGGCGCGGGCCCGGTACCAGCGGGCGCCAGGCTCGGCACCGGGCCGAATGGACTGTGCGAGCCTAAACTCGCCGTCGCCCGACTGGCCGTCGCGCAGGCCGGACGCCAGGCGATAGATCGTCACCGAGGCTTCGGGGACATCCGAGAGCAATCCCTCGACGGTCTTCAGGTCGGCAGCGGACGATGCTCCGGTCATATCCGCATAGGCGCGATTGGCGTAGACGACGCGGCCCTTGGTGTCGGTGACGAGAAGCCCCTGCGACATCGAATCGACGAAGGATTTCGACAGTTCGTCGCCTGTCGAGCGTGGCGTGACCTGCACGAAGCCGATCGCCGTCGCGAACAGGAAGCCGACGCCGATCATCGCCAGCACGCCGAGCATGCCGAGCAGGAAAGGATCGCCGAGGCGCTCGCGGAAAAGCCCGAAGACGATCGCCGCCCCCGTCAGAACGACAATGAAAATGATAAGCCGGGTGACCGCGCCGGGTCGCGTATTCTGGTCGACGATCGGTACCGGATAGAAATCGCCGCGCGCTTCCTTGGCCATGTGCCCCCTGCTCGTGAATTCCGGTGTTCCGACACCCGCCCCTAGCGGGTTGAATCACATTCTCCTAGTCCGGAAAAGGCCTGGGCGGCAAATGTCGGATAAAAATGATGTCTTCCGGGCTTCGGAGTTTTTCTAGCTGTTCACCGGCGTGAAACGCAACTTGCGGTGGCCCGGTGCAACGGTCTAGTGTCTCGTCACTTCCAAGGGCGATCAGGGGAACCCAATGCAATGGCTCGATAGCGTGGCAGGTCCCGGTTATGCCGCAGCATTGTTGTGGACGTTTGCAGCGCTTGTCCTGCTGGTCATCGTTCTCGTCATCATCAAGCTGGTACGCAACCTGACATTCGGAACCTTCGTCGCCGGTGGCCGGAACCGCAAGACGCGACTGGCCGTCATGGATGCCACCGCCGTCGACAGCCATCGCAGGTTGGTGCTGATACGCCGCGACGACATCGAGCACCTGCTTCTGATCGGCGGGCCGACCGACGTCGTCGTCGAGCGCGATATCCGACTTTCGGCGCTACGCCGGCCGGCATTGACTGGAGACGGTGGCTTGCAGCCGGTCCCGGCCACCGCGGCCCCGGCAGCAACAAGGCCACGTCCGCCGCAACCCGCTCCGCCGCCGGCCAGACAGGCACCCGCTCCACAGCCGGTGAACACGACGCCCGCCCGCCCGCGTCCAACAGCGCCGCCGGCACCTGCACCGAAGCCGGCAACGCAAAGCTATCAGCCGACCAATGTCACGCCGTTGCCGGCCTACGGCTCCGCCAATGCCAACACCGCCCGGCACGCCCCGCCACCACCGCAGCCGGTGCAAGACAGCATCGACGACACGCTGATGAGGGAGCTCGAAGTGTCGCTAGACCAGCCCCGTTCGGGCGGCCCCGTGGGCAAGCCGGCGGCGCCGCAGTCGCTCGACGACGAGATGACCAAGCTTCTCGGCGAACTCTCCAGTCAGAAGAGATGAGCGACCGCCGGGTCGCTATCCCGCGAAACATCGCCGCCGGTCCTCTACCGAACCACCTCGTCCAAGCGCAAAATATCAAGGGTTTGCGGCCTTCGCGCGCCTCAGAGCGGTGGATGCCGCACCAATAGAAATGGCCGGAAAACCGGCCATTTTCAGGATCGAGTTCGTTCGGTATAGCCGGCCGTGCGCCGCCGGCCTTGACCTTCAGTCGTCGCGATAGACTTTTTCGCGGCGCTCATGCCGCTCCTGCGCTTCGATCGACAATGTCGCGATCGGACGCGCATCGAGCCGCTTCAGCGCGATCGGCTCGCCGGTCTCTTCGCAATAGCCGTAAGTGCCTTCGTCGATGCGCTGCAGGGCGGAGTCGATCTTTGCAATGAGCTTGCGCTGACGGTCACGGGCCCTGAGTTCGATGGCACGGTCGGTTTCCGAAGAGGCGCGATCGGCCAGATCGGGGTGGTTGGCGTTTTCTTGCTGCAGGATTTCCAGTGTTTCGCGCGCTTCGCGCAATATGTCATTCTTCCAGGTGACGAGCTTTGAGCGGAAGTAGGATTTCTGCCGCTCGTTCATGAACGGCTCGTCTTCGGAGGGTACGTAATCGGCGGTAACGATGTCGTTCATTCGACTCACCCAAACTGCCCCAAATTTGGCGCCTATATATTCGTCGTCCGACGCCTGCACAAGCGCAATCGGCCGCTGTTTCACGCAATTGTTAAAGTACCCCGCCACGGGTCTTTGCAGCCGCGTACGGTCGCTTTGGTACAAACTCCGCCGAGACACTTTGGATCCGGTGGCACATGCTTTCCGAGATCGGCCGTGATCCCGGGGCGAACGCAAGCGCCTTTGCAGCAAGCAGCATTGGGTGATTCGCTGTGTTTGAAGAGCACGGGCATTGTGCGCAACGCCGTTCTCGTGGCTAATCCCGGGAGGCTTCGGCATTCGGAGGTTGGGTGAGCAGGCTTTATCTGTTGCGACATGCAAAGGCTGGCTGGGCACTGCCCGGTATGCGGGATTTCGATCGCCCGCTCGACGCGTCCGGCCGTTCCGATGCCGAAATGATGGGCGCCGCCATGCGCTCCCGCCTCTATGTTCCGGACCGCACGCTCTGCTCCAATGCCAAACGCGCCAAGGAGACGCTGGAAAGCCTGGCCGGCCAGACCGACACCGGCCGGGTCCTGTTCTTCGACGCGCTCTACAGCGCGGACGCGGCCGGTTACCTCCACCTTATCCGCGACAATGGCGGATCGGGCTCATTGCTGGTCATTGGCCACAACCCGATGATGGAAGACCTCACCATGGCAGTTTCGGGCGACGGCGACGAAACCGCGCGGGCCACGCTGAACCACGGGTTTCCGACCGCGGGCCTGGCGGTCGTCCGCTTCGACGGCGATCTTGCCAGCGCCGCCCAAGGCGCCGGCTATCTCGAAGCGTTCCTGACGCCGGCCGATCTCTGAAGCCATTTCAAAGCCTGGTTGTAGAGCCTATATCGGACGGACCGAAGTCCGAGAGAGCATATTTTGGCATCATCGCTGACCACCTTCACCGACGAGGCGAGGATTGCCCTCGACACGCTGTCAGGCCGCGCCACCGGGCTTTTTTCCCCATCGCTGCGCCTCGGCGTGACCGGATTGTCCCGCGCTGGCAAAACGGTGTTCATATCGGCCCTAGTCCACAATTTGATCCATGGCGGCCGCCTGCCGCTGTTCGAGGCGCAGAAATCTGGGCGCATCGCCCGCGCCTTCCTCGAGCAGCAGCCCGACGACGCGGTGCCGCGTTTCCAGTACGAGGACCACATCGCCGCCCTGGTCAACGATCGTGCCTGGCCCGATTCGACGCGCGCCATTTCGGAACTGCGGCTGACCATCGAATATGAATCGGCTTCCGGCTGGAGCCGCATGTTTTCTTCAGGCAGACTGTCGGTCGATATCGTCGATTATCCCGGCGAATGGCTGCTCGATCTGCCCCTGCTCGGCAAATCCTTCGCCGATTTTTCGCACGAAGCCTTTGAAATGGCCGTTCTGCCGGTGCGCGAGGACCTGTCGCAGGCTTGGCGGGCGCTGTCGGCTGGGATCGATCCGGACGCCGATGCCGACGAGATGACGGCGCGCCGCCTGGCCGAAAGCTTCGCCGCCTATCTGAAGGCCTGCAAGCTCGACGAGCGGGCGCTTTCGACTTTGCCGCCCGGCCGTTTCCTGATGCCGGGCGATCTCGAAGGCTCGCCGGCACTGACTTTCGCGCCCCTGGCCGGGATCGGCGACAGGCGTCCGCGCGCAGGGTCGCTGCACGCCATGATGGACCGGCGCTACGAGGCCTACAAGACCCATGTCGTCAAACCCTTCTTCCGCGAACACATCACCCGCCTCGATCGCCAGATCGTGCTGATCGACGCCATGCAGGCGCTGAACGCCGGCCCCGGCGCCATGGCCGACCTGGAACGCGCGGTAACCGAGATCCTTAGCTGTTTCCGACCCGGCCGGGGCAGTTTCCTCACCGACCTGTTCTCGCGGCGGATCGACCGCATCCTGGTTGCCGCGACCAAAGCCGACCATCTGCATCACGAAAGCCATGACCGCCTGCAGTCGATCGTGCGGCGGCTTGCCGACCGCGCCGTGGCACGGGCGAATTTCACCGGCGCCGACGTCGATGTGGTCGCCATGGCGGCGGTGCGCGCGACGCGCGAAGGCACCGTCAAGCAAGGCCGAGAGACGTTGCCAGTCATTATCGGCACGCCGATCGCCGGCGAGAAGATCAACGCCGAAACCTTCGATGGAAAAACTGAAACAGCCATATTTCCTGGTGATTTACCGGAGAAAATTGATGCGGTTTTTGATCTTTCGGGAGCCGATCACAAGCAGGATGCCGCGGACCCTGCAATCCGCTTCGTCCGTTTCCGTCCCCCAAAGCTAGAACGCACGGCCGAAGGTATCACCCTGTCGCTGCCGCATATCAGGCTCGACCGTGCCTTGCAGTTCCTGATCGGAGATCATCTGGCATGACCGCGCCCCGCAAGCCGGCAGCGTTCCGCATCGAGCCGGAAGCCGAACCAAGGCAAGAGGAGCCGCAGGCGCGCCGTGCCCAGGCCGACATCCAGCGTAAACCCCGCGCGATGAAGACCGATGTCGCGATGGTCATCCCGGCGGAAGTCGATGTCTTCGACGAGCCCGACTTCATTGCCGCGGAGCCGCCGCCGGCCATTGCCCCCAGGAAGCGTTCGCTGCTCGGCAGCATCTTCTTCGGCGCCTTTGGCGTGCTTGTTTCGCTGGCGGTCGGCCTATGGACCGACGAACTCATACGCGACCTCTTCGCGCGCGCCGAATGGCTGGGCTGGCTGGCGGCGGGCATGGCCGCCATTGCCGTGC
Organism: Mesorhizobium sp. WSM4808; assembly: GCF_055811675.1. Lineage (NCBI taxonomy): Bacteria > Pseudomonadati > Pseudomonadota > Alphaproteobacteria > Hyphomicrobiales > Phyllobacteriaceae > Mesorhizobium > Mesorhizobium sp. WSM4808. The sequence continues at coordinate 13,081 of NZ_JBVVQX010000021.1, forward strand.
TGGCGCTTGTGGTTATCCTGATTCGCGAATTCCTGGCGATCGCCCGCCTCGCCGAGGTCGAAAAGCTGCAGAAGCGTGCGCTCGACGCGATCGCCCGCGACGATCCCAAGGCGGCACGATCGGTCGTCGACGAATTGTCGGCCTTTGTCGCGGCCAAACCCGAAACCGCGGCCGGCCGGCGCGCGCTGGCCGAACTGCGCGGCGAAATCATCGACGGCGGCAATCTCGTGCGCCTGGCCGAGGCAGAAATTCTGGGCCCCCTCGATGCCAGGGCGAAGGTGATGATTCTCGAAGCCGCCAAACGCGTTTCGCTGGTGACGGCGGTCAGTCCACGCGCACTCGTCGATGTCGCCTATGTCGTGTTCGAGGCGGGGCGGCTCATTCGCCGTCTCTCGGAACTCTATGGCGGGCGGCCCGGAACGCTGGGTTTCTTCCGCCTGGCGCGCAGCGTGCTGGCGCATCTGGCGGTCACCGGCTCGATCGCCGTCGGTGACAGTTTCGTCCAGCAGATCGTCGGCCACGGCCTGGCCGCGCGCCTTTCGGCCAAGCTTGGCGAGGGCGTCGTCAACGGCATGATGACGGCGCGCATCGGCATCGCCGCGATGGAGACGGCGCGACCCCTGCCCTTCAGCGCCGCCAAGCGTCCCGGATTGGGCGACTTCCTCTCGGCGCTGACATCGTTCGCAACCAGGAAAGACGGTGAAACGACCCGATCCGGCAAGTGAGCCGGCTGGAGTGTCTGGATCTTCGGAATTGTTACCGGACTGCTTTGCGGCGGCCTCGCGGTGACGAAGCATTAACCAATCTTGTTCATGGTCAGACGGGTTCCAAACAGCATCTTTGTTGCCGGGTGTCGTCGATGAAAAGCGTAATTCTATCCAGCGTCCTGCCCCTGGCAACGGTGATTGCGGCAGTCGTCGGCCTTGCCGGAGTGGCCTCTGCGGCGGAGCCGGACAAGCAGTTCTTCCAGGCGGCAGAAGGCAAGTGGATCGGACCCGGCGAAATTGTCGCCGGCAAGTACAAAGGCACCAAGTTCAACTGCAGCTTCACCGGCTCGACGCCCGACGGCAAGGTCGGCATGTCGCTCGACGGCGGCTGCCGGGTTGGCATGTTCACCCAGCAGATGTCGGCCAAGATCGAGCGCAAGGGCCGCGAGGGCTACAAGGGCAGCTTTATGGGTGGCGCGGCCGGTTCCGGCCTCGACATCATCGGCGGCAACGTCGTCGATCCCCGCAAAGTGGTCTTCACCATCAACCGCAACCAGCTCCGCGGCGTCATGCAGGCTCGCATCCCTGACGACAATTCGATGACAGTGACTATTGCCGTGCGCGTCGACGACCAATTGGTGCCGGTGATCGGCATGAGCCTGAAGCGCGTCGACGCAGTCGAAGTCGGCTCCATCGCGCCGAACTGAAAAATCCGAAAAAAAGGCGGCGACCCAACGGTCACCGCCCTCTCCCTTGACCAATCGAATCAGGCGCTTAGGCCTTGATCTCAAATCAGGGCGTTAGCCTTTGATTGTGGCCGTCAGTTCGTCATAGGCCTTGCAGGCGTCGGCCAATGTCGTAGCGCCCTGATACTTGGTTGTCACCGCCTGGACCTTGGCCGTCAGATCAGCCGCTTTGGACGGGTCCTTGGTAATCGCTTCCTGCAGCGCGGTAGCCATGTCCTGCGCCTTCTTGGTCGCGATTTCCGCCGTGCACTCGGGCGCCTTCGAGCAAGCCGAACCGGCAAGCACCGCCAGGCCGACGGCAACAAACAAAAACTTCTTCATGTCAGTCATCTCCTCAAAAAGGGCGCGACTTGATCGTCGATCACCCTCCAATGGCCGAAGCCGAGCGTCCTTAGCCTTCGATTGCGGCAAGATGCAACGTGTTCCCGGCCTCAACTTGTGTATCGCGCCTGCAACATCGGCGGCGGCCCGGATTCAGGCTATTTTATCGGCGGCAGCAAAGTTCAGCTGCGTGGCTGCAGCAGCGCCAAGACGGCGGTCGATGCGGCAAGGACAGCAGTCAGAGTCAAAGGCCCGGTCGCGCCATAGGTGTCCACGACATAGCCGCCGACAACCGCGCCGATGGTGATGGCAATTTGGAAAGAGGTGACCATCAGGCTGCCCGCTGCCTCCAGCGCATCAGGCGCCGCGCGCGACATATTGGTCGGCAGCACCACCGGCGCCATGCCAAAGGCGAAACCCCACAGCGTAACGAAGCCGAAGGCAACGCCGATATGCGAGCCCCAAAGCAGCAAAGTAAGTGCCGCAACCGCCATCAACGCTGCGGTGACTGCGAGGGCCATGTGGATGTTGGTGTCGGCCATGCGGCCGCCGGCAACATTACCGATCACGGCAGCGATGCCAAACCCGAGCAGAGCCAGGGCAATCGGTCCGGTTGTAAGGAGTGTCACCTGTTCGAGGAAGGGACGCACATAGACCGAGCCGGCAAAATGCCCCGTCATCAGCAAAACAATGGCCAGCATGCCGAGTTGGATGCCGCGCCGCCGGGTCAGCCGAAATACATCTGCAAGGCTGTTGCTTGCCGTTGCAGGCAAGGTCGGCAGGCTGAGAAGCTGCAGCAGCATGGCAAGCGCGGCCAGCCCCGCCGTCATGGCCATGGCACTGCGCCACCCAATCCAGTCACTGATCAGCGCGCCCATCGACGGTGCGGCAATGGTGGCAAGCGAGACGCCGAGGGTGACGATCGCCATGCCCCGACCTGTCGCATTGGCGCCAACCAGCCTCGCCACGACGGCGACCGAAAGTGCCCAGAAAGCGCTGAGAGCGATGCCCAGCCCGGCCCGGCCCAACAGCAACAGCCAGAAATCGGTCGCCAGCGCCGCCAGGATATTGGAACCGACCGCGAGGGCGCTGAGACCAACCAGCACCGCCTTGCGATTCAAGCGGCCGATGAGAACATTGCTCAACATGGCCGTCACAGCGCCGACGGAAGCGGTGGCGGTGACGACCTGGCCGGCCGTCCCCTCGCTGATGCCGAGATCGCGTGCCATTGGCGTCAGCAGACCTGCGGGCAGGAATTCGGCCGACACCAGGGCAAAGCTGGTGGCCGCCAATGAAATGACCGCGAACCAGGTGGCTGCGCTCCATGCGGCTGGTGCATCGGCATCAAGGCCAATCGCGGCGTCTTCAAGCTGTAATGTTGTGTCAGTCACGGAAAGATCTCCAAAGTTTGGAGGTCTTAAATAGGCGAGTCCGCTCGGATGATATGTATCTTAGAATCCGAAATTCATATCCATTCGTCCGGGAATTGTGCGGCGCACAACGCCCGGCGAGACATTGGTGATACGCTTGAACGCGCGCGCGAAGGATGCCTCGGAATCATATCCCAAACGGGTAGCGACTTCGGCAACCGACAAGCCGTTTTGGCCCAGCAATTCGCGGGCAAGCTGCATGCGCAGGCGGGCGAGATAGTGTGCGGCACCCTCTCCCAATACCGCACTGAAACGTTCGGCGAAAATCGAACGCGATTGGCCTGCCACGCCGGCCAGGCTTCCCAGCGTCCAGTTGTGGCCGGGGTCGCGGTGCATGGCCGCCAAAGCGCGGCCTATATGGGGGTCGCGGATGGCTGCGAGCCAACCGGTGGTCGAGGCTCCGTTGCAATTGACCCAGCAGCGTATGAGCCGGGCCGTCAGCAAGTCGGCCATACGCGACAGAATCGTGGCGCTGCCCATCTGCGGTTGCGAGGCCTCCACCGTCATGGCCGCCAGCAAAGGACCGACGACCGGGTCATTGCCGGCCACGTCGCAACCCTTGATGACAGGCGGCATCAACGTGATCAATGGGTTGAGCGCATAGGAATCCAAGGCCATGGAGCCGCAGAAAAGGGTGCTCGTCGCGCCCGTTCCTTGCCGTACCACTTCGCAGACGTTGCCCCCCAACTTGATCACCTTGCAACCTTCGAGCGAGTCCCCTGCAACGTCCGGCGCGCTCGCCAGCCGATGGGCGATGCCTTGTGGCAACAGCACCAGATCGCCATCGCGTAACTCCTGCCAGCCTTGCGATTCAGTATGAATCCAACACGGGCCCTGGCCGACAAAGTGAAACCGAAGCAGCTGTTGTTGCGGAAAGTCTATGCTCCATGGGTGCCGGAGCTCGCAGCGGCCATAGTTGACACCACTCAAGCGAAAGTCTTGCAGAACTTCGCTGAGCGCATCCATCGGGATATGTGGCGTCGAAGACGGCCGGGACGAATAGTCAGGCATATACCTGATATAGATGCCGAACGTCCGGCAGGCAAGCGGGGACCGTTGTTCCACAAAGTAAATCGTTGCAGCGGCACCCTACCCCTCCCGGCAGATTTCTCGCCTTGCCTCCCACTCCAACTGCATGCAAGGAGTTCTGCTACACACAGGGACAAGAGGCATGGCGGCGGAAGCATCGGGCAGTGATCTGGTTCAGGTGGTGGCACTGCTTGCTGCCGGCGTCGTTGCCGTTCCGATCTTCAAGCGCATGGGCCTTGGCTCGATCCTCGGCTATCTGGCCGCCGGCGTGGTGATCGGTCCGTTCGGCCTCGGCGTCTTTTCCGAATCGGAAGCCATTCTTCATGTCGCCGAGCTCGGTGTGGTGATGTTCCTGTTCATCATTGGGCTGGAAATGCAGCCGTCGCGGCTGTGGGGCCTGCGCCGTGAGATCTTTGGCCTCGGTGCGCTGCAGGTCGGCGTCTGCGCGCTGCTGTTGACCGGTGTCGGCATGGCCGGAGGGTTTCCGATCGCGCAATCCTTCGTCGCCGGCGCCGGCTTCGTGCTGACCTCGACGGCGATCGTCATGCAGCTTCTGGAGGAACGCGGCGAGATCGCTGCACCGAAAGGACAGCGCATCGTATCGGTGCTGCTGCTCGAGGACCTTGCCATCGTGCCGCTGCTGGCGCTGATCGCGTTCCTGGCGCCCGGCGGTGCCGACACCAGCCTGATGGAGCGGCTGACCGAAATCGGCATCGGCCTTGCCGCAATCGTCGGCCTGGTGGTGGCCGGCCGTTATCTGCTCAACCCGTTCTTCCGCATCCTGGCGGATGCCCGTGCCCGTGAAGTGATGACGGCGGCGGCACTTCTGGTCGTCCTTGGGTCCGCCCTCGCCATGCAGCTCAGCGGCCTGTCGATGGCGATGGGTGCCTTCCTGGCCGGCGTGCTCTTGTCCGAATCAACCTTCCGCCACCAACTCGAAGCCGACATCGAACCCTTCCGCGGCATCCTGCTTGGCCTGTTCTTTCTCGCGGTAGGCATGTCGCTCGACCTGCATGTGGTCGCGGCGAACTGGCGGCTGATCGCCATCTATGTCGTCGCCTACATGGTGATGAAGGCATTCGGTATCTACATCGTCGCCCGCATCCTGAAATCAGGCCACCGCGAAGCCCTGGAGCGCGCGGTCTTCATGGCACAAGGCGGCGAATTCGCCTTTGTCCTTTACTCGGCGGCCGCGGCGGTCGGCATCATCGACGGCCAGGCCAACGCGACGCTGACGGCGATCGTCATCATCTCCATGGTACTGACGCCGCTGGCCATCATCGCCTTGCGCTATCTGACGCCGCGTGACGAGCAGTCGCTCGACGGGGTCGATGTCGCCGATGGCCTGACCGGCAGCGTGCTGGTCATTGGTTTCGGCCGCTTCGGCCAGATCGCGAGCCAGCCGCTGCTGCTGCGCGGCATCGACGTCTCGATCATCGACAATGACGTCGAAATGATCCAGGCGGCGGCCGATTTCGGCTTCAAGGTCTATTATGGCGACGGCACGCGACTGGACATCCTGCATGCCGCCGGCGCCGGCCGTGCGCGCGCCGTGCTGATCTGCGTCGACAAGGCCGATGTGGCTGTTCGCATCGCGGAGCTCATCAAGGCTGAGTTTCCTTTGCTCACCGTGCTGGCCCGCGCTTTCGATCGTGGTACCGCGCTGCAGCTCATTCGCGCCGGCGTCGACTACCAGCTGCGCGAAACCTTCGAATCCGCACTTGTTTTCGGCGGCTCGGCCCTGGAATCGCTGGGCGTCGATCCCGAAGACGTGGCTGAAACGATCGAAGACGTCAGGCGCCGCGACACCGATCGCTTCGAAACCCAGCTTGCCGAAGGCATTCGCGCCGGACAGCGCTTCCTGAGAGGCAATATCGGTACGCCGATTCCGACACCGCTCTCCACGCCGCGCCGGCCTGGTCAGGCACTCAATGAAGAAACCGCGGGTGTGCTGCACAAGTCCGAACCCGCCGATTGAGCAAGGAATTAGCATGGAATTGGACAGCAGGGCCCTGTCGGTCACCAAATTCTGGCGCGATGCCGGCGAGGATGCCTGGTTCGAGAAGAACGAGGCATTCGATGCCGAGTTCCGCGACCGCTTTCTCGGCCTGCACTACGCCGCCGCGCGGCGTGAATGCGACGACTGGCTGGAACATGCCGAAGGCGCGCTGGCGCTGATGATCCTGCTCGACCAGTTTCCGCGGAACTGTTTTCGCGGCACCGGCCATATGTACGCGACCGATCCGCTCGCCAGATATTTCGCGGAGAGGGCGATCGCGGCTGGTCATGACCTGGCACTCGAGGAAGAACTCCGCGTTTTCCTCTACCTGCCTTACGAGCATTCGGAACTGCTGGCCGACCAGGACATTTCGGTCGAACTGACGCAGGCCTGGGCCGAGCCATACCTGAAGTACGCTGTCGAACACCGCGATATCATTCAGAATTTCGGCCGTTTTCCGCACCGAAACAAGATGCTTGGCCGCGAAACCACCCCGCAGGAGCAGACGTTCCTGGATGGCGGCGGTTTCTCCGGTTAAAGACCCCGCTCCAAGGTGTGTTGAGATTCAGGTCAGGCCGAGTCGAAAACGGTGGGTTCCGAGAACCGGAGCGGAGCGTACATTTGGGTACGTGAGCACCGGAAGCGCAGGAACTCGCCGTTTGCAGGCCGGCATCACCTGAATATCAACGCACCTAGGCCAACCACCAATCCCGGCCGGAGGACAATCGCTCGATGCCTGAAGTATCGACGGCGACCAGGCGGTCGGTGATGCTGCGACCGCTGACAACCAGGCCGGGCGCGATCTCGGCCAGCGGCGCCAGCACGAAGGCGCGCTCCAGCATGCGCGGATGCGGCACCTCCAGTCCGGTCTCGTGGATGACGCGGTCGCCGAACACCAGAATGTCGATATCGATCAGCCGCGGCCCCCAGCGCTCCTCCCGGACACGCTTCAGCTTGCGCTCCGCATCGAGGCAGAGGTCGAGCAAGGCACGCGGTGCAAGCACGGTGGAAATTTCGGCGGCCGCATTGAGAAAATCCGGCTGATCGAGCTTGCCCCATGGCGGCGTGCGATAAAGCGAGGAGACGCCGGTGACGCGCGTATCCGCGTCGGCATCCAGCATGCGCAGCGCCGCGCCCATGGATTTCGCCGGATCGCCAAGATTGCCGCCAAGGCTGAGATAAACGGTACTATTCGGGCCAGACAACGGTCACCTCGACATAATCGAGCACGCCGGGCACCGGTGCGTTCGGCTTGCGCACCGTGATCTCGGCTTTCTTTATCTGCGGAAAACGCGCCGTCAGCGCACGGGCCACTTCGAGCGCCAGCGACTCGATCAGAAAACGGCGCTGCCCGGTGATGATCTTCTCAATGACGGTGAATGCAATGCCGTAGTGGACTGTATCCTCGATCGAATCCTCGGCAAGTGCGCGGCCTGGATCGACGGTGAGAACAGCATCGACATAGAAGCGCTGGCCGAGCCTTTCCTCCTCGTCCAGCACGCCGTGCCGGGCAAAGAAAGCGCAGTTCTTCATGCGGATGACATACATCGCTCAGTTTCTCGCCTGGTCCGTCCGACGCGCCAGCATAGCATCCGCGAGCGCCAAAGCGTCCACGTTGAATGCGACATCGTGGACGCGAAACAGATCGGCGCCCTGGAGCCTCAATATAACGCTGGTCGCCGCTGTTCCGACCCCTCTGTCGGCGGCATCACGGCCGGTGACCGTGCCGATGAAGCGTTTTCGCGACGTACCGGCCATCAGCGGCAGGCCGAGGGCATGCAATTCCGAAAAGCGTGCCATCAGGTCGAGATTTTCCTCCGCCGTCTCCTTGGCGAATCCGAAACCGGGATCGAGCACGATACGATCGTCGGCGATGCCGTTCTGGCGGGCGATTTCCAGCGACCTTCGCAGGAACGTCAGTTGATCGGCAATCGCATCCGGCAGCTTCTGGCGATCCCGCCCAGTATGCATGATGACAAGCCCCGCGCCGGTGTCGGCGGCGACACGCGCAATCTCGGGCTCGCGCTGCAAACCCCAGACATCGTTGACGATATGCGCGCCGCCGGCTACCGCCAGCCGCGCCGTGTCGGCACGATAGGTGTCGACCGAAATCAGCACCTCGCTCACGCCCGCCAGCGCTTCGATCACCGGCAGGATGCGCTCCTGTTCCTGGCTGGCCGATACCGCGGCAGCACCTGGGCGCGTCGATTCTCCGCCGACATCGACAACCAGTGCCCCTTCCCCGATCATGCGGCGCGCCTGGGCCAGCGCCTTTTCAGGGGCGTCGAACTGGCCGCCGTCGGAAAAGCTATCGGGCGTGACATTGAGGATGCCGACGACCACGGCCTTGCCGCCAAGGTCGAGATGGCGTCCATGCGCCAACTGCCATCGCCGGGCCGTCATTGCTCATCGACCATGGAGTTCATCAATCATGTGTGATCCCTGGCGGATCAATTTCATTGCGCCGGCAACGGCCGTAAAGCAAGGTGATCGAAGAGGCAACATGATGAAGCGAGCCATGCTTGGCATGAAAAGACGGTCCCTGGGCGTGAAACGATCCTTGGCTTGCGCGCTGCTGCTCGCCATGACCCCGCTTCCGGCGGCGACCGCCAATCTCGTCAAGACGTACAGCTATTTCGCCATCGGCGGCAGCACCCTCGACGATATCGAGGCACAACTCTCCAAACGCGGGCCGGAGGTGAAAAGTACCGGCAACCGGCACCCGGGCGCCACGCAAATGGCCTTCACCACCCGTGTCAGCTATGCGCAGACGCCGAATTCCTGCCGGATCGCCGACGCGGCGGTGACCGTCAAAGTGAAGGTGATCCTTCCCGAGTGGCGGCGCCCGCGCAAGGCCGATGCCGATGTCAGGCTGTTCTGGGATACGCTGTCCGCCGACATCAAGCGCCATGAGGAGCGCCATGTCGAAATCGCCAAGAACCATGGCGGCGAACTCGAAGAGGCCTTGAAGGCCACCTACCCGCAAAAGAACTGCGACGCCGCCAAGGCCAAGGCGGCAGCCATCACCGCGGCTGTTCTGGCCAGGCACGACCGCGCCCAGCTTCAGTTCGACCGCGTCGAAAGCGTCAATTTCGAAAGCCGCATCTTGCGGCTGCTGCGCTACCGCATGGAGCGCATCGGGAATGGCCGACTGCCGCCGGCCTGAACGCACCCGAACTGAAAGCCAAAATCGCCGAAGGTAGTGCCAGATTCGAAAAACTTTCGAGCCCCTGTCGAAACCGGCCTATATGGGACGAAATATGTCAGGCTCGCCAGACGCGAGCTTAAAACACCAATGCGATCCAAACGGTCAAGAAACCGGAACGGCTGAACAGGGCCGGTCAAATCGCAAGCTTATGGATGAACGATCATGGACCAGGCTGTCGATAACAAAACGATGGCGGAAACCGGCACGCCGATAACAGATAGCGAAAAGAACGCCATTATTGGCGGCGTGCTGTTGTCGATGCTGTTGGCGGCACTCGACCAGACCATTGTTGCGCCAGCCATGCCGACCATTGGGCATGCGCTCGGAAACGCACACTATCTGCCATGGATCGTCACCGGTTATCTCCTGACCGCTACCGCCGTGGCCCCGCTCTACGGCAAGATTTCCGACGTCTACGGCCGCCGGCCGACTGTCTATGCCGCGATCCTGATCTTTTTGGCGGGATCGCTGGTCAGTGCGATGGCTCCCAACATGTTTGTGCTGGTTGTCGGGCGGGCTATCCAGGGCGCAGGTGGCGGCGGCTTGTTCGCTTTGACGCAGACCGTCGTCGGCGATCTCGTTCCGCCGCGCGAGCGGGCACGCTATGCCGCCTGGTTCTCCGGAACATGGGCTGTCGCCAGCGTTGCCGGTCCGTTGCTCGGCGGCACTTTCGCCGAGCACCTGCACTGGTCACTGATCTTCTGGATCAACATTCCGCTTGGTGTTCTTGCGATGGCGATCATCAACAAGCCGCTCAAGAAACTGCCGGTTGCCGCAAAGCGCCATCGCATCGACGGCCTGGGCGCGTTGCTTCTGATCGTTGCCACGGCGCTGCTGCTGCTCGCATTGAACTGGGGCGGCAGCGCCTATCCCTGGATTTCGCTTGAAGTCATCGGCGTTCTCTGCGGTTCGGCGATTTTCTGGGGCGCTTTTGCCTTGCGGCTTATGCGAGCCGCCGAGCCGCTCATCTCACTCGAAGTGCTTGGCAATCCAATCGTTCTGGCGGGCACGCTTTCGATGTTCCTGCTTCAGGCCGCAAGCGTCGGCATGGCTGTGTACCTGCCCGTCTATCTTCAGGCGGTGCTCGGCCTGTCGGCCGCAGAGTCGGGCATCGCGATGCTCGGGCTTCTGCTGGGGACCGTCGGCGGCGCGGCATTCAGCGGGCGTGTGATACCGCATTTCTCCCACTACAAGCGCATCGCGATGGTGGGCGTCGTCTTCAGCATGCTGTGCCTCTGCCTGCTGGCCGTCGTCGCAGGATATGCAACGCTGCTGGAGGTAGAGGTCTTGACGATCTGCATCGGGTTTGGAACCGGAACGACGTTTCCGGTCACCACCGTGTCGGTCCAGAACGCCGTCGATCGCGTGCATCTCGGCGTCGCGACGGGCGTGCTGACATTCCTGCGTTCGCTTGGCAGTGCGCTTGGTGTCGCGATGCTCGGCGCGGTCGCTCTGGGCTACGGCTTGCCACTTGCCGGTGAAGGCGTGCGGATCGTGGGCCATAGCGCGACGGTCGAGCCGTTCGTGATGATCTTTGCCGTCGCCGCCGTTACATTGCTGCTGGGGCTGATCACGCTGACGCTGATGCCCGAAAAGGAGCTTCGCGGTTACGCCGACAATGCGGCGCCCATCCTCGCCGAGTAAGCTTCAGCCGGAGACGCCGAGCTTCTTCTGCAGGCTGGTCGATGAGGTCGTGTACTGGAAAACGATGCGCTCGCCGGGGCTGATGATGCGCTTGGCGGCCTGCGCCATCAGCGCCACTTCGTGGAAGCCAGACAGGATCAGCTTCAGCTTGCCCGGATACCAGTTGATGTCGCCGACCGCGAAGATACCGGGCACCGATGTCTGGAACTTCTCGGTATCGACCGGAATAAGGTTCTCGTGAAGGTTGAGACCCCACTCCGCGATCGGTCCGAGCTTCATGGTCAGGCCGAAGAACGGCAGCATGCGCGTGCAAGGCACCTCGACATCGCCGTCAGGTCCCTTGATGGTGGCCGATGACAGTTGGCCGTCGGCACCGGTCAATCCGGTCACCTGCCCGACCTGGAACTCCAGCTGCCTCATCTCCTGCATGGCATACATCTTGTTGACGCTGTCGGGGGCGGCACGGAACTCGGGCCGCCGGTGCACAAGCGTCACGCTCTTTGCCACCGGCTGCAGGTTCAGCGTCCAGTCGAGTGCCGAGTCGCCGCCGCCGACAATAACGAGGTCATGGCCGCGAAAATCCTCCATCCGGCGCACCGAATAGAAGACGCTCTTGCCTTCATAGGGCTCTATGCCGGGGATCGGCGGACGCTTGGGCTGGAAGGAGCCGCCGCCGGCGGCAATCACCACCACCTTGGCCTCGAACACCTCGTTTTCGTCGGTGGTGACGCGAAAACTGCCGTCCTCCAGTTTTTCCAGGCTGGAAACCATTCGGTTGTAGCTGAAATCAGGCTTGAACGGCGCGATCTGCTCGAGCAATTTGTCGACCAGCCCCTGCGCCGAGATCGAAGGCCAGCCTGGAATGTCGTAGATCGGCTTTTCCGGATAGAGCTCCGCGCACTGGCCGCCCGGCCGATCGAGAATGTCGATCAGGTGGCATTTCATGTCGAACAGGCCGAGCTCGAACACGGCAAACAGGCCAACCGGTCCTGCCCCGACAATAAGCACGTCTGTCCTGATAATGTCGGTCATGCCTGTGCCTCGCTGCGCATGACCCCGAAAATCGGATCGATTTTCGGAAAGGATCATGCGCAAATAAAAGTGCTACAGCGTCCTTTGCGCGTCCAAGAGGACGCGCGGCGCTGTAGTGAAACAGCAGGACACTGCATGACCATCGCTCCGCTGCCAAGCCGCAGCGGGAAAAATCAGTTGGCAAAGATACTGCGCTTATCCCTGACGGGCAGGCACCCGCACAATGAGACCGTCGAGCGCGTCTCGCACCTTGATCTGGCACGACAGCCGTGAGTTAGGCTGGACGTCGTAAGCGAAGTCCAGCATGTCCTCTTCCATCGCTTCCGGCTCGCCGACTTCAGCCGTCCAGGCTTCGTCGACATAGACGTGACAGGTGGCACAGGCGCAGGCGCCGCCGCATTCGGCTTCGATCCCGGGCACGGCGTTGCGGATCGCGTTCTCCATGACCGTAGAGCCGTTCTCGGCGTCCATGTCGAAATGCGTGCCGTCATGGGCAATGAAAGTCAGCTTGGTCATTTGTCACCTGAAGGGAGTTCCAGCCGAGATAATCACTCCGGCTGACAAGTCAACTGCCGCATGAAAGCGCCGCCCGATGACGTTTTTCCGCAAATCGGGTTCAGCGCGGATTCAGCGGTTGATGGCGGCGATGAAATCGCGCACTTCGTCGATCAGCATGCCAAGCCGTTTGAGCGTCTGGCCGTCTTCCGGCCGGTGCTCGATCTCGGTGGCGCAATCGGCGATGGCAAAGGCGCCGACGCCCCGTGCCGAACCCTTCAATCCATGGGCGAGCAGAAGCCGATCCTTGATGTCGGCGTCGACTATTCTGTCGCGCACGGACAGCGCCTGCTGTACAAACAGCGCCAGCACCTCTTGCTCAAGGCTGCGGTCACCCATCGTCTGGCGGGCAAGGTGTGCCAAATCGACCGGCCGTGACCGCCTTGGTCCGGATACGTCGCCCCCGGGCATTGAGAAGGCAATGCCGCTTTCGCCACGCATGAACTCGAACTCCGTTTCTTCGATTCGCCCAAAAACCTAGGCGAATCCAATGGACAACGGGTTAATGAATGGCCGGGAAAAATGTTGCCAAAGCGGCGCCCAAATCACAGTTCCGTTAACCTTATATTTAAAGTTTTACGTATCCCGCGGAATGCATGTTTTCTTTACCCCCCTGTGTCATTACGATACGAGGGGTCCATTTTCAGCCTCCTGCGCGGGGCAAGACAAACAGAATTATAAGCCCGCGGCAGCTAGTACAGGGTAGCGAAGGCATGGCAAAGAAACCAACGACGACGAGAACTCTCGACAGCGACGTGGCCAGGGAACTGGAAAAGGCGCTCGATCTCGACCTCAGCAACGAGATGGGCAACGGCGACCTCGACATCGCGGCTTCGATGGAGGATCTGGAAGCTCAGATATCCCAGGCGGCCGACGAGTTGGCGCGCGAGGGACGCAATCATAAGCCGGAACAAAACCCGGAGCCCGTAGTCAATCAGAACCACGCCGCGAAACCCGCGCCCAAGGCAAAGCCTGCCGAATTGCGCCCCGTGGAACCGCGCAATGGCGCCCAGCCCGCTGGTTTCGCACCGGCCAATGACGATCGCCAGAAGGACTATAAGACGCTCCTGCACAGCCTCAACAGGCGTGCCTCGAACACCATTTACTGGGTCGTCGCCTTCGTTTCGCTCGCCTGGTTCGCTGGCGCCGGCGGTTTGGCCAATCTGCTTTTCGGACCGAGCATCTGGAGAATCCGTACGCTCGACCAGTTCCTTGCCCGTCCGGAGCTGATCGGCCTTGCGGTCGCGGCCATCGTGCCCGTCATCCTGTTCTGGGCCTTCGCCGCCATGATTCGCCGCGCCCAGGAAATGCGCATCGCCGCACAGTCGATGACCGAAGTGGCCTTCCGCCTGACTGAGCCGGAAAACCTTGCCCAGGATCGCGTCATGATGATCGGCCAGGCCGTTCGTCGCGAGGTCGCGGCCATGGGCGAAGGCATCGAACGCACGCTTGCCCGCGCGGTCGAACTGGAAACGCTGGTCCACAGCGAAGTCAACCAGATCGAACGCTCCTATTCCGAGAATGAATCCCGCATCCGCTCGCTGGTCGACGGGCTCGGCAGCGAGCGCGAAGCCGTCGTCACCCATGCCGAGCGCGTCCGCGCTTCGATCACCGGCGCGCACGAGACGCTGAAGGACGAGATCGGCGCCGCCTCCGACATCATACGCGACTCGATCCTCAATGCGTCGACCAAATTGTCGATGACGATCACCAATTCCGGCGACACGCTGATCGATCGCATCAACGAAAGCTCGATGTCGATCTTCGATTCCGTCGAAGGCCGGCTCGATTCGATCACCGACCGTCTGTCGACCTCGGGCGAGGCCTTCGCCAGCCTTCTCGACACCCGCATTGCCAAGCTGACGGACACCACTGACGGCCTGACACGGTCGTTGACCGATCTGCTCGACGATCGCACCACCGGCATGGTGTCGCTGCTTGGCGGCGCCGCACGCACCCTCAATTCCGAATTCGAGGCCAGCCTCAACGGCATCGAGCGGACGCTCGCCGAACGCGGCCAGGCACTGATCAGCGAGTTCCAGACGCGCGCCGAGGCGCTGGACACCGGAACGCAGAAGCTCAATGCGGCACTCGAGGCCCGCGCCCGCCAGATCAACGAAACGCTGGTCGAGCGCGCCCGCGAAATCGCGCACACCTTCGCCGAGAGCAAGGACACGCTGTCGGCGATGATCGATCAGGGCAAGACCCAGATCGGCGCCGACATGGCCGACATCGTCACCTCGACCTCCTCCATGCTCGAAGCCCGCGCCAGCGACTTCGCCGGGCGCATGGAGGCCGCCCGCCATGTCGTGTCGCGTTCGTTCGACAGCGACATCCAGCGGCTCGCCGACGCCCGCGTCGGCATCGAGGAAGCCGTCGAGAACCACAGCAGGAAACTGTCCGAAAGCCGCGAGCGCATGGCCGCGGCCATGGAGGCCGACCTGGCGAAGTTCGCCGAGGGCCGCGCCGGCATCGATGCGGCGGTAACCAACCAGGTGCAGAAGCTGGCCGAAGGCCGCAGCCTGATCTCGCGCGCTCTCGAAGAGGACCTGCGCAAGGTCAATGAATCGCGGGCGGCCATCGATGCATCGCTCGGCAGCCATCTCGAAAGGCTGGAAGAAGGCCGCAACAGGCTCTCCACTGCCTTGAACGAAGACTCCGGAAAACTGGTGCAAGCCCGTACGATTATTGATGAAATGGTCGCGGGCCATGTCGGTAAGCTCGCCGAGGGCCGCAACATTCTGTCACGCGCCCTGGAGGCCGACCTCGGCAAATTGTCCGACAGCCGCGCCAGCATCGACGGTCTGGTCGCCGGTCAGGTCGAGAAGATCGCCGAGGGCCGCGCCGTGCTCGCCAAGGCGTTGGAAAACGACATCGTCGGCATCAAGAGCCTCATCGAAACCCATTCCGCCAAACTGGCGGAGGACCGCACGCAGCTTTCTCATTCGCTCGACAGCGATCTGTCCGGAATACGCGGCCTGATCGAAAGCCACTCGGGACGGCTGGCCGAGGACCGCGGCCTGCTGTCGCAGACGCTTGAGGCCGACCTTGCCAAGCTGGCTGAAAGCCGTTCGAGCATCGACGGCCTCGTCGCCGGCCAGGTCGAGAAGCTGGCGGAAGGCCGCGACATTCTCAAGCGCGCCCTGGAATCCGATCTGAACACGATCAAGGGCGTCATATCGAGCCAGTCGGAAAAGCTGGCTGAGGATCGCGGTCAGCTTTCCCGGGTCCTGGAAGCCGATCTGCAGAATGTGAACAGCGTCATCGCCGATCACATGAACAAGCTCGTCCAAGACCGCTCCGCCCTGTCGAGGGCCCTTGAAGATGACCTCGCCAAGCTGGCCGACAGCCGTTCCAGTATCGACGGCCTGGTTGCGGGTCAGGTCGAGAAGTTGTCCGAGGGCCGAGATATCCTGCGGCGTGCTCTGGAATCCGACCTCAATGCGATCAAGGGCACCATTGCCGACCAGTCGCAGAAACTGGTCGATGACCGGGCACAGTTCGCCCGGGCGCTCGAGGCTGATCTCGAAAGCGTCAACGGCTTGGTCAACAGCCATTCCGAAAGGCTCGTGCAGGACCGTTCGACGCTGTCGAAAGCGCTTGAAGCCGACCTCGAAAACGTCGGCGGCCTCGTCAACAGCCACGCGGAAAGGCTTGTCCAGGAGCGCTCGACCCTGTCGAAGGCGCTTGAGGACGATCTCGGCAAGCTGGCCGAGAGCCGCTCCAGCATCGATGGCCTGGTCGCCGGCCAGGTCGAGAAGCTCGCCGAGGGCCGCGATGTTCTCAAGCGCGCGCTGGAAGCCGACCTCGCCAAGCTGGCCGAAAGCCGCTCCAGCATCGATGGCCTGGTCGCCGGCCAGGTGGAGAAACTGGCCGAGGGTCGCGACATTCTCAAACGCGCCCTCGAAGCTGACCTGCAGAAGCTCACCGAAAGCCGCGGCGATATCGACAACATCATCGCCGGGCATGTCGGCAAGCTCGCCGAAGGCCGCAATATGCTGAACCTCGCGCTGGAAGACGATCTCGGCAAGCTGGCCGAGACCCGCAAGGATGTCGACCGCTCACTGTCGGGCCATATCGACCAGATCGCCGCCAGAAGCTCGGACATCTCTGCCGCTATCGCAGGCGATGTCGAGAAGATCGAGCAGGCATTCAGCCGCCAGACCGGCATCATCGAGGAGCGTGCCGGCACCATGGAGCGTGCGCTCTCCACAGGCGTGGACAACGTCCGCGCCGTGCTCGAGAAGAGCGCCGTGTTTGTCGCCGGCGCCCTGCGCGAAAAGGTGCTGGAAGTCACCAGCACCCTGCACGAGCAGGCCGGTGCCGCTTTCAGCGACGCCGACCGCAAGATCGCCGAGCGCGCCGAGCAGACGTCCGCCGCCCTGCTGGCGCGGGCCGAAGATATCGCCCGCACCTTCGAGGATGCAGACCGTCGCCTCCACGCCCGTGCGGAAGATACGTCCAACGCCTTGCTTGCCCGTGCCGACGATACATCCAGTTCGCTGCTGGCCCGCGCGCATGAAACCGCTGATCAGCTGGCCGCTCGCGCAAGCGAGATCGCCGGCACCTTCGACGCGGCGGATCAGAAGCTGGCCGCCCGTGCCCAGGAAGCCGCCGATCAGCTGACTGCCCGGGCCCAGGACACCGCGGATCATCTGGCCGCCCGTGCAAGCGAGATTGCCGGCACGTTCGATGCGGCCGACCAGAAGCTGGTTGCCCGCGCTATCGAGACCGCCCAGTCGCTGGCCGCGCGTGCCGGCGACATCCTGCGCAACTTCGAAGGCGCCGACCAGCGGCTCGGCATGCGCATCGGCGAATCGGCCGAAGCGCTTGCCGCACGCGCGTCGGACCTTGGCCGCATTTTCGATGCCGCCGACCAGCAACTCGTCTCGCGCATCGCCGAAGGTTCGGAAGCGCTGTCGAGCCGTGCCTCGGAAATCGGCCGTATCTTCGACGAGGCAGATCAGCGTCTGGTGTCGCGCATCGCCAGCAGCACCTCCACGATCGGCGAGCATGCCGAGACAATCGTCGGTGCCTTTGCCGATACCGAGCAACGGGTTGCCGAACGCGCAAGGCGGACCGGCCAGGAAATGGCCGTGCATGCCCGCGAAATCGAGCAGGCGCTTGCCGGTGCGGACGAGCGTTTCGCGTCGAGTGCCGCGGCCGCGGCAGCCCGTGTCGAAGAGCAGGTCTCAGGCGTCGAGAACCGCCTCGCCTTCACAGCCGAGACGATGGGCCAGAAGCTCAACGAACAGGTGTCGAATGCCGAGGCGCAACTCGTCTCGCGCGCCAATGTGATCGCCGAGACCTTCACCGCGGTTGGCCAGCATATCGGCCAAAGCACCAACGATGCCGCCAAGACGATCGGCGCCAACACCCGCGAACTCAACACCATGCTCGCCGCACGTTCGGCCGAAATGTCGAAGATCCTCGACGAAACCGCACGGCCCCTGGTCGAGCGCTTCGCCCAGGGCGGCTCGGACCTGCAAAAGAGCATGGAAGAGGTCACCGAACGCGCCACCGAGAAGCTGCGCAGCGAGAATGCCGCGCTTGTCGACGCTCTCGCCAGCCGCACCGCCGAAACCTTGTCGGCGGTCGAAGGCGCCCGCTCGTCGCTGTCCGACAGCGTCGCTGATCTCATCGGCCGCATGACCAAGTCCAGCTCGCAGCTCGGTCAGTTGATCGACCAGGCCGCGGTCAATCTCGGCCAGGTCGATGAACGCCTGAGCGGCAGCACGCAAAGCTTCGCCGCCACCACCGAGAAGGCGGCGCAGACCTTTGCCAGCTCGGCACGCCTGGTCGACTCGAACACGACGAGGCTGACGGAACTGTCGTCGTCCACCTTGCGCGAGGTGGCGTCGATCGCCACCAAGTTCGACGAACACAGCCGTCTGCTGTCCAGCGCTTCGGACCTGCTGAGCTCGGCCCAGAGCAATCTCGAGCACACGCTCGAGAGGCAATCGTCGCTCGAAGACCTCGCCGTCGGTCTGGTCAAGAAGTCGGAAGATCTCGAAAGGGTCATGCGCTCGTTCGAAAATCTCGTCGGCCAGACGCTGCAGAACGCCGAAGGCAAGACGATGGAATCGGCCGACAAGATCCGCAACGCCATCACCGACGTCGTCGATTCGGCAACCAAGCGCTTTGCCGATGCGACCGAGGAGATGCGGCGCACCGCGGGCTCGATCAAGAGCGAACTCGACCTGACCCGGGCCGAGCTCAAGAAGGGCGTCATCGAAATGCCCGAAGAGGCAAAGGAATCGACCTCGGCCATCCGCCGCGCCGTTTCCGAGCAGATCAACGCCCTGAAGGAGCTTTCGGACATCGTGGCCAAGTCCGGCCGCGGCGGCGGTGACGGATCAGAACCACGCAATCTGCGCCCGGCGCCGCAAGCGCCGGCCGCACGTGCTGCCGAGCCGCCGCGCCGGGCACCGGCACCGCAGCCGGACCTGCGCACGCCTCAGGCGCCCTTGGGCGGCCCTGCATTGCGCGGCACGCTCGACCTTGAGCGTCCTGCCGAGGCGGCACCGCGTCCGCGCGGCGATGCCAGCGCCCGCACGCCTCAGGGCGGATGGGTGCGCGATCTGCTGACCGCGGCATCGAACGACGAGGACCTCAGGTCGGCAGCCCCTACGGCCCCCGCGGAAGCGCCGCGCGCTACCCCTGCCCAGCGCTCGCCCCTGCATGTCGTGGAATCGCTGAACTCGCTCTCCGTCGATATCGCGCGGGCCATCGACCACGATGCTTCGATCGAGCTGTGGAACCGCTACCGGCGTGGCGAACGTGACGTGTTCACAAGGCGGCTCTACACGCTGAAGGGCCAGCAGACGTTCGACGAGATCCGTCGCAAGTATCAGGCCGAGGCCGAGTTCCGCGCCGCTGTCGACCGCTACTGCGACGATTTCGAGAAGCTGCTCAAGGATGTCTCGCGAAATGACCGCGACAACATCATGGCGCAGACCTACCTGACCTCGGACACCGGCAAGGTCTACACCATGCTGGCCCACGCCAGCGGCCGCCTGCACTAAGACAGGAATTGAACAGGCGGGGCCATGGTCCCGCCTGTGCCTGCTCTAATCTCCGGCACGCGCTGAA
This sequence comes from Mesorhizobium sp. WSM4808, assembly GCF_055811675.1. Lineage (NCBI taxonomy): Bacteria > Pseudomonadati > Pseudomonadota > Alphaproteobacteria > Hyphomicrobiales > Phyllobacteriaceae > Mesorhizobium > Mesorhizobium sp. WSM4808. The sequence continues at coordinate 32,844 of NZ_JBVVQX010000021.1, forward strand.
CCTGCCCGCAACAGGTCTTGCGAGACTATCGATGCCTTCGGAATCCGCCCTAAGTCGATTCCTAAAATCCACCGACAGCACCGCTGCCTGACGCTCGAAGGGTGTGATCGTGAAGACGGCAATCATATTCGACTGCGAGTTCCTTTGCCTGGAGGGCTCGCAACGCAGATTCTGGTGCGCAGCCCACGATCCCGACCCGGTGATCGCACAGATCGGCGCGGTCAGGCTTGGACTTGAAGGCGACTTCCCTCTGCTCGGCACACACAAGGCCTATATCAGACCGGTCGACCGGTTTGGTCAGAGATACACCCTCGACCCGTTCTTCACCAAACTGACCGGGATTACAGAGGAAGATCTGGAGACCGAAGGGGTGGCGCTAGAGAATGCCCTCGCCGACATCGATCGTTTTTCCGGAGGGTCGCGATTCTGGTCCTGGGGCAAGGACGAATTGAACATGATCGCCATCAGCTGCTATGTCGCGGGCATTCAGCCTCCGATCCCGGCCACCCGGTTTGACAATGCCGTCAAGCTGCTGACCGCGGCGGGAATGCCGATCGAGGATCTGGCGAGAACGCCGAGCAACAAGCTTGCGGATTACCACGGCGTCGAGCACCCGCCATTGCAGGAGCACGACGCGCTCGATGACGCGCTGTCCGTGACCTATACCCTGCAGCACCTGATGAAGACCGGAAAGCTCCGCCCGACCGCTTGTAGGTAGAGAAGCTTGATGGGATGAAGCCTGGTGGGATTCCGGCGCCCCGCGCTCAGATCACCGAATCCGTCCAGCGCACGATCTGCCCGGCGGCGTCGCCGAACGCCTTGTCGAGCGCGGTGACATAAGCAGGATTGCCGCTGCCCGAGACGGGTGCGGCTGCGGTGAAGCTCTTGGAAGCACGGACCTCGCCGTTGCGATCGTTCAGGATCCGCACGAACAGATCGACCTCGGCATGTTCGCCGCCGTCGACACGCACTTCGAACGAGCGGATCTCGACGATCACCTGGTAATCGATCGCCAGGCCTTCGCCCGGCTTGCCTACACCGGCAAAGCTGCCCGAGCGCTGGAAGGTCTCGGCCAGCCGCGCCTGCACGATCAGCGGCAGCCGGTCGGCCCATTGCGCGCCCTTGAGATACTGGATCGAGCGATCCGACGGCTTGATGACGATGTTCTGGCTGTCCAGCGCCTTGAGCGCCGAGGGCTGCGCGATCAGGATCTGCTTGCGGCTATGGCCATGCGCGTCGACCGAAGGCGCCGACAGCTCAAACGTATCGAGCGGCGCAGGCTTGCCGCCCAACGCCGCGCAGCCGGCCAGCGTCAAGGCAAGCAGTGCCGCAGCCGATGTCAACCCGCCCGTTTTCACCCACACAGACTTCACGCGCGATCCCCGTTGTCCCCGGATCGTAAGATCGACCCGCTTTCGCGGCTCATGTTTCTGGGGCGCGCCGTCGCCGAAGTCAACGCCGCGCCCTGCCATCGAATTGCCGAACCTCGCCGTCGCCACCCGAAAGGATGCGCTGCGGATTGCGGCTGAGATCGGTCACCGCCTCCTCGATGCGGCTGATCGAACGGCGGCTGTCCTGCACCAAAGCCTCGACGTTCGAAAGTCCCTGTCCCGAGAAGCGCGCCAGATTGTCGGTGATGACGCCAAGGCGGGCATTCAGCGTGTCGGCAACCTGCTTGAACGACTTCAGCGTCGCCCTGGCATCCGCCATCACGCCGTCGGCCTGCCCCGACCCGAGCAAGGTATCGACCCTGGCAAGAATGCCATCGACGCGCACCGAGGCATCGTTGAGCCGTTGCGCGAGCTGCTTTGCGTCCTTGATCGTCTGGTCGATGTCGTCGGCCCGGTTGGCGAACTTGTGGGTCACCTCCGCGATGTCGGCGGCGGCCTTGTCGGCGCTCTCGCTGGCCTTTTGGATGTTGGCGAGCGCCGAGCGCACTTGTGCGGGATCGATACCGTCGAGCACGTTGTCGACCTTGGCCAGCGTGCCTTGCGTCTGCTTGGCGAAATCGTTGACCGACCCCACGGCCGTATCGACGTTCTTGATTACGCCGTCGAGCTGCTTCGACGTCTCCTTGAGGTTACCGGTTACCGCGTCGACATTGGCGACGATGCTCTTGATCTTGTCCTTGTCGACGGCGTTGAGAAGGCCTTCGGCTGCTTTCAGCGTGCCGTCGAGTTTGCCGGAAACGCCTTTAAGCTCATCCGCCAGCGTGCTGGCGGCGGACAGGAACTTGTCGATGCCATCCGAATTCTTGGCCAGCGCATCGGAGAAGGTCTGAACATTCTGGACGGTCTGCGTCAGCGGTCCGCGAACGTCCCTGGTGAAGCCTTCGAGCTCGGTCAGCACCTTGTCGGCGCGGGTGAAGATATTCTGCGCCGTCTGCAAGAGGTTGGTCACCGCCGACGGGTTGGCGACGATCTCGGCGACCTTACCTTCCTTTTCCGCCTGGTCGAGGAGTTTCACTTCCTTTGGGTCGGCGCCCTTGAGTTCGATGTTGGCCTGCCCGGTCAGGCCGGCAAGCCCGATATCGGCTTGCGTCGATTTGGTGATCGGCGTCATGCGGTCGATCTCGGTATCGGCGATGGCAACCGTCGGATTGTCGACGTCGATATAGACGCGCTTGACGTCGCCGACCTTGACGCCGTTGAACAGCACGAAACTGCCGCGGCCAAGCCCGGACGCAGAGCCCGGAATGCGCACGCGAAGCAACGTCGTCTCGCCCTTGTCGCCGATGGCCGCCGTCCAGTAGACGAAGGCAAACGCCGCCAGGATCGCGGCCAGCGTGAAGATGCCGACAATGACGTAGTTGGCTCTGGTTTCCATTGTCCCACTTATGGCTATGCGCGCGCCGCAAGATCAAGTTGCCGGGCGCGTTTTCCGCGGAAATAGGACTTTACCCACGGTTCCTCGCTCTTCAGCATGTCGTCGATGGTGCCTTCGACCAGCACTTTCTTCTTGCCGAGCACGGCCACCCGGTCGCAAGCGGTGAACAGCGTGTCGAGATCGTGCGTCACCATGTAGACGGTCAGATCCATCGTATCGCGCAGTTTGACCACCAGCTCGTCGAACTCCGCCGCGCTGATCGGATCGAGGCCCGATGTCGGCTCGTCGAGGAAGACGATGTCGGGATCGAGCGCGAGTGCCCGGGCCAGCGCGGCGCGCTTGATCATGCCGCCGGACAGTTCGGACGGGAATTTCTGCGCCGCATCGGGCGGCAGCCCAACCAGCTCGATCTTGAGCATCGCCAGTTCGTCCATCAGCTTTCGCGGAAGGTCGAGATATTCGCGCATCGGCACCTGGACGTTTTCCAGCACTGTCAGCGCCGAGAACAGCGCGCCGTGCTGGAACAGCACGCCAAGCCGCATGTCGATGCGCAGACGCTCGGCATCATCAGCTTTCTCGATATCGACGCCGAACAGCTTGATCCTACCCGACTGCTTGCGCGTCAGGCCGAGAATGGTGCGCAGCAGAACGGATTTACCCGCACCCGAGGCGCCGACAAATCCAAGGATTTCGCCGCGCCTTATGTCGAGCGACAGTTTGTCGAGGATAAGCTTGTCGGCAAAGGACACGCTGATGTCGTGCGCGGAAAGCACTATGTCGCCCTCGCCCGCCTCATCAGCCAATGCGCCTGCCCTTTTCCTGTTTCGCAGCTTCATCTCAGAACTCGATCGCTGCGTAGAACATGGCGAAAAGTCCGTCGAGGATGATGACGACGAAGATCGACTTCACAACCGAAGCGGTAACATGCTGGCCGAGCGATTCGGCGCTGCCGCCGACCTTCATGCCTTCGACCGAGGCAATCGTGCCGATGATCATGGCCATGAACGGCGCCTTGATCAGGCCGGCAAAGATGGTGCTGAGATCGATGGCGACGCGCAACCGGTCGATGAAGGCGGCGGGCGGGATGTCGGAATAGAGCCAGGCAGCCAGTATGCCGCCGCCGAGTGCGGCGAAATTGGCGATGATGGTCAGGCACGGCAAGGCGATGACCAGCGCCACGAGCCGCGGAAAGACCAGGACGCCGATCGGGTTGAGCCCGATGACCTTCAGCGCGTCGACCTCCTCGCGCATCTTCATCGAGCCGATCTCGGCGGTGATCGCGCTGCCGGAGCGGCCGGCGATCATGATCGCCGTCATCAGCACGCCGAGTTCGCGGAGGATCAGCACGCCGACCAGGTCGACGACGAAGATATCGGCGCCGAAATAGCTGAGCTGATAGGCGCCTTGCTGGGCAACGATGGCGCCGACGATCGCCGACATCAGCACCACCACCGGAATGGCGCCGACGCCCATGCGGTCGATCTGGTTGAAAATCGCCGCCGGGTTGACGGCATGGCCACGGCCGAGCTTCATCTGCGCGCCACGGATGGTGGCGCCGAGGATGTTCATCGAGGCGAGAAAATCGTCGCGCATCTCGTAGACGCGGCGCCCGACTGCCTCGAGAGCGCGAATGACGATGTTGGGCGGCCGCGCCGGGCCGGATTCGGGTTCGCGCCGCACGGCCTCGCCGACAGCTTCGAGCAGGATCGAAGCGATCTCGCTCTGGCCTTGCATCTGGATCTCGACGCCCTTCTTCTCGAAGGCGCTGACCAGCCGGTCGATCAGCCAGGCGCCGGCGGTGTCCATCTTCTCGATCTTGGAAACATCGAGCGCCAAGGTTTTGAAGCCGCTTCGCTTTTCGATCTTGCGCATGTCGGCGTCGATGAGCGCGACGGTCCTTGTGGTCCAGATTCCGGAGAAAGCGCAGCCAAGAACGCCATCCTCCTCGCCGATCGCCACGCGCGGTTCGTGGTCAGCCTCCCCTGCGGTCGTGCCGCTTGCGTCGCGCTTGCCGATGGTCAACATGGCGTCCTGTTTAGCCTGACGGGTCTGACCTGTCGATTTGCCGACAACGCTTGTCGCACAGCAGGAGCAGAAAAATATGGCGCGTGTCATTTCGGTCGAGGCCGAGCGTTTTCCCATCGCCGGAACCTTCACCATTTCGCGAGGTTCCAAGACCGAAGCCGAGGTGATCTCCTGCACGATCGGCGAGGGCGGCCACCTCGGCCGTGGCGAATGCGTCCCCTACAAGCGCTATGGCGAGACCATGGAGGGCGTGCGCGACGCGATCGAGGCCATGCGCGGCCGGATCGCCGGTGGCATCAGCCGGACCGCCTTGCTCGATGCCATGCCGGCCGGAGCCGCCCGCAACGCCATAGACTGCGCTCTCTGGGACCTGGAGGCAAAGCTCAGCGGAACCTCGGTAGCAGTCGCGATAGGTGCTCTTCCCTTGCAGGCGCTCGAAACCGCCTACACGCTGTCGCTGGGCGAGCCGGAGGCGATGGCGGCGCAGGCTCGCGCCAATGCGGCGCGGCCGCTGCTCAAGGTCAAGATCGGCGGCGACAACGACATCGCCCGCATCCGCGCGGTCAGGCAGGCAGCGCCAGACAGCCGCATCATCCTCGACGCCAATGAGGGCTGGAGCGACGACAACATCGTTGCGAACCTCGCCTTTGCCGCCGAACAAGGCATCGCGCTGATCGAGCAGCCGCTGCCGGCCGGTCATGACGAAATCCTGCGCCATATCGCCCATCCCGTGCCGATCTGCGCCGATGAAAGCGTGCACGAGGCTGAGAATCTCGAAGCGCTTGTCGGTCTCTACGATGCCGTCAACATCAAGCTCGACAAGTCGGGGGGCCTGACTGCGGCACTGGTGCTGCGCGATCGCGCCCGCGAACTCGGTTTCGGCGTGATGGTCGGCTGCATGGTCGGCACGTCATTGGCGATGGCGCCAGCGGTGCTGCTTGCCCAGCATGCCGATTTCGTCGACCTCGACGGTCCGCTGCTGCTTGCCCGCGACCGGGTACCGGGCCTTGTCTACCAGGGATCGATGGTGTCACCGCCCGATGTGGCGCTGTGGGGCTGAGCGCGCTGCAAGGCCGATCAGCACGAGGCCGATCAAGGCGATCGGGATCATGGCAAAGAAGCCGTCCACGCCGAGATGGTCGTAGAGCGGGCCGGACGCCAGCGTCACCACCGCCATGAAGAAGCCGTTGGAGAAATAGGCAATGCCTTGCGCGGCACCTGTCCGCTCCTCGGAGACGGTTTCGCCGATCATCTTCTGCAGGCCGATCAGCCCAAGCGCCACCGAGACCGAGTGCAGCGACTGGACACCGAAGAAACCGGGAATGCCGAGGCCGAGCGGCCAGACCAGCGGAAAGGCGATCCAGCGCACGATGGAGCCGATCCCCGCCATCACCATGATCGACACGACGGAGAACCGGTCAAAAAAGCGGGTGAACATCATGAACATGCAGACTTCCGACACCACGCCCCAGGCCCATAAGAGACCGACAACCGAATCGCTGAGGCCGATCGATTTCCAGTAGATGGAGACGAAACCGTAGAGGAATGCGTGGCTGGCGGTTATGACGCCGACGCCGACGGAAAAATACAGGAAATACGGGTTGAGAAGCTTCGGCGCCGAATGCTGGATGTCGGTGGCCGACAGCGGTGAGGCGCGCCGCGGACGGCCTAGACGCGGCGCCAGCAGGCCAGCGGCAAGGGCCGCGGCAAACGCCGCCAGAATGATAACCGGAACGGCCTGCGAGCCGGTTGCCGACAGAATGAAGCCGCCGGCGACATTGGCGCAGAGATAGGAGATCGAGCCCCACTTGCGCATGCTTGTGTAGTTCGAACCGAAGCGGCGGACACCCGAAAGCGCCAGCGAGTCGGCGATCGGCGAATGCGGCGTCCAGACAATGGTCAGCGCCAGTGAGACCGCCAGCACCATCGCATAGGTCGGTGGCAGGAAATAGCCTGCCGACAGGAGCAGTGATGCAGCCATCAGCGCGACATAGACATCGGCGCGGTCCCTGGCACGGTCGGCCAACGCGGTCAGTAACGGCGTCGTCACCACGCGCAGGAACATCGGCGCCGCCAGAATGACGGCGATCTGCTCGGCGTGAAAACCCTTGGCCTGCAGCCACAGTGGAAAATAAGGCAAATGGGTTCCGAGCGGCACGTACAGCGTCGCGAAGATCAGGCTCATGCGCAGTTCGAAATGGCGCGGCTTGACGAGTTGTTCGGGCGAGAGCTGCGGCAGGGCCATGAATCGATCCAATCGCGCTGTATTCGACCGGACGGCAACGCGTATCGATCCCTTAACATGGACGAAAACCGGACGAAACCGGTTGGACTAATTGATCGATTCCGAAGCCTGAAAAGACTTCGGACTATGCCGCCTGCCCTACCCGGCCCTCGATGAGCAACGGGACAAAGGGCTCGTCCGGCGCTTCTGGCAGCACCTGCGCCCAGGTCAGGATTTCCATGCGGCCGTCAAAATGCTCGACCACGGCCGTGCAGCTTTCCACCCAGTCGCCGGTGTTGATGTACTGGACATCGCCAAAATTCTCGATGGCGGCATGATGGATGTGGCCGCAGATGACGCCGTCGACATGCGAGCGGCGCGCCTCGTCCGCAAGCATGGTCTGGAACGAGCCGATGAAGTTCACCGCCTTCTTGACGTTGTGCTTGGCCCAGGACGAAAACGACCAATACGGCAGGCCGAGAAGTTGCCGCAGCCGCGTCACCACCCGATTGACCAGCATGGCCGCGTCATAGGCATGGTCGCCGAGATAGGCCAGCCAGCGCGCATTGTGGACCACGGTGTCGAACTGGTCGCCATGGATGACGAGCAGGCGCTTGCCGTCGGCAGTCTCGTGGATGGCGCGGTCGGCGACAACGATGCCGCCGAAATGCACGCCCTGGAACTGGCGGGCGAATTCATCATGGTTGCCGGCGATGTAGGTGATGTTGGCGCCCTTGCGCGCCTTGCGCAGCAGTTTCTGCACGACGTCGTTGTGGCTTTGCGGCCAATGCCAGCTCCGCCGCAGCCGCCAACCGTCGACGATGTCACCAACCAGATAGATGATATCGGCATCGTGATATCGAAGGAAATCGATCAGGAATTCGGCCTTGGCCGCCTTCGAGCCCAGATGGACGTCGGAGATGAACATGCTGCGGAAAGTGCGGGGCTCTTGGCCGGACATCGCGATTTCACCCTTGCTTTCGCGCAGGCTATGACCCGATTCATGCAACAACCGTATGACGGTTGCGATTGGTCCAGCCGAAGGACTAGCTTGCCGGCCAAATCACAGGAGAAATCGTCATGGATCTCAGTATCCGCGGAAAGAAGGCCATCGTCTGCGCTTCGAGCAAGGGACTTGGGCGCGGTTGCGCCATGGCGCTGGCGGAAGCCGGCTGCGATGTCGTGGTCAACGGGCGCAATGCCGAGCTGGTGGCGAAAACCGCCGCGGAGTTGCGCGAGCGATATGGCGTCACGGTGACGGAAGTCGTTGGCGACGTTTCGAAGCCGGAGGTGCAGAAGGCGCTGCTCGCGGCTTGCCCCGAGCCGGACATCCTCGTCAACAACAATGGCGGCCCGCCGCTTCGCGATTTCCGCACGCTCGATCGCGAAAAGATCCTCGAAGGCGTCACCCAGAACATGGTGACGCCGATCGAGCTGGTCCAGGCTGTCCTTGACGGCATGGCGGCGCGCGGCTTCGGCCGCATCGTCAACATCACATCGCTGTCGGTCTATGTGCCCATTCCCGGCCTCGACCTGTCGTCCGGCGCGCGCGCCGGCCTGACCTCGTTTCTTGCCGGCGTGGCCAGAACGGTGATCGACCGCAACGTGACCATCAACAGTCTTTTGCCGGGCAAGCTCGACACCGACCGGCTGCGCGGCCCGCATGAAGCCGGCAGCGTAGAAAGCCCTGAGGCCGCGGCCGCGCGCAAGACCCGCATCAGCGCCGACGTTCCGGCCAAGCGGCTCGGCACGCCGGAAGAATTCGGCCAGATCTGCGCCTTCCTGTGCTCGGTCCATGCCGGCTATCTGACCGGGCAGAACATACCGGTCGATGGTGGTCTCTACGTCAGCGCCTTTTGATCAACTTGTCCGTGAAACTGTAGGAGCCGTCCGTTAGAGAATCGGCATAAGCATTTGATCATTAGCGACTTTCTACGCGCCGCCGGGTAAAGCTGCCGGCGCGTCAATTAGCGTCGCGAAAAACCACGGCTGCATGCTAAAAGGGAATCTCCAGCCAGATTTCGAGGGAGCGGCCGCATGGAAGGCGAGAGCAAAAAGACGGCACGTTCGGACCTCGACGAAGCCGCCCTCTACTTCCACAAGCACCCAAGGCCGGGAAAGCTCGAGATCCAGGCGACCAAGCCGCTTGGCAACCAGCGCGACCTCGCGCTCGCCTATTCGCCTGGTGTCGCCGCCCCTTGCCTGGAAATCCGCGACGATCCGGCGACCGCCGCCGACTACACCGCACGCGCCAATCTGGTTGGTGTCGTCACCAACGGGTCGGCGGTGCTCGGCCTCGGCAATATCGGCCCGCTGGCCTCCAAACCGGTCATGGAAGGCAAGGCCGTCCTGTTCAAGAAGTTCGCCGGCATCGATGTCTTCGACATAGAGATCGACGCGCCGGGTATCGAGCGCATGGTCGAGACGATCTCGGCGCTCGAGCCGACCTTCGGCGGCATCAACCTCGAGGACATCAAGGCGCCGGAATGCTTCGAGGTCGAGGAACAGCTGAAGGCGCGCATGAAGATACCGGTGTTCCACGACGACCAGCATGGCACCGCCATCATCGTCGCTGCCGCCGTGCTCAACGGGCTGGAATTCGCCGGCAAGACAATATCGGACATCAAGATCGTCACCTCCGGCGCCGGGGCTGCCGCCCTTGCCTGCCTCAACCTGCTGGTCTCGCTCGGTGCCAAGGTCGAAAACATCTGGGTCACCGACCGTTTCGGCGTTGCCTACAAGGGCCGCACCGATGAGATGGATCGCTGGAAAGACCCCTATGTAAAGGACACCGAGGCGCGCACGCTGGCCGACGTCATATCGGGCGCCGACGTCTTCCTCGGCCTGTCGGCGGCAGGCGTGCTGAAGCCGGAACTGCTCCAGCACATGGCGCCGAAGCCGCTGATCCTGGCGCTGGCCAACCCCAATCCGGAGATCATGCCGGAAATAGCGCGTGCAGCTCGTCCGGATGCGATGATCTGCACCGGCCGTTCCGATTTTCCCAATCAGGTCAACAACGTACTGTGTTTTCCTTACATCTTTCGTGGTGCGCTCGACTGCGGCGCCAGCGCCATCAACGAGGAGATGAAGATGGCGGCGGTGCGAGCAATCGCAGCGCTCGCACGCGAGGAACCTTCGGACGTCGCTGCCCGCGCCTATTCCGGCGAGACGCCGATCTTCGGCCCTGAATTCCTGATCCCTTCGCCCTTCGATCCGCGGCTGATCCTGCGCATAGCGCCCGCGGTCGCCAAGGCGGCCTGCGACACCGGTGTCGCGACGCGGCCGATCACCGATTTCGCCGCCTATATCGACAAGCTGAACCGCTTCGTCTTCCGCTCCGGCCTGGTGATGAAGCCGGTGTTCTCCTCCGCCAAGGCATCGAGCGCCAAGCGCGTCATCTATGCCGACGGCGAGGATGAGCGCGTGCTGCGCGCTGCCCAGGTGGTGCTCGAAGAAGGCATCGCCGAGCCGATCCTGATCGGCCGGCCGCACGTCATCGAGGTGCGCCTGAAGCGCTACGGCTTGCGTATCAAGCCCGGTGTCGATTTCGGCCTGATCAACCCGGAAGACGATCCGCGCTACCGCCATTATGTCGACCTTTTGATCGAACTCGCCGGCCGGCGCGGCGTCACGACGGAAGCCGCGCGCACCATGGTGCGCACCGACAACACGGTGATCGCAGCACTTGCGCTGAAACGCGGCGATGCCGATGCAATGGTTTGCGGCCTCGAAGGGCGCTTCGAGCGGCATCTGCGCAACGTCACCTTGATCATCGGCCCGCGCACCGGCGTCAAGGATCGCGACCTGTCGACGCTCTCGATGCTGATCTCGCAGCGCGGCATCATCTTCCTGACCGACACGCATGTCTCCGTCGACCCGACGGCGGAAGAAATCGCTGAGATGACGGTGCTGGCGGCGGAAGAAATCCAGCGCTTCGGCATCGAGCCGAAGGCAGCGCTGCTCTCGCATTCGGATTTCGGCTCGCGCGATTCGCCCAGTGCCCTGAAGATGCGGCAAGCGGCGGCGATCCTGGCGCGCATTGCCCCAGAGCTGGAATGCGATGGCGAGATGCACGCCGATTCCGCTCTGTCGGAGCATCTGCGCCAGCGCGTCTATCCGCATTCACGGCTGAAGGGCGAAGCCAATCTGCTGGTGTTCCCCAACCTCGATTCGGCCAACATCACGCTGACGGCGCTCAGAACCATGATGGATGCGCTGCACGTCGGGCCGATCCTGCTCGGCACGGACATGCCGGCGCATATATTGACGCCGTCGGTCACCTCGCGCGGCGTCGTCAACATGACGGCGCTTGCCGTCGTGGAAGCCGCCCACAAGGCACAGGCGGTCGTCAATCTGGGCTGAACACGGATTTCGCGGTAAACTGCAGTTAACCGCGAACACGGTAGCCTTGCGGGGCTAACAGTCGGATTTGGCAGGCGGAGTTTGGGCGGATGGCAAGCGGAGGGTGGAAGCAGGCGCATGCTGCCGTGCTGCTTGGCCTCCTGTTGTCCGCAACCTGGGGGGTGGCCGAGCCACAGGCCGCCTCGTGGGTCTGCCGCCAGCTGGAAGCCGATCTTGCCGCGTCCTCGCGCGGCGGCGGTGGCGATCCGGCGCTGATCCGGAAATACGATTCCGCAATTGCCAGGCAGCATGAGCAGATTTCGAAAGCCCGCGGCCAAGCGAGCCGGGCCGGGTGCGGCTTTTCGCTGTTTGGCCGCAACCTCAATCAATGCGCCGGGCTAAACGCCACCATCGATCGCATGAATGCCAATCTCGACGCCTTGCAGAACAAGCGCGAGCGGCTGGCCGGCGGCGGCTCGCGCCGCGACCGCGGACGCATCCTGGCGGCGCTTGACGCCAATGGCTGCCGCGACGACGCCGTTGCGCCTCGGCGGGCGCCTTTGCAGGAAGCCAACCGCGAGGGCGGCAGCGCAAACCTGTTCGATCAGCTTTTTGGCGGCAACAGCCAGCAGCTCGATATGCTTGATGAGCCCAACCAGCCCGACGATCCCGGCGAGGAGCGCAATGTCCGCCGTGTGCTCAACCAGCCCGGCATACCCGATTTTCCGAGCGTCGGCGGTGAGTTCCACACTTCCTGTGTGCGCACCTGCGACGGCTACTTCTTCCCGATGTCGAACTCAGCCTCGGCAGGCGATTTCGAACGTGACCAGAAGAATTGCGAATCGAGCTGCCCCGGCACCGAGATGCAGGTTTTCTATTCGCGCGGCATGGACGACGATTCGGCCTCGATGACGTCATCCGTCACCGGCCGACCCTACAGCGAATTGCCGACCGCCTATCTCTACAAGCAGCCCGATATGTCGCGGCCGCCGGCTTGCGGCTGCAACGCCGCCGCGCAGGGTTTTCAGATCATCGCCGGCAACCCGCCGAATCCGGAACAGTTGCAACCCGAGACGGACTCCGCACCGTTCATTCCGGTGCCGATCTCCAAACCGGATCCAGGTGCCGATCCCGAAACGCTGGCCAATCAGGAAGGCGGGCTCGACCGCGAGGCGATCAAGCGGGTTTCCGCCAAGCCGGTGACGTCGCCGGTGTCCGCGCTGCCGCCGGAACAGCGCAAGGTCAGGGTCGTCGGGCCAACGTTCCTTCCCGACCCATCAGCGGCAATAGATCTGCAAGCTCCGGCCCCGAAGGCAGTCCGGTAAGGGCTGCTCTGAGCGGCATGAACAACGCCTTGCCCTTGCGGCCGGTCGCTTCCCTGATCTTGCCCGTCCAGTCCTTCCAGATCGTCGCGCTCCAAGGTTCCTCCGGCAGCAGATCGAAGGCCTGTCGAAGGAAATCGCGATCGTCATCGGAAAATTCCGGCTTCTCCTGCGGTCCGTCGCGCAGGATACGCCACCAGTTGACCGCATCGGCCAGCCTGTCGAGATTGCCGCGCACCGCCAGCCAGAACGGTTCGGCCTGCTCGCCAGAGACGCCGAGCACGATCAGACGGTCTTGTGCCTCGGCGAACGGCATGTGGTGCAGCAGCGACCGGTTGAGCACGAACAGCTCGTCCGGATCGAACTTGGCGGCGGATTTCGATGTCGCCGCCGGATCGAAGCGTTCGGCGAGTTCGCCCATCGTCGGCACCGCCGCGACATTCTCCGAAGTGCCTACCAGGACGGCCAATGATGCGACGGCCATCGGCTCGATGCCGTCCTCGCGCAGGCTTTCAATCGAGAGCGCGCCGGTGCGCTTCGACAAGCCCTCGCCCGATGCGGTGGTCAGGAGATTATGGTGGCCGAACACTGGCGGCTCGGCAGCCAGCGCCTGGAACAGGGCGATCTGCACGCCGGTGTTGGTGACGTGGTCGTCGCCGCGGATGACATGGCTGACGCCCATCTCGATGTCGTCGACGACAGAAGGCAGTGTGTAGAGATAAGTGCCGTCCTCGCGCACCAGGACCGGATCGGAAAGCGAAGCCAGATCGACGGTTTCCTCGCCGCGCACCAGGTCGTTCCAGTGGATTTCGGTGCGTTCCGGCTGTTGTGGATCGCCTGAGAAATTGGGGAGGAGAAAACGCCAGTGCGGCTGGCGGCCATCGGCCTGGTACTCGGCGATCTGCTCGTGCGTCAGCGTCAGCGCCTCCCGGCCATAGACCGGCGGCAGGCCGCGCGTGCGGCGCACCTTGCGCCTGAGATCGAGTTCCTCCGGCGTTTCATAGCAGGCATAGAGAACGCCTGCCGTCTTCAGCCTCTCGACCGCCGCGTCATAGACTTCGAAGCGCCGCGACTGGTACTCGGTGGCGTCGGGAAAAATGCCCAACCAATGCAGGTCGTAGAGGATGGCGTCGGAAAACTCCTGCTTCGAGCGCGCAATGTCGGTGTCGTCGAAGCGCTGGATGAATCGGCCCTTGTTGTTCATGGCAAACAGCCAGTTGAACAGCGCCGTGCGCGCATTGCCGATATGAATGCGGCCGGTCGGCGACGGGGCGAAACGAACGGTAACTGTCATGAACGGGGCGTACCGGATGCTTTTGTGGTTGACAAGATGCGCCCCCGCGCTGGCCGGCAGACATAGAACATGGCGGCTGGAATGAAAAGACCGGACGGTGGACGCCTCCGACTGCGCCCAGGCCGGCGGTGCCCATTTTGTGCCGGCAGCTTTTCACGATAGGAATTTTTTCTTGACTCGGTGCCCTCAGCTATGGTACATATTTGGCTATGGTGCTGATTTGCGCCAGCGACCCGCCGCACAGGCGGGTTTTTCGTTTGATGCTCCGTCAGCCAACGCGTCGGCGAAGGCTCCGAAGGAACCCATTAACCCAAGTTGTAGCGCTTGAAGGCGATCAGCGGCCGAAATCATCGGAACTGAGGCGGGTCCAGCGGTCGCCCACCAATCCACCGATAAAGATGTCGCCGGAGCGGACCGCTTCCGTGACCTCGGCGATCCGCGAGCGGACCATTGTTCCACCGGCATAGCGGAAGAAGACATTCTTGTAGCCAAAGAGTTGAGGTATGAATTTGGTCTGCGTCTGTCCGGTGATGCCCACGCAGCCCATCTCCCATGCGGCGGCGACAAGCGCATCCAGCGTCGCGCCCCAGTGCAATCCGGATGCCTGGATCTGCAACAGGTTCGCCACGCCGCCGGCTTGACCATAGAAGGCATAACAACCGAGCATGTTGCCCGTTTCGTCGTAGGTCCCACCGAAATGAAGGGGGCCGTCGGCCCGCTTCTCGGCCGCCAGCGCAAGCAGCCGTGCAAGTTCCCCATCCTTCCAACTCGGCCGAAGAGCGTAACCAGACAGGAGGGTCGGCAGCTTCTCGGCAAATTGAACGGCATCGATCGGCTCACGATGGGTGCGATGCGACGATGAATGGAGGACCGGCGGCTCGAACCTTTTCTTCGCGAGAGCATCGAATGCTCTTGCGCATGGATCGAGTACAAGGCGAGGCAGGCCAGGCCATTTACGGTGCAGTGCGGAGGCGGCCATCGCCGCCGGCCGGAAAACATATGTCCATCCCAGACAATGCACAGGAAGGAGTTGGTACTTCATCGGGCGCGCGAAGGCCAAGGATGTCCGGTTGGCCGAATCGGTCAGCTGCAGATCGAATTCGCCTTGATGCAAGGCACGCAGCAATTGGGGTCCGGCCGAGCCGTCATCGGCGCCGGGGTCGGCCATGAGCGGCCCGATGATCGCCGCATTCAATGGCGCTTCATTGAGCTCGTAGCGGGCTTTCAGAACGCCGAGGAATCCACCCAGACGACCCTGCCGGTTGATCTGGACAAGAGCGTTGCTTTCACCGGAGTGGCCGGCAGGGTCGAGATAAATCTCTCTCATATACGCGGCCGTCTCGGCGATCGCGCGATCGAGGAGGTGACGGCGCCGTCGGCGAAACTTCGTCAGGAAGAGTGCGGCGACGCGCTCGAGATCTTCGGCAGCCAGCGGCCGAACCGAGCCATGCTGAGATTCCAGCACTGACGGCGCAGCCAACTTCTCCTCGGCATTTGCAGAAAGATGCATCGTGAAGAACGTCCGTGGGTTGCCCTCCATCGGATATATATCAACCAATGGTAGAAACAACGTATCTCGGTCAGTATGATGAACAGAGGTCTCAAGACTTACTATCCGGACAGGGCTTCACAGGCAAATCAAGTCGGCCAGCATCACTGCGCTGATCGGCGGGTTGGCCGCGGCCTTGCGATCGCATGCCCTGCTCCAGCCCGCTGGGCTGACCGTGCCGGACAGAGGCGGCCTCCGGCCGAAGCTGGAGGCCGCCTCAATTCAGCTCACAAGTCCCTTGGTCAGTTCCAATGCCTGGCGCTCGAACAGGCGGCGGTAGATGCCGCCTTTCAGCCGGATCAGTTCATCATGCGAGCCTTCCTCGACGATGTTGCCGCGATCGAAGACCAGCAGCCGGTCCAGCGCCCTCACCGTCGAAAGCCGGTGCGCGATGACCAGCGTCGTGCGGCCGACCATCAGCCGCTCCATCGCCTGCTGGATCAGCACCTCCGATTCCGAATCGAGGCTCGATGTCGCCTCGTCGAGGATCAGGATGCGCGCATCGGCAAGGAAGGCGCGTGCGATCGCCACGCGCTGACGCTCGCCGCCCGACAGTTTCACGCCGCGTTCGCCGACCAGCGTACCATAGCCCTTCGGCAGGTTGGTGATGAAGTCATGCGCGCTCGCCAGCTTCGCGGCATGCTCGATCTCATCTTGCGTCGCACTCGGCCTGGCATAGGCGATGTTTTCGGCCAGCGACCGGTGGAACAGGATGGGCTCCTGCTGAACGATGGCGATCTGCCCGCGTAGCGAGGCTTGCGCCACCTGCGAGATGTCCTGGCCGTCGACCAGTATTTTCCCCGCATTCACATCATAGAGCCGCTGGATAAGCTTGACGAAGGTCGTCTTGCCCGACCCCGAATGGCCGACCAGCCCGACGCGCTCACCCGGCGCGATATCGACCGAAAAGTCGCGGTAAAGCGCCGATCGGTGATGGCCATAGTGAAAGGTGACGTTGTCAAAGCTGATCCGTCCTTCGGTGATCCGGATCGGCTTGGCACCGGGCCGGTCCTCGATGCCGAGCGGTTCGGACTGGAAATCGACCAGCTCTTCCATATCGTTGATGGAGCGCTGCAGATTGCGGATATGCGTGCCGATATCCCTGAGATAGCCCTGCAGCACGAAGAGCGAGGTCAGCACGAAGGCAACGTCGCCGGCGCTCGCCTGCCCCCACGACCACAGCATCAGCGCCAGGCCGATCACCGTGGCGCGCATGACCAGCAGCAGCACCCCTTGCGTGGTGCCGTTGATGGTGCCGCGCACCCAGGTGCGCCGTGTGCGCGCACGCCATTTGGCGACGACCTTGGCCAGTCGGCGTTCTTCGCGCTCCTCGGCGCCAAGCCCTTGACCACGGCGTTGCAGCTGACCGCGTCGGCCAGCGAGCCGCCGAGGCGGGTATCCCAGGTGTTGGCGAGCCTTGCCGCCGGCGCGACATAGCCAAGTGACAGCAGCGCCGTCACCGTGATGAACAGCACCGAACCGGCAGCAACGACCGCCCCCATCAACGGCCAGAACCAGCCAAGCAGCAATGTCGAGCCGACCAGCATGACGATTGACGGCAGCAGCGCGATGAGGATGGTGTCGTTGAGCAGGTCGAGAGCCCACATGCCGCGCGTCACCTTGCGCACCGTCGAGCCGGCAAAGCTGTTGGCATGCCAGTCGGTGGAAAAGCGCTGGACGCGATGGAAAGCATCGGCGGCGATGTCGGCCATCATCTTCAACGTCAGCTCGACGATTCCCATGAACGCCAGGTTGCGCAACACGACGCCGGCCAGCGCCAGCGCCATCAACATCGAGAACGCCGTCATCGCGGCATTCCAGGCAATGGCGTCAGCGCCGGCGCTGCTGGCGACGGCGTCGACCAGCCGGCCGGAGTAGAGCGGCGTCAGCACATCGGCCAGCGTCGACAGCAGGAAGCTGCCCATGATGAGCGAGAGCCGCCAGGGCTGACGCCGCCAATGAGTGAGCGTGAAGCCAAGAACGCTGCGAAAGGCGCTCGCGCGCAAATCGATCTTGAAACGAGCCATGATGTCATTCGGGCACAAACGAGCCCGATCCCAGTAGGTCGAAAATTGAAGAAGCCGCGCAAGGAGCCAATGAGTGCCCGGAAGCGGAGTGGCATATTTGGCGTATCGCCCAAATCGGGCGGCGATCGGCATCGGCATAAGCCTGTGCTCGGTCCGGCATCGGCACGAAGGGGAAACCTTCGCGGAGCGCCGGATGAGACCTAGGCTTCGCGGCCTCGCATTACCATGTGAAATACTGCCATTCGGACCTCCCGCAAGACAATTGCGGAGGTGTCCTTATAGAGACGCTCCGATGTATCGCCAAGACGAGTTCACGCCAAAAGTGTATCTGGTCCAACCACTGCGATTATTTTGCAACAACGGAGCAAGCCGCGCGCCTCATTCAGGAATGCGATCCAAGCGCATGTAGCGGCCATCGGTCGATGGCTTGAACCCAAGCTTCTCATAGACGCCGTGTGCGTCGCTGGTCGACAGGCTCCAGTGGAAAACAGTCCTGACTTCAGGATGATCGATAAGGGCCTGGACGAGCCGGCTGCCTATGCCTTGCCCGCGATGCCCGGGCCAGATGATGATGTCGGCGAGATAGGCGAACACCGTGCGGTCGGTGATCGCGCGGCCGAAGCCGACTTGCCTGCCATCGACATAAGCGCCGACGCAAAGCGAATTGGCAAAGGCGCGGCGATGGACTTCGTCAGTGCGTCCGGCGCCCCAATAGCTTGCCATCAACAGGCCCGATGTCGCGCGGAAATCGATCCGTGACATGTCGAAGCTGATCTCACAATCGGGCATGGCTGTCTCCGACCGCACCGCCGCGCGCGCTTTCGGTACCTAGCTGCGATCCCTGAACCGGTTGGTGATGGGATAGCGGCGGTCGCGGCCAAAATTCTTTTTGGTGATCTTCACGCCCGGCGCCGCCTGCCGCCGCTTGTATTCTGCGATGTAGAGCAGGTGCTCGATGCGCGTCACCGTCGCCCGGTCATGGCCGCGCGCGACGATGTCGTCGACACCCATCTCATTTTCCACCAGGCATTCGAGGATGTCGTCCAGCACCGGATAGGGGGGCAGCGAATCCTGGTCGGTCTGGTTCTCGCGCAATTCCGCCGATGGCGCCTTGTCGATGATGTTTTTCGGGATCACCTCGCCCGAGGGCCCGAGCGCGCCCGGCGGCACGTGGCTGTTGCGCCAGCGCGACAGCGCGTAGACCTGCATCTTGTAAAGGTCCTTGATCGGATTGAAGCCGCCATTCATGTCGCCATAGAGGGTTGCGTAGCCGACCGACATCTCGCTCTTGTTGCCCGTGGTGACGACCATCGAGCCGAACTTGTTGGAGATCGCCATCAGGATGGTGCCGCGCGCCCGGCTCTGCAAATTCTCCTCGGTGATGCCTTCCTTGGTGCCTTCGAACATCTGCGTCAGCGCGTGCAGAAACCCTTCGACCGGCTCGAAGATCGGCACGATGTCGTAGCGGCAGCCGAGCGCCCGGGCGCAATCCTCGGCATCCTTCAGCGAGTCCTTCGAGGTGTAGCGATAGGGCATCATGACGGCGCGCAGGCGTTCCTCGCCGAGCGCATCGACGGCGAGCGCCGCGCAGATCGCCGAATCGATGCCGCCGGACAGACCAAGCACCACATTCTTGAAGCCGTTCTTGTTGACGTAGTCGCGCAGGCCCAACATGCAGGCGCGATAGTCGGCCTCCTCCCGGTCCGGGATTTTCGACATCGGCCCTTCCGAGCAGATCCAGTGATCCCCTTGTCTCTTCCAGGTGGTGATGTCGACCGCTTCCTCGAACTGGCTCATCTGGAAGGCAAGCGTCTTGTCGGCGCCAATGGCAAACGACGCGCCGTCGAAGATCAACTCGTCCTGCCCGCCAAGCTGGTTGGCATAGATCATCGGCAGCCCGCATTCGATGACCTGGCGGATGACGACCTGGTGGCGGACATCGATCTTGGCGCGATAATAGGGCGAGCCGTTCGGCACCAGCAGGATTTCCGCCCCGCTTTCGGCCAGCGACTCGCAGATATCGACGTCGCCCCAGATGTCCTCGCAGATCGGAACTCCGATGCGCACGCCGCGGAAATTGACCGGCCCCTGGATCTCGGGTCCAGCCTGGAAGACGCGCTTCTCGTCGAACTCGCCGTAGTTCGGCAGATCGAGCTTGTAGCGTTCGGCGATGATCTTGCCGCCATCGGCGAAGACGATCGAATTGTGCGTGCCGCTCTTGCGCTTCAACGGCGTGCCGATGATGACGCCGGGACCGCCATCCGCGGTGTCGGCGGCAAAGTCCTGTGCCGCCTTTTCGCAGGCTTTCAAAAAGGCCGGCTTCAGCACCAGATCCTCCGGCGGGTAGCCGGCGAGGAAAAGCTCGGTATAGAGCACGAGATCGGCGCCTTGGCGTGCGGCATCCGCCCTCGCCTCGCGGGCCTTGGCGAGATTGCCTGATATGTCGCCGACAGTCGGATTGAGCTGGGCGACGGCGATGCGCAGGATGTCGAGCTTCTTGGTCATGCCTGCTGACTTAGCGCGGCAAAATTGCCCGGGCAATGGCGTTCGTTTGGACCAATTCGGACCGAATGACGTAGGTCAATCGTGTACGGACCGATCGACCTACTTCAATCGTGGCGAGACGAGCCGGGTCTCAGTCGTCGCCCATATATTCGCGCAACGCTTGCGGCGAATGATTCTCGCCGATCGACATCGCCAGGATGCGTGAAATATGCCGGCGCGGCAGATGCGTCTCCGCTGCCCATTGGTTGATTTGCCTCTGGATCTTTTCCAGGTCCTTCTTCGAAGTCGGGCTTTCGGCGATGTCGAGGCCGGCGTCGCGCAACGCCGCGGCCATATCGCCCGAGATGACGAACGCATCCCAACCCAGCCAGCGCAGGAAATACTGGCCCGTATTGCCGCCCAACCGGCTGCCATGCTTGCCGAGCCAGGCCATCAGCCCGACCTGGTCGTCCGCCGGCCAGTTTGCAAGGAATTGGCCGAAGCCGCCATATTCCTTCGACACGCGCTCGACGAAGGCGGCGTTGTCGCGCACGGATCTGATCTTCTGCGGGTTGCGCACGATGCGCTGGTCGGCCGTCAGATCGTGCCAGAAATCATCGGGCTGGAACAACAGCCGCTTCGGCTCGAAGCGCAGAAACGCCTCCTCGAAGCCCGGCCATTTCTGCTCGATGACGCGCCAGACGAAACCGGCGGCGAAGACGCGTTCGGCCATAACAGAGAGAATGCGGTCATCGGCGATGTCAGCCACGGCGGCATTGTCAGGCGCCGGACCCAGCAGCGACGTCAGTTCCTCTTCGCCGCCCTTGCGTTTTGCGGCGCGTGCGCGAATTTTCTTGAAATCGGCCATTGGTCCCTCGGCAACTGGAATCAATCTACCACTTCCCGTGTGAGCCGGCAGCCTCTACCTCTTACGGCAAGCCAAAGACCCTGGAGATGGCCATGAACAAGACGATCGACGACCTGGCGAACCGCTGGCTCAAGCGGCGGCCGGACGGCCTCAGCCATCTCGAAAGCCGGGTGCTGCAATCGACGCTCGAACGCACCACCATCTCGCGCGACACCAACAAGGCCGTCGCCTTCCACCAGACCTTCGGCGACCGGCTCGCCGACACGATCGCCCGCATCGGTGGGTCATGGTCCTTCATCCTGACCTTCATCGCCTTTCTGATCCTGTGGACATCAGCCAATGTCTGGCTGCTGTCGCGTGACGCCTTCGATCCCTACCCCTTCATCTTCCTCAATCTCGTTCTGTCGATGGTCGCCGCCTTGCAGGCGCCGGTGATCATGATGGCGCAGAACCGCCAGACCGAACGCGACCGCATCGACGCCGCCCACGATTACGAGGTCAACCTGAAAGCCGAGATCGAGATCATGGCGCTGCATGAAAAGCTGGATGAACTGCGCCACGGCCAGATCCTCGGTATACGCGACGAGATCGTGCAACTGACCGAAATGATCAAGCGGATCGACGAAAGGCTGTCTTCGCAGCAGTCGGCTTCATGACCGACGCGATCCATCATTTCATCGAACAATACGGGCTGCTCGCGGTCTTTATCGGCTGTGTCGCGGAGGGCGAAAGTGCCGCCATTCTTGGCGGTTTCTTCGCCCACCAGCAGGTCTTCGTCCTGTGGCACGCGGTTCTTGCGGCCGCGCTCGGCGCCTTCGTCGGCGATATTTTCTTCTTCATCCTCGGACGAAGCTTCGCCGACCATCCCTATGTCGTCAGATTGCGCAAACGGCCCGGCTTCCGCCGCGCCTTTCGGCTGCTCAACACCCATCCCGACATTTTCGTGCTGTCCAACCGCTATATCTACGGCATGCGCCTCGTCGGCGGCATTGCAGCCGGGCTTTCCAACATCGCCGCGCCGCGCTTCGTCATCCTCAACGCGCTTTCATCGGCGGTCTGGGCGGTACTGTTCGGCACGATCGGTTATGCCTTTGGACTTGGCGCCGAGCACGTCATCGGCCAGGCGTTGATGCATAACGAACGGTTGCTGATCGGGCTTGGCATCGGCTTGACCGTGGCCGTTCTGGCATGGCTCGTCGCCCGTCACATCGCCAGCAAGGAACGCGCCAGGGAGGGCTGATCGTCAATCCACGCCGAGCGCCTGATCCCCCCGATCGAGGATAAGCGGGATGATCAGGTCTTCCTCGTCGGCAAGATGCCTTGTCAGCATGGCGATCAGCCGGCTGTTTTCGTCGGCATAGGCGTCGGCGGCGAAGCGCTGTCTGTCTTCGCTCTCCTGAAGCGTCTTGATGAACGCATTGGCCGCCTCGGCATTACGCTCCAGCCCTTCATGGATGGTGTGATGGTCGGCATCGAGAATCTCGAAGCCGTGCTTCAAACGGGGCTCGGCCTTGGCGAAGACCGGAAAATATTGATAATCCTCGACGTTGTGGTGACCGTCGAGGTTGCCTAGAAAATGATTGAGGCGGGGCGCGAACCAGCGCGCGAAATCAGGCGCCGTCAGCCGTCCCTCACGGTAGTCGCCGATGCCGTTGGCCAGCATGCCGCCAAGTTCGCGGAACATGTCGTGCCGCTGCAGCCACATATTGGCGATGCCGTGGATGTTGGCATGGTCCTGCCAGTTTTCACGGGGATATTTCTCGGCCAGCCAGCGCAGATCATCCGGCAGGCCCACGCGTTCGAGACGCAGAAAATTGGCGGCCCTGGCCATGACAGTCTCCTTTGGTGACTGGCATATAGGCATCGAAAGGCTAGATCGGTAGCCCGGTGATCCGCTCGATAATGGCGATGCCCCAGACGCCGGCGACGATGAGCACCGAAATCAGCACCGCCAGCGAACCGCAATCCTTGGCCAACTGGATATCGACATTGAACTCGCGGCTGAAAGCGTCGCATGCCGCCTCGATGCCGGTGTTCAGCACTTCGACCATGATCAGGAGCAGCACCGCGCCGATCAGCAAGGCATAACCGCGCCACGAGATCGAAACGAACCAGCCGAGCGGCAAGGCAAGCGCCAGCAGCATCAGCTCCTGCTGGAAAGCCTTCTCGCTGGTGGCCAGCTTGCGAAACGCCCGCACCGAATTGAAATAAGCATCTATCAGCCGCTGCATGCCAAACCCCTTTGCGAATCACCGGCACGGGATAATGCAATGGCTGGCCAGATCAATGGAATAAGGTGACTTGTCCAAGATTCATTCAGCAACCGGTATGGACGGTGTCGACTTTTCAAACTGTGGCAGCCCGTCGTCGATCGAATAATAGTCGCCCTTATCACCGACGAAGATATGGCATTCCCCCTCAAGACCTGTCGGCTTGTCGAACGATCCCGCCATGACCGAAACGTAGTCCTGGTCTCGCGGCTTCCAGAACAGCACCGATCCGCATGCCTTGCAGAACCCACGCCTGGCGAAGGTAGAGGCTTCGTACCAGGTGATACTTTCCGTGCCCTCGATCACGATGTCGGCGTTGGCAACATTGGTCGCGGCATAGAAATGTCCGCTCTGCTTGCGGCATTGCGAGCAATGGCAATAGACGACGCCACGCAGCGCCCCGTTCGTTCTGAAGCGGACGGCTCCGCACAGACACGATCCCTGGTGACCATCACTCACGTCGATCCTCCTTGAAGAAAAGTGCCGGGCATGGCTTAGGATTCCAGCTTTGCCGCGCAAGCACGCAAGCAAATGCGACATGTGCTGGCGTGGAGAATCCGAAATTCGGTTTCATTTTCAAGAGTGCGATGTGCGAATCGCGAATTCAAGCCGCCGCACCGGCGTTGTTTCCAACTGTTGGACGCACGGACCAAGGCTTTTACAGCCCGCAGACAGAGAAAACCCGCTGAACCTCTGTCAGTTAAGGAAACTTTAGCGACAGCGCATTTATGGTCACCTCCAAGCGAAGGCCGTGGGTGGGGACGCATCCTTTCGCAAGTTGTTCCGAAGCGTCGGTCGCATTCCCCAGGGGCCCGGCGACAAAGGGAATCCGCGAATTCCGCGGAACATCCGAGGGGAAGAACCAAGATGCAGCCGGCAGTTCTCCCGACCGAGCGAAGCACCGACATCGCAGCCACCGCTGTTGCCACAATGCGCCAGCTGGGTGTGCTCGGCTTGCCGCGCAACTACGAGATCTTCTACGAGGCCCTGAGCGGCACCAATCGCGAACTCAGCCTCGCCGTCGTTTCGCTGAGCGGCCGGCCGACACAGGATGAACTGGATCAGATCGGACGCACTTTCTTTGCCCACAACCATGGCCCTGGTATCGTCGAGCATGCCAGGGACGTCATTGCCAGGGAGCTCGAGGAGGTCGCTTCGCTGCTGCGGAGCGAGCGCAGCCACATCGAGAAATACGGCAGGATCCTCGATGAGACATCGAGCGGCCTCAGCGGCCGCAGCCTTCTCTCTCAGGATCTCCTGCAGAAGATCGCCAACGCCATGGCGGTTGCCACCAATTCGACGATCGACCACGGCCGGCAGGTGGCCTCGACGCTCAGCGACAAGACGGCCGAACTCGAGAGCGTCAAGTCGAAGCTTGAGGAGTACAAGCGGCTGGCCGACACCGATCCGTTGACGCATATCTGGAATCGGCGCGCCTTCGACAAGGAGATCACCAGGATCTACAACAGCAACAGGGGTATCCTGTTCAACGCCCTGGTTCTTGTCGACATCGACCGCTTCAAGGATATCAACGACCGCTATGGCCACCCGGTCGGCGACAAGATCATCCAGAGCATCGCCGATATTTTCCAGACCAGCATTCGCGGCGACATGTTCGTCGCCCGCACCGGCGGCGAGGAGTTCGCGCTGATCATCGAGGGCGCCAGCGAGGACGCCACCTATGACGTCGCAGAGCGTATTCGCGCCCTGATCGAGCAGACGCCGTTCACCAGCAGCCAGACCGGCACGAATTATGGCACCGTCACCGTCTCGATGGGCATCTGCATGGCGTCCGAAGCCGAAGGACCCGAAGATCTCTACACCAAGGCCGACCGTGCGCTCTATCGCTCCAAGGTCAGCGGCCGCAACCGGGTCACCAAGCACTCGACGATGGCAGGCCGGGCCGGCAAGAGCTGGCTGCTCTACAAGAAGGACTGACAGTCCCTGCCGGCTGGTGCCGGGAACACTGGACTAGCGCAGACATAAAAGGCGCCCGATTTCTCGGACGCCCTTTCACGGATCTTATTCGGACTGCGCGAAAATCAGCCGTTGACCGCCTGCTTGTGCTGCACCGGGTGGCTCTTCTTCAAAAGATCCGAGACCAGGAAGGCCAGTTCGATCGCCTGGTCGGCGTTAAGGCGCGGATCGCAATGGGTGTGGTAGCGGTCCTGCAATTCCTCGGCGGTGATGGCGCGCGCGCCACCGGTGCATTCGGTGACGTTCTTGCCGGTCATTTCGACATGGATGCCGCCCGGATGCGTGCCTTCGGCGCGGTGCACCTCGAAGAAGGTCTGGACCTCCTTGAGAATGCGGTCGAACGGCCGCGTCTTGTAGCCGGCGGCCTCGATCGTGTTGCCGTGCATCGGGTCCGACGACCACACCACGGAGCGGCCTTCCTTCTGCACCGCGCGCACCAGCTTCGGTAGATGATCGGCGACCTTGTCGGAACCGAAGCGGGCGATCAGCGTCAGCCGGCCGGGCTCATTGTCCGGATTGAGCAGGTCGATCAGCTCCAGCAAGCCGTCCGGCGTCAGCGACGGGCCGCATTTCAGCCCCAGCGGGTTCTTGATCCCACGGCAATACTCGACATGGGCATGATCGGGCTGGCGGGTGCGGTCGCCGATCCAGATCATGTGGCCTGACGTGGCGTACCAGTCGCCGGAGGTCGAATCGACGCGCGTCAGTGCCTCCTCGTAGCCGAGCAGCAGCGCCTCATGGCTGGTGTAGAAATCCGTCTCGCGCAGCGCGTAGTTGGTTTCCGAAGTGATGCCGACGGCCTTCATGAAGTCCATCGTCTCGGTGATGCGGTTGGCGAGAGACTCATATTTTTCGCCCTGCGGGCTGTCGGAGACGAAGCCGAGCATCCAGCGGTGCACATTCTCCAGGCTGGCATAGCCGCCTTGCGCGAAGGCGCGCAGAAGGTTGAGCGTCGCCGCCGACTGGCGGTACGCCATCTCCTGGCGGGCGGGATCCGGAATGCGCGACTTCGGGTCGAATTCGATGCCGTTGATGATGTCGCCGCGATAGCTGGGCAGCGTCACCTCGCCCTTGGTCTCGTTGTCGGACGAACGCGGCTTGGCGAACTGGCCGGCAACGCGGCCAACCTTCACCACCGGCTGCGCGCCGGCGAAGGTGAGCACCACGGACATCTGCAGGAAGACGCGGAAGAAATCGCGGATGTTGTCCGCGCCATGCTCGGCGAAGCTCTCGGCGCAATCGCCGCCCTGGAGAAGGAATGCGTCACCGGCGGCTACAGAAGCGAGCTGCTTCTTCAGCTTGCGCGCCTCACCGGCAAAAACCAGCGGCGGAAAGGTTGCGAGCTGGGCCTCCGTGTTCTTCAGCGCGGCAAGGTCCGGATAGGCAGGAACCTGCTTGATCGGCTTTGCTCTCCACGAATTCGGCGACCATTTCGTCATCGCTGCACCCAACGCTCTTTCCGGCAAGCACCCTCGCCTGCCATTTCCCGCCCCTATATGGGATGGCGGCTCCATACACGAAGCCGATTTCCTATTCTAGACCGGAATTCAAGCGCTGGCGAATGGCCTGGGCCGGCTATGCCGCCTTCTCCACCAGCCGCGCCAACTGCGTCATGACGACCGCCGAGCCCGCCAATCGCTTCTCGGGGGTTGGCCAATCGCGCACGAAGACGACGCTGTGGTCCGGCCGGATCTTGGCCAGCGAGCCCTGCTCGCCGATGAACCGGACGAGCCCGACCGGGTTGGAGAATTCGCGCTTGCGGAAATGGATGACGACGCCCTTCGGCCCGGCGTCGAGCTTCTCGACATTGGCCTTGCGGCAGAGCGCCTTGATGAAGACGATCTTGAGCAGATGCTTGACTTCGTCCGGCAGCGGGCCGAAGCGGTCGATCAGCTCGGCGCCGAAAGCGTCGATTTCTTCGGTGTTTTCGAGATCGCCAAGCCTGCGGTAGAGCGCCAGCCGGAGCTGCAAATCCGGAACATAGCTTTCCGGGATCATCACCGCCGTGCCGACGGCAATCTGCGGCGACCAGCCGCCATCCTGCACTTCGCCGGAATCCTTCACCTCGCCGACGGCCTCTTCCAGCATCTGCTGGTAGAGCTCGAAGCCGACCTCCTTGATGTGGCCGGACTGCTCTTCGCCAAGAAGATTGCCGGCGCCACGGATGTCGAGGTCGTGGCTGGCCAGTTGGAAGCCGGCCCCCAGCGTATCCAGCGATTGCAGCACCTTCAGCCGGCGCTCGGCGGTGTCGGTGAGCTTGCGGTTGGCCGGCAGCGTGAACAACGCATAGGCGCGCACCTTCGAGCGGCCGACGCGACCGCGTAACTGGTAAAGCTGCGACAGGCCGAACATGTCGGCGCGATGGATGATCAGCGTGTTGGCGGTCGGGATGTCGAGACCGGATTCGACGATGGTCGTCGACAGCAGCACGTCGTACTGGCCGTCATAGAAGGCATTCATGATATCGTCGAGTTCGCCCGGCGGCATCTGGCCATGTGCCACCGCTACCTTCAACTCCGGCACGGATTCCTTCAGGAAATCATGGATTTCCGAGAGATCGCTGATGCGCGGCACCACATAGAAGGAATGGCCGCCGCGATATCGCTCGCGCAGCAGCGTCTCGCGGATGACCAGCGGATCGAACGGCGAGATGAAGGTGCGCACCGCCATTCGGTCGACCGGCGGCGTGGCGATCAGCGACAGCTCGCGCACCCCGGTCAACGCCAGTTGCAGCGTGCGCGGGATCGGTGTCGCCGAGAGCGTCAGCACGTGCACGTCGGTCTTCAAATCCTTCAGCCGCTCCTTGTGCTTGACGCCAAAGTGCTGCTCCTCGTCGATGATCAGCAGGCCAAGGTTCTTGAACGAGATCGCGGAACCAAGCAGCGCGTGCGTGCCGATGACGATGTCGACCTGGCCCTCGGCGATGCCTTTCTTGGTCTCGGCCAGTTCCTTGGCGCCGACCAGCCGCGACGCCTGGCCGACACGGATCGGCAGGCCGGAGAAACGCTGCGAAAAGGTCTTGAAATGCTGGCGCGACAACAATGTCGTCGGCACCACAACTGCCACCTGAAAGCCTTCCATCGCCGCGATGAAGGCGGCGCGCAGCGCCACTTCGGTCTTGCCGAAGCCGACATCGCCGCAAATCAGCCGGTCCATCGGCTTGCCGGCAGCAAGATCGTCGCGCACCGAATCGATGGCCGTCTGCTGGTCGTCGGTCTCCTCATAGGGGAAGCGGGCCGCGAACTCGCCATAGAGGCCTTCTGCCGGCACCAGTGGCGGTGCGGAGCGCATCTGCCGTTCGGCGGCGATGCGGATCAGCTGCCCGGCCATGTCGAGCAGGCGCTTCTTCAGTCGCGCCTTGCGCGACTGCCAGGCGCCGCCGCCAAGCTTGTCCAGCGTCGCCTCGGCCGTGTCGGAACCGTAGCGCGACAGGAGTTCGATGTTTTCCACCGGCAGGAACAGCCGGTCGTCGCCGGCATAGTGGATTTCCAGGCAGTCATGCGGTGCGCCGACCGCTTCGATGGTGCGCAGGCCGATGAAACGGCCAATGCCGTGGTCGGCATGGACAACGATGTCGCCGGCCGACAGCGCCGAGGCCTCGGCGATGAAATCCGACGGACGCTTCTTGCGTTTCGAGCGCCGGATCAGCCGGTCGCCCAAAATGTCCTGTTCGGCGACGACGACCAGTTTTTCGGTCTCGAAGCCGGATTCGAGCGGCAGTACGGCCAGGGCCGCCTGCCCCGGTTCGAGCTTTTCGGCTTCCGCCAGCGTCGCCACCTGCTTGAGATTGCCGAGATGGTGTTCGGCAAGGATCTGGCCAAGCCGGTCGAGCGAGCCTTCGGTCCAGCCGGCAATGACAATGCGGCGGCGCGCCGCGCGCTCATCGGCGATGTGTTTGACGACGACATCGAACACATTGGCGTTCGGATCGGCGCGCTCCTCGACGAAGCTGCGGCCGTGGCGTGAGCCGGCGTGATAGACCTTCTTGGCGCCAACTTCGGGCGCGTCGAATGGCGTGAAGTCGATCGCTTCACGCGACCCGAGCGAGGCAATCAGGTTTTCCGGGGAGAGATAGAGCAGGTCCGGTGCGACCGGCTTGTAGGGCACGGCGTCCTTCAAGGCACCGTCCGCCTGCTTCTTGCGCGCCTCGTAATGGTCGAGGATCAGCGTGTGGCGTTCGGCCAACGCCTCATGCGCCAGATGGTCGAAGATGACAGGCGTGTCAGGCAGATAGTCGAACACCGTCTCCAGCCGCTCATAGAAAAACGGCAGCCAGTGTTCCATTCCGGCAAACCGCCTGCCTTCGCTGACTGCTGCATAGAGCCCGTCATCGCGCTGTGGAGCGCCAAAGGCTTCGATATAGGAGCGGCGGAAACGGCTGATGGTTTCGGGCGTCAGCGCCACTTCGCTCATCGCCTGCAGCGCCATCGACTTGCGCTGGCCGGTGGTGCGCTGCGTGGCGGCGTCGAACACACGGATCGATTCCAGCGTGTCGCCGAAGAAGTCGAGCCTGAGCGCTTCGGTCCACCCAGGCGCGAACAGGTCGAGAATGCCGCCGCGCACTGCGAACTCACCGATGCCGCGCACTGTCGGCACGCGCTCAAAACCGGACGTTTCCAGCCGCGACACCAGTACATTCATGTTGATCTGGTTGCCGGGTCTGGCATGAAAGGTCTGTGCCTCGACGAGATCCGCCGGCGGAATGCGTTGCAGCAGCGCATTGGCGGTGGTGAGGATGACGGCGCGGTGCGGCTTCTTCGCCAGCGCGATCATGGCCGTCAGCGCATCGAGGCGCTTGGCGGCAGCATCCGAACCGGGCGAAACGCGGTCGTAAGGCAGACAATCCCACGCCGGTAGTTCCAGCACCGGCAGGCCGGGGGCAGCGAAAGACAGCGCCTCAACGATCGCCGGCAGGCGCTGACCGTCGCGCGCGACGAACAGAACCGGCTTGTCCGGCGCGATCTCAAGTGCCGCCTGCACCAGCGCAAAGGCTTCGTAGCCATCGGCGACGCCGTCGACGATGAACTGGCCGGCGCGGTCTTTCGGCAGACCGATGGTGGGAATGAGGCTCATGAAATCACGGTCTTGTTTTATCGCAATTCCGAACGGAAAACCGCTTCGTGCTTTTCCTGGAATTGCTTGTGTTCAGAATGTCAGAGAATGGCGGAAAGCCAGGATCTTTTGCAGGACGGCACAATCGATATCGGCCGGCACCGGGCGTTCGCCGGTGACCATGGGCAGGAATTCGGTATCGGGAATGTCGAGGAGCCTCTCATATTGGTCGATTTCCTCAGCCGTCAAGGCGCCGATCTCAGCGTCGGCGAAAGTGCCGAGGATCAGGTCCATCTCGCGCATGCCGCGATGCCAGGAGCGAAACAGAAGCTTGCGGCGGCGGACGTCGAGCCCCTCGCTTGATCTCGTCGTTCCGGTCATCGTGCCGCATCCTTGCTTGCTGCGGCGCATATAGCGTGGATAGAAGGGGCTGTCAGCCTTGCGCTGCCGCCATCGCAACATAAGCTGACATCATGCGCCCGACCATCCTCGATCCCTTGTTTGTACCGATCACGTCGCTTGCAGGCGTCGGACCGAAAGTCGGCGCGCTGATCGAGAAGGTTGTCCCGGCCGATCTGGGTGACCGCCCCGCCCGCGCGGGCGACCTTCTGTTCGTGCTGCCGCACACCGTCATCGACCGGCGCAGCCGGCCGGGCATCGCAGGATCCGCGGAAGGCCAGATCGTGACGCTGGAGGTGCGCATCGACCGCCACCAGCCGCCGCCGCGCGGCAACAGGTCGGTGCCTTACCGCGTCTTCGCCCATGACGACACCGGCGAGATCGCGCTGACCTTCTTCCATGCTCACGCTTCCTATCTCGAAAAGGCGATGCCCGAGGGCGAGCATGTCGTGGTCTCGGGCCGCATGGAATGGTTCAATGGCCGCCCCAGCATGGTCCACCCCGACCATATTGCGCTGGCCAGCGAGGCGGAAAACCTGCCGCTGGTCGAACCGGTCTATCCCCTGACAGCCGGGCTCTCGGGCAAGGTGCTGCGCCGGGCGATCGGCCAGGCGCTGGCGCGTGTGCCTGAGTTTCCCGAATGGCAGGACGGCGCCTTTATGCGCCGGCACACCTTTGCGGCCTTTGCCGATGCGCTCGCCCGCATCCACAATCCCGCCGACCCGATCGACGTCTCCATCGACGGCGCCGCCTGGCGGCGGCTCGCCTATGACGAGTTGCTGGCGGGCCAGGTCTCGCTGGCGCTGGTGCGGGCAAAAGTCCGCAGGCTGTCCGGGCGTCCCCTGGTCGGCGACGGCCGCATCGTTGAAAAACTGAGGGCCGCACTGCCCTACTCGCTGACATCGAGCCAGGAGTTCGCGCTGGCCGAAATCAATGCCGACCTCGCTGATCCCGAGCGCATGCTGCGGCTTCTGCAGGGCGATGTCGGCTCCGGCAAGACGGTCGTAGCGCTGTTGGCCATGGCACGCGCCGTCGAGGCCGGCGGCCAGGCAGCCTTGATGGCACCGACCGAAATCCTGGCGCGCCAGCATCTGGCGACCATCACGCCGCTTGCCGCCAAGGTCGGGCTGCGCATTGCCATCCTCACCGGCCGCGAAAAGGGCCGCGAACGCGCGGATACGCTGGCCGGCCTGGCAAGCGGTGAGATCGACATCGTGGTCGGCACCCACGCGCTGTTCCAGGAGACGGTCATGTTCCACGACCTGGTCTTCGCCGTGATCGACGAGCAGCACCGTTTCGGCGTCCATCAGCGGCTTGCCATCACCGCCAAGGGCGACGCGCCGGACATGCTGGTGATGACGGCCACTCCCATCCCCCGCACGCTGGTGCTGACCGCTTTCGGCGACATGGACGTGTCGAAACTGACGGAAAAACCGGCCGGCCGCCAGCCGATCCGTACCGTTACGCTGCCGCTCGAGCGGCTCGACGAACTGGTCGACCGCATGGTGGACGCCGTCGCCGCAGGCCAGAAGATCTACTGGATCTGTCCGCTGGTCGAGGAATCCGAAGAAATCAAGCTGATGTCGGCCGAGGACCGCTTCGCCTCGCTGAAACCATTGTTCGGCGACCGTATCGGGCTCGTTCACGGCCGCATGAAGGGTGCCGAGAAGGACGAGGCGATGCGTGCCTTCAAGCAGGGCGAGACACGCATCCTGATCGCCACCACCGTCATCGAGGTCGGCGTCGACGTGCCGGACGCCACCGTCATGGTCATCGAGCACGCCGAGCGCTTCGGCCTGGCCCAGCTGCACCAACTGCGCGGCCGGGTCGGGCGTGGCGACAAGCCCTCCTCCTGCGTGCTGCTCTACAAGGACCCGCCTGGCGAGACCGCAAAACGCCGGCTGTCGGTGATGCGCGAGACCGAGGACGGGTTCCTGATCGCCGAAGAAGACCTGAAGCTGCGCGGCGAAGGCGAATTGCTGGGCACCCGCCAGTCTGGCACGCCGGGTTTCCAGGTTGCGCGCATCGAGGCGCATGCCGACCTTCTGGAGGCCGCCCGCGACGATGCCAGGCTGATCCTGTCGCGCGACCCGGAGCTGCAATCGCAGCGTGGCGAGGCGTTGCGCCTGCTGCTTTATTTGTTCGGCCGCGACGAGGCCGTGCGGCTCCTGCGCGCCGGCTGAGCCAGGGCGGCAACCGACGGGTTGGCGAGCATCCCTTCGATCGGCTCGCCATTCACGACAACCATTTGCTTGACCTCGGGCGCCACCAGCCCGGCCGACACAATCAGCTTGGCGCCGTCCTCAATCGTCATGTCGAGCAGCACGATGTCCGACTTCGGCACATACATCAGGAATCCGGTGGTCGGGTTTGGCGTGCACGGCATGAATACGGCAATCAGCGGATCGCCTTCCTGGTCGAGCTTCTGGTTGATCTCGGTTTCCTTCTCGCTGGCGACGAACACCAGCGACCACACACCCTTGCGCGGATATTCGACCAGTCCGACTTGGCGGAACATGTCGCCCTTGTTCGACAGCACGGTCTCGAAAATCTGTTTCAGCGAGCCATAGATACCGCGCACCAACGGCATGCGGCCAAGCAGGCGCTCGCCGAAATTGACGATGGCGCGGCCGACGATGTTGGCCGTCAGGAAGCCGATCAGCGTGATCAGGATGAGCGCCACGATCAGCCCGAACCCCGGCACAGGAAACGACAAATAGGTGTCAGGGCTGTAGCGGGCCGGAATATAGGGTTTCACCCAGGAATCGACCCAACCGATGAATGACCAGGCGATGTAGGCGGTGATCGCCAGCGGCGCGCAGACGATGAAGCCCGTGAGGAAATAGTTCCTCAGCCGGGTCACGCCGGAAGTCTTGGGAGCGTCGGACATGATTCACCGGAGGTGCTATTTCGACGCGACATTAGTGAACCGCCGTCCAGTTTGGAACTGCGAAGTCTTTAAAGAGCCGATTATGCCGCCACTTCCAACGGAGCAATCCAAACGGAAGCAGCATACGTTCACGATTAGCCGAAAACATCCTTCCTTTCGTCATCCACGGGCGGAGCAAGGAGCGAAGCGACGCGGCGCAGACCCGAGGATGACGAAAGGATGAGAGCTATTCCACCGTCACCGATTTCGCCAGATTGCGCGGCTGGTCGACGTCGGTGCCCATGAAGACGGCGGTAAAATAGGCCAGCATCTGGATCGGCAGCGCGTAGATGATCGGCGAGATGATTTCCGGCACGTCCGGCAGGATGATCGTCTCCATCGTCTTGACGCTCGTCAGCGCCGCACCCTTGCTGTCGGTGATCAGGATGATCTTGCCGCCGCGCGCCGCCACTTCCTGCATGTTCGAAACGGTCTTTTCGAAAATGTGGTCGTGCGGCGCAATGACGATGACCGGCATGTTCTCGTCGATCAGCGCGATCGGTCCATGCTTCAGCTCGCCGGCCGCATAGCCCTCGGCGTGGATATAGGAGATTTCCTTGAGTTTCAGCGCGCCTTCCATGGCCAGCGGAAAGTTGGTGTCGCGGCCGAGATAGAGCACGTCCTTGTAGCGTGAGAGTTCACGCGCGATCCGTTCGATCTGCTCTTCAAGCTTGAGCACCTGATTGGCATAGCGCGGCGCTTCCGAAAGCGCGCGCACCAGGGTCTTCTCTTGTTCTTTCGAGATTGTCCCGCGCGCCACGCCGGCCCGCACAGCAAGCGATGCCAGCACCGAAAGCTGGCAGGTGAACGCCTTGGTCGAGGCAACGCCGATCTCCGGCCCGGCGAGCGTCGGCAGCACGACATCGGATTCGCGCGCCATGGTCGATTCGCGCACATTGACGATCGCGCCGATCTTCATGCCGGCCTTGCGGCAATAACGCAGCGAGGCCAGCGTGTCGGCAGTCTCACCGGACTGCGAAATGAAGAACGCCGCGTCGTTCTTCGACAATGGCATTTCGCGGTAACGGAATTCGGAGGCGACATCGATGTCGACGGGCAGGCGCGCGTAGCGCTCGAACCAGTATTTGCCGATCAGGCCGGCAAGATAGGCGGTACCGCAGGCCGAAATCGCCAGCCGGTCGATTTTGGCGAAATCGAAAGGCAGGTCGAGCGGCTTGGAGACGCCGCCGACAAAATCCAGATAATTCGCCAAGGTATGCGAGATCACTTCGGGCTGCTCATGGATCTCTTTCTCCATGAAATGGCGCCGGTTACCCTTGTCGACCATGAAGCTGGTCGAAAGCGACTGCTGGCGCTTGCGGTCGACCTTTGTGCCGTCGATGTCGAAGATGGCAACGCCGTCGCGGCGCACCACCGCCCAGTCGCCATCTTCGAGATAGGTGATCGAATTGGTGAACGGTGCGAGCGCGATGGCGTCGGAGCCCAAAAACATCTCGCCATCGCCATGGCCGACAGCCAAAGGCGGACCATTGCGCGCGCCGACGATCAGGTCCTCGTCGCCCTTGAACATGATGGCCAGCGCGAAAGCGCCTTCCAGCCGCTTCAGCGCCTGGTGCGCGGCCTCGACCGGCTTCAGCCCTCTGGCGAGTTCGCGCGCCACCAGATGGGCGACGACCTCGGTGTCGGTCTGCGAGGAGAAAGAATAGCCATCGCGGATCAGTTCTTCGCGCAATTCGGCGAAATTCTCGATGATGCCGTTATGGACGATGGCGACACCGTCGGAAAAATGCGGATGCGCATTGGTCTCGTTGGGCACGCCGTGTGTCGCCCAGCGTGTGTGACCGATGCCGATCGTACCGTCGAGCGGCTCGTCCTTGAGCCGGCGCTCGAGGTTGATCAGCTTGCCTTCGGCGCGGCGGCGAGCAAGCTGGCCGTGCTCGATGGTGGCGACGCCGGCCGAGTCATAGCCGCGATATTCCAACCGCTTCAGCGCATCGACGATGAGCGGCGCAACCTGCGAGTGGCCGACGATTCCAACGATACCGCACATGCAGACAGCCCCCGATTCCCCGTGGAAAACCAGCGCTATTTAGGGATGGCCGGCCTGCCGCGAAAGTCACATTGCATTTCGTCCCGTGTAACGGAACGCTCATTCTTGTCGATGCACCATGACAGACCGCTCTTGCAATCCGGTTACTGCAATCGTTCGGTTTTTTGCGGGCTGGTCTTACTTTTTCTTCGCAGCCGCGGCCGAAGCAAAGCGTTCGCGCAATTCCTTGCCCTTGCCCGGGATCGTCTTCTGGCGAGCACGGCCGAAGGCCAGCGCATCGTCGGGCACGCTTTCGGTGATCACGCTGCCCGAGGCGATGTAGCCGCCCTTGCCGATGGTGACAGGTGCCACCAGCGACGAATTGGAGCCTACAAAAGCGCCCTCGCCGATGTCCGTGAAGAATTTCGAATAGCCGTCATAATTGCAGGTGATGGTGCCGGCGCCGATATTGGCTCCCGCGCCGACGCGGGCATCGCCGATATAGGTCAGATGGTTGACCTTGGCGCCCTCTTCGATAACCGCCTGCTTGACCTCGCAGAAATTGCCGACCTTGGCCTTGTCCCGGAGATCAGCACCCGGCCGCAGTCGCGCGTATGGCCCGACATCGCAATTGGACGCAATGGTGGCGCCTTCGATGTGGCTGAACGCATGTATCTTGGCGCCCGTCGCAATCTTCACACCCGGACCGAACCAGACATTGGGCTCGACGATCGTGTCAGTGCCGATCTCGGTGTCGTGCGAGAAATACACGGTCTCCGGCGCGATCAGCGTCACGCCCGACAGCATCGCTTCATGCCGCCGGCGCGCCTGCCATATGCCCTCGGCTTGCGCAAGTTCGGCGCGGTTGTTGATACCGAGTGCGCTTTCGAAGCTGGCTTCGGTGGCGACGACATCGAGGCCTCGCGCACTGGCGATCTCGACAATGTCGGTGAGATAACATTCGCCTTTGGCATTCTTATTGCCAACCTGATCGAGCAGCGTCAGCACGTGGGCGCCGGCCACCGCCATCATGCCGGCATTGCAGAAGCCGATCTTTCTTTCCTCCTCGGAACAGTCCTTCTCCTCGCGGATGGCCACCAATTTGCCGTCCTTCTCGATCAGCCTGCCATAGCCGGTCGGGCTGGGCGGGCGAAAGCCGATCACGACGACGGCGGCGCCCTCGGCCAGCTTCAGCCGCGCCACGGTCAGCGCATCGGCGTCGATCAGCGGCGTGTCGCCAAACATCACCAGGACGTCGTCATAACCCTTTGATATCGCATCGCGTGCGGCCAGCACGGCGTGCGCGGTGCCAAGGCGCTTCTCCTGCACGAAAGTCTCGGCCTTCGGCGCGAACTTTGCCGCAGCCTTGCGCATCTCGTCGGCGCCATGGCCGATCACCAGCGCCTGGCTGCCGGCGCCGGCGGCTTCGGCTGCCTTCACCACATGGGCGACCATCGGCAGGCCGGCGATCTGGTGCAGCACCTTCGGCAGCACGCTCTTCATGCGCGTGCCTTCGCCGGCGGCGAGAATGACGGACAGGCAGGATCTCTGGCTCATGGAAGGGACAACCATATGAAAAGGGTTGGGAATCAAAGCATGCTAGCAGTGGCGCCTTGCTTCACCAATGCGGTTAAATTTCGGTGAGATGGCGGAGCAGCTGACTCTTAATCAGCGGGTCTTAAAACGGAATTCGGCAGTCAGCACACCTACAACAGGCCGTGTTTCCTGAATTCCGCCTGCTCGTCACCTGATATCCAGCCAAACACCTTCAGCTTGCCGTCACGCTTTTCGACGAGATAGTTGACCGCAAAGTCGATGGTCACGGGACTCCCATCCTTGCGTTCATAGTCACCGGCCCAGCTTACCTCAGCCACGCAATGGTCCTGGTCGACAGGTGTCACAGAGACCTCCTTGCAGGTCATCCTCTTGCTGCCGAGGGCACGATAGGCCTCAAAGCCCTTTGTCATGATGGCCTTCAACTGCTCGCCATTCTCGCCAACCATGACCGCTGCCGGCGTCACCGAGACAAAACCGGCCGAATACATGTCCGCGACGTCGTTGAGATCGACGGTGTCGGCGATCGCGTCATTGTAGATTTTCTCATAGACCTTGAAGAATTTTCGCACATCCGCCTTGGCTACCATTCTCGCCTCCCGGCTCGAAAAAGTGTTGATCAACGGTACTGCAAATGCGGGCTGCCGTGCATCGTTCCGCCGACGCGACCTACCCCAGCCGCCCCAGCACCGGGAAATTTTCCAGCAGCCAGTAAGACACCGTCTGCACGCCGCCGGTGAGGAAAAACACGCCGGCGACCACCAGCAGCGCGCCGATCGCTTTTTCGACGCGGCCGAGATGGACGCGGAATTTGCCAAGGAAGCGCATGAAGGCGCCGGAAAACAGGGCGGCGGTCAGGAACGGGATACCCAGCCCGAGCGAATAGGCGGCGAGCAGCAGCGCGCCCTCGCCCACCGTCTCGCGGCCGCCGGCCAGCGTCAGGATCGGACCGAGCACCGGGCCGATGCAGGGCGTCCAGCCGAAGGCGAAGGCCAGCCCCATGACATAGGCCGCGACCGCACTTGCCGGCTTGCCCTGCGACTGGAAGCGCGCCTCGCGTGAAAGCAGCGGAATGCGCAGGATGCCGAGGAAATTCAGGCCCATGAGGATGATCAGCACACCGGCGCCCATCGCCAGCGGCTCCTGCCAGATACGCAGCAGCCGGCCGATGGTCGAGGCCCCGGCGCCAAGCGCGACAAAGACGGTCGAGAAGCCGAGCACGAAGGCGATCGAGGAATAAAGCAGCGCGCCGCGCGCGCCTTCCCTCGCCGTAGTTCCCGCATTGCCACGGAAATCGTCGACCGACACGCCGGCCATATAGCAGAGATAGGGCGGCACCAGCGGCAGCACGCAAGGCGACAGGAACGAGATGGCTCCCGCCCCGACCGCGCTGACATAGCCGATGTCCAATGCCATTTCCAGGAACTCCAATGCCGTGCCGCTGATATAGCGACGCGCAGCCTTGTCCACCAATCACCATTGTGTTGGCAAGATCATGCTTGCCGGGGAAGAAACGGCAGCCCCTGGGCGTTGACACAGCGAGGCCGCGATTTCCCGCGCGTCTCCAGATATCAGTCAGGGAGATTTCCATGAAAACCATAACCGCAGGACTGGCAGCGCTTTTGCTCAGCACCGCCGCATCCTTCGCCGCCGACGCGTGGAAGGAAGCCGAGGTCAATGGCACCAAGATCTACACCGACGCCAATGGCATGACGCTCTACACCTATGACAAGGACGAGAAGGGCAAGACCAATTGCTACGACAAATGCGCCACCAACTGGCCGCCACTGAAAGCCGAAGCCGGCGCCAAGGCGGACGACGAATGGACCGTTGTCGACCGCACCGACGGCACCAAGATGTGGGCCTATGACGGCAAGCCGGTCTACACCTTCATCAAGGACAAGAAGCCAGGCGATGTGACCGGCGACGGCGTCGGCGAGGTCTGGCACATCGTCAAGGCCGACTAAGCACGCCAATCCCGCTGCTGGCGGGACAAGGGTTGGTCGCCGGGCATCTCCATGCACCCGGCGGCCGGCATCGAACAGGCCCATATAAATGTAGCCCTTCCGGTTTGGGCAGCATTCAACGACTCGGCGGAAAAATGAATCGGGTCGTTTCCGCTCACTCGGGGACCACCATCTCCCTTTCCCAAATTCTGTGATTTTCTCCATACACTCTAAGAGTGTATTGCCGCGGGCCGGCCCGCAATTTGGGCGCTTCCCCTTGACCGGATGCAAAAGCGCGGCCATGTGAGCGACAAATAGAACGAGATTTCGTCGCGC
The DNA here is from genome assembly GCF_055811675.1 of Mesorhizobium sp. WSM4808. Taxonomy (NCBI): domain Bacteria; kingdom Pseudomonadati; phylum Pseudomonadota; class Alphaproteobacteria; order Hyphomicrobiales; family Phyllobacteriaceae; genus Mesorhizobium; species Mesorhizobium sp. WSM4808. Next base: position 72,257 of record NZ_JBVVQX010000021.1, read on the forward strand.
GCAGCGGAATTCTTCTGCCGCACCACAGCTGATATGAGACCTCATGGACGTCGTCGTCGTCGAATCGCCGGCCAAGGCGAAGACAATCAACAAATATCTCGGCAAGAACTACAAGGTTCTGGCCTCGTTCGGCCATATCAGGGATTTGCCGGCCAAGGACGGCTCGGTGCGTCCGGATGAGGATTTCGCCATGTCCTGGGCGGTCGACACGGCCTCGGGCAAGCGGCTTGCCGACATCGCCAAGGCGGTCAAGGATGCCGATGGCCTGATCCTCGCCACCGACCCGGATCGCGAAGGTGAAGCCATCTCCTGGCATGTGCTGGAGGTGCTGAAGCAGAAGCGCGCGCTGAAGGACAAGCCGGTCAGCCGCGTCGTCTTCAACGCCATCACCAAATCGTCGGTGCTGGAGGCGATGGCCAATCCGCGCCAGATCGATGCGCCGCTGGTCGATGCCTATCTCGCCCGCCGCGCGCTCGATTATCTCGTCGGCTTCACGCTGTCGCCGGTGCTGTGGCGCAAGCTGCCGGGCGCCCGCTCGGCAGGCCGCGTCCAGTCGGTTGCGCTGCGCCTGGTCTGCGACCGCGAATCCGAGATCGAGCGCTTCATCCGCGAGGAATACTGGCAGATCGCCGCCCTGCTGGGTACGCCGCGCAACGAGAATTTCGAAGCGCGGCTGACCGCCTTCGATCGCAAGAAGCTGCAAAAGCTCGACATTTCCAACAAGGCGCAGGCCGACGACATCAAGTCGATGCTCGAAGGCGCGACCTTCAAGGCGGTGTCGGTCGAAGCCAAGCCGACCAAGCGCAATCCCGGCCCGCCCTTCACCACTTCGACGCTGCAGCAGGCCGCCTCATCGGGCCTGGGCTTCTCGGCCAGCCGCACCATGCAGGTGGCGCAACGTCTCTATGAAGGCATGGAGATCGGCGGCGAGACCACAGGTCTCATCACCTATATGCGAACCGACGGCGTGCAGATGGCACCCGAGGCGATCGACGCCGCACGCGACGCCATTGCCAAGGAATTCGGTCCGAAATACCTGCCGGAAAAGCCGCGCCAATATACCGCCAAGGCCAAGAATGCCCAGGAAGCGCACGAAGCGATCCGCCCGACGGATTTCATGCGCACCCCGGCATCGGTCAGGCAATATCTCGATTCCGACCAGATGCGGCTCTATGAGCTGATCTGGAAGCGCGCCATCGCCAGCCAGATGCAGCCAGCCGAGATCGAGCGCACCACCGCCGAGATCGAAGCGGTCAACGGATCGCGCACCGCAGAGCTGCGTGCCATCGGTTCGGTCGTTCGGTTCGACGGTTTCATCGCCGCCTACACCGACCAGAAGGACGACGATGCGGAAGACGAGGAAAACCGCCGCCTGCCTGAAATCCGCGCCGGCGAGCAGCTAGCCCGCCAGGCGATCAATGCCACCCAGCACACCACCGAGCCGCCGCCGCGCTATTCCGAAGCTTCGCTGATCAAGAAGCTGGAAGAACTCGGCATCGGCCGGCCTTCTACCTATACGGCGATCCTGAAGACGCTCGAGGACCGTGACTACGTCACCATCGACAAGCGCCGGCTGGTGCCGCAGGCCAAGGGCCGGCTGCTGTCGGCCTTTCTTGAAAGCTTCTTCAAGCGTTATGTCGAATACGACTTCACCGCGTCCCTCGAGGAAAAGCTCGACGAGATTTCCGACGGCAAGCTCGCCTGGAAGGACGTGCTGCGCGATTTCTGGAAGGATTTTTCCGGCGCCGTCGCCGACATCAAGGAACTGCGCGTCACCGACGTGCTCGACGCGCTCAATGAAGAACTGGCGCCGCTGGTGTTCCCGACGCGGGAGGACGGCTCCAATCCGCGCATCTGCCCGAAATGCGGCACCGGCAATCTGTCGCTGAAGCTTGGCAAGTTCGGCGCCTTTGTCGGCTGCTCCAACTATCCCGATTGCTCCTTCACCCGCCAGCTCGGCGATGCCGCCAATCCCAATGGCGAGAATGGCGGCGGCGAGGACGGCACCAAGGTGATCGGCAAGGACCCTTACACGTCAGAGGAAATCACGCTGCGCAGCGGTCGCTTCGGCCCCTATCTGCAGCGTGGCGACGGCAAGGAGGCCAAGCGTTCCAGCCTGCCCAAGGGCTGGACGGCCGAGTCGATCGACCACGAAAAGGCGCTGGCGCTGCTGTCGCTGCCGCGCGATGTCGGCCAGCATCCGGAAACCGCCAAGATGATCTCAGCCGGGCTTGGCCGCTACGGCCCGTTCGTGCTGCATGACGGCACCTATGCCAATCTCGAAAGCATCGAGGACGTGTTCTCGATCGGCCTCAACCGCGCCGTATCGGTGATCGCCGAGAAGCAGCTGAAGGGCAAGGGCGGCCGCAATGGCGGTACTGCCGCGGCGCTGAAGGAGCTTGGCGACCATCCGGATGGCGGCGGCAAGATCGTCGTGCGCGACGGCAAATACGGGCCTTACGTGAATTTCGGCAAGGTCAATGCTACGCTGCCCAAGGGCAAGGATCCGCAGTCGGTGACGATCGAGGATGCGCTGGCATTGATTGCCGAGAAAGAGGCCAAGGGCGGCGGCGGCAAGAAGCCGTTCCGAAAGGCAGCCGCGGCCAAGGCCCCGGCGACCAAGAAAGTGGCAGCCAAGAAGCCGGCTGCGAAGAAGCCGGCCGCGAAGAAAAAAGGATAGGACAGCGTGGCGCGCAAGATCACCGGCAGAACCCACGGCGATCCGCGCACCGCCGACACCAGAGCCAAGGTCAAGGACGACTACCGGCCCTCGCGTGACGAAATCCTGCGCTACATCGCCGAAAATCCCGATCGCGCCGGCAAACGCGACATCGCCAAGGCGTTCGCACTGCGCGGCGACGACCGCATCTGGCTGAAGGATATTTTGCGCGACTTGCAGGACGAAGGCGTCCTCACCAAGGAGCGCAAGGGGCTGGCTCGCGTCGGTGCCCTGCCCCATGTCACGGTCCTCGATATTTTCGACCGCGATGCCGATGGCGTGCTCTTGGCGCGCCCAACCGAACACACAGCCAATGGACCGCCGCCCATCGTTTCCATCCGCCTGTCGCGCAGTGGCAGTGGACCGGCGCCCGGCATTGGCGACCGCGTGCTGGCCAAGACCTTTCCGGCCGACGACACGAACGTCGCCCTGGGCGGCCCCGCCTACACCGGGCGGGTGGTGAAGATTTTCGAAAAACGTACCGATGCCGTGCTCGGTGTCTTTCGCATCTTGCAGGACGGCACCTTCCGCATCGAGCCGGTGGAACGGCGCCAGCCCGAACTGATCGTCGACAAGGAATTCCAGAACGGCGCCAAGAACGGTGACCTGGTCGAGGTCGAGCCGGCGCGGGCTTCCCGCTATGGGCTGCCGAGGGCCAAGGTGCTCAACGTGCTGGGCTCTCTGACCAGCGAAAAGGCGGTCTCGATGATCGCCATCCACGCGCACGACATTCCGCATATCTTCCCGGCCGACGTCATCGCAGAATCCGAAGCGGTCAAGCCGGCGACGCTGGATCACCGCGAGGATTGGCGCGACCTGCCGCTGATCACCATCGATCCGGCCGACGCCAAGGACCATGACGACGCCGTCTTCGCCACGCCGGATCTCGACGAGAAGAACCCCGGCGGCGTGGTTGCCACTGTCGCAATCGCCGACGTCGCCGCCTATGTGCGCTACGGCACGGCGCTCGACCGCGAAGCATTGAAGCGCGGCAATTCGGTCTATTTCCCGGATCGCGTCGTGCCGATGCTGCCCGAGCGCATCTCCAACGATCTCTGCTCGCTGCGCGAGGGCCAGGACCGTCCGGCGCTCGCCGTGCGCATGGTTTTTTCAGCCGAGGGCCGCAAGCTCAGGCACTCCTTCCATCGCGTCATGATGAAGTCGGCGGCAAAGCTCGCCTACCAACAGGCTCAGGCGGCAATCGACGGCGCGCCGGACGACAAGACAGGTCCGATCCTCAAAACCGTGCTGAAGCCACTGTGGGACGCCTATGCGATCCTCAAGCGCGGCCGCGACGGCCGCCAGCCGCTCGAACTCGACCTGCCGGAGCGCAAGATCGTGCTCAAGGCGGACGGCACCGTCGATCGCGTCATCGTGCCGGACCGGCTCGATGCCCATAAGCTCATCGAAGAATTCATGATCCAGGCCAATGTCGCGGCGGCCGAAACGCTCGAGGCGAAGAAACAGGAACTGGTCTATCGCGTTCATGACGCGCCATCACTGGCCAAACAGGAATCGCTGCGCGAGTTCCTGCAGACATTGGGCCTGTCACTCGCGCGCGGCGCGCAGATGCAGCCAAGCCAGTTCAACGGCATTTTGGAGCGCGTGCGCGGCGCCGACAATGAAGGCCTGGTCAACGAAGTGGTTCTGCGCTCGCAGAGCCAAGCCGAATACTCGCCAAAGAACATCGGCCATTTCGGTCTCAACCTCCGCCGCTACGCGCATTTCACCTCGCCGATCCGCCGCTATGCCGATTTGATCGTGCATCGCGGACTTATTGCCGCACTCGGATTGGGTCCGGGCGGGCTGACGCAGGACGAAGCGGCACGGCTCGAAGATGTCGCCGTGCTGATCTCCGGCACGGAACGCCGCGCAATGGCGGCCGAGCGGGACACGGTCGACCGTCTGATCGCCGCCTATCTCGCCGAACGCGTCGACGACCGGTTCGATGCCCGCATCTCCGGCGTCACCAAGTCAGGACTATTTGTCCAATTGCCGCAGTACGGCGCGGATGGTTTCATCCCGGTGTCAACATTGAACGGCGATTACTATATATACGACGAAACGGCCCGCTCCCTGTTCGGAGAACGCTCGGGCAAAGGCTATCAGCTCGCGGACCGCGTCGAGGTCCGTCTCATCGAGGTGGCGCCGATGGCCGGGGCGATGCGCTTCGAGATGTTGACCGACCCGAAGCCTCTGCCGGGCTCCAAGCGGTCGTTTCACAAGGCCAAGGGCCGCGCTCGCGCGTCGCAATCGCGACCGGGTTCGCGCGGCAGGAGACGATGATGACAACAGCCATGGAAGAACAGGTTTTCGGCGGAGAACATCACTCAGGCCGGACCGCGCGCCCGCTGTGGACGGCGATGAAGCGCGGCCTGCTCGGCCGCTGCCCGCATTGCGGCGAAGGCAAGCTGTTTCGCGCTTTCACCAAGACCGTCGACACATGCAGTGTCTGCGGCGAGGAATTGCATCACCACCGGGCCGACGACCTGCCCGCCTATCTGGTCATCGTCATCGTCGGCCATGTCGTGCTGGGCGCCTTCATGGGCGTTGAGGCCACGTCGACGCTGTCCACATGGCAGCACATCGCCATCTGGGTTCCGCTGACCATCCTTTTGTCGGTTGCGTTGCTGCAGCCGATCAAGGGTGCCGTCATCGGACTGCAATGGGCCTTCTATATGCACGGCTTCGGCGGCGAGCACGACGTGATCGAGCCGCATCCCGGAGCCTAGGCCGCAGCCAAGAATGCTGCCTGGCGCAACATACCGACCGTGAAAGGCCACTTTCGCTTGCCAGAAGTTTCCGCTAGGTCCTGCGCATGGACGGTATGACCAAGGCGGAAGTCGACAGGATCGAGCGGAGCATGATCGCTCATAGCGACCGGCCAATTCGCCCGCGCGACGCGGCAACCCTCATCCTGCTCGACCGCAAGGACGATGACGTGCTGGTTCTGATGGGTCGCCGTCATGCCGGCCACGCCTTCATGCCGGGCAAGTTCGTCTTTCCCGGCGGCCGCACCGATCCGGCCGACAGCCGCATACCGGTCGTCGCCGCATTGCACCCGGAGCAGGAAGCCAGGCTGATCGCCGGACCGGGCCGCACAAGCGCCGCACGAGCCCGCGCCATCGCCCTGTCCGCCATCCGCGAAACCTATGAGGAAGCCGGGCTGCTGATCGGCCGCAAGGGTGCTTTCGCAACCTCCAGGTCCGATTGGCAGGGCTTTGCCGAACACGGCGTGCAACCCTCTCTCGACATGCTGCGCTTCGTTGCGCGCGCCATCACGCCGCCCAACCGCGTGCGCCGCTTCGACACCCGCTTTTTCAGCGCCTGGCGTGACGACGTCGCCGTCGAACTGCCCGGTGGCAGTCCCACCAACGAGCTCGAAGAGCTGGTCTGGCTGCCGCTCGCCAAGGCCAGGGAAGCCGACATACCCGACATCACCCGAATGATCCTGGACGAGCTGGAAAAGCGCCTCGCCCATGATCCACTGTTGCGTCCAGGCCGACCCGTGCCCTTCTACCGGCTTGTCCGCAGACGCTTCACCCGCGAACTTCTCTAGAGCAATTCCAGGAAAAGTGTGACGCGGTTTTCCCGGGAAAAGCGCTCAGCACTTTCCTTAGATCAAACAGGCAGAGTATTCAGCATCCCATGACGGTCGATACCCAACCACAGGGCGACGAACGCGTACACTGGCTGCCGATGGTGGCGGCGATCTCGTCGATCAGCGTCGTCGGCATCGCCATCGGCCTCGGCATGCCGCTGCTCAGCGTCATCCTTGAAACGCGCGGCCATTCGGCTTCGATGATCGGCCTCAACACCGCCGTTGCCGGCCTCGCCTCGATCGCCGGTGCGCCGCTGGCGACCCCACTCGCCATGCGGTTCGGCGTTGCCTGGACTATGATCGCCATGATCGCCGCCGGCGCGCTGGCCTTTGTCGGCTTTCATTTCGCACCCGATTTCTGGATGTGGTTTCCGCTGCGCATCGTGCTGCACATTGCGCTGACGGTGCTGTTCATCCTGTCCGAATTCTGGATCAGCACCTCGGCGCCGCCGCACCGGCGCGGCCTTGTGCTGGGCATTTACGCCACTGTCCTGTCACTCGGCTTTGCCGCCGGACCGTGGCTGTTCGCCCATCTCGGCAGTTCCGGCTTCAGGCCGTTCGGCGTCATCATCGCCTTGGTGACGCTGGCGGCGATACCCGTGCTGGCAGCACGCAACGAGAGCCCCTCGATCGCCTCGGATGGCGAAACCAGCAATTTCCTGCGCTACATCTGGCTGGTGCCGTCGGCGACCGCAGCCGTGCTGGTGTTCGGCGCGGTGGAAACCGGCGGCTTTGCGCTCTTCCCGATCTATGGCAGCCGCATCGGCTATTCCGAGGCCGATGCGGCCCTTCTGCTGACCATGATCGGCCTCGGCAATGTGTTGTTGCAGATCCCGATCGGCATGATCAGCGATCGCGTCAGCGATCGCCGCTACCTGCTGATTGCCTGCGCCACGGTCGGTCTTATCGGCACCGTCTTCATGCCCTTCTTCGCCCAGAATTGGCATTTGATGGCCGCGCTTCTGTTCGTCTGGGGCGGCGTCGTCGCTGCCATGTACACGATCGGCCTTGCCCATCTCGGCTCGCAGCTTTCCGGCCATGAACTGGCGTCGGCCAACGCCGCCTTCGTGCTGTGCTACGGTGTCGGCATGGTGCTCGGCCCGCAGGCGATCGGCATCGGCATGGATGCGTTCGGCCCGTCCGGCTTCGGCTGGTCGCTCGGCCTGTTCTTCGCCGCCTATATCGCTTTGGTCGCCGTCAGGTTGGTTCGCAAGATCCTGCTGTAGCGCAACTGCCGCCAGCCCTGCATTTGGCGCGCACGGTGGCAGGCTGCTGACAGAACCGTGTCAGGAGCACAGGGCTAAAAGAGTGTCCCAAAACACTTGAGGACACTTCCATGATCGACAGCGGCTTTGAAACCACATCGCTACGAATGACACTGCTTCTGCTCGTGACCTTCCAGGCTCCGGCCGCCGACGTCGACCGCATCATGGATGCTGTGGTGGCGATTGCGCCGCTGGCCATGGGCAAATATGACCGCAATGCCTATCAGTCGGCGCACGGCATCGAACGCTACAGGCCGCTTGACGGTGCGGCCGCCGGTGCCGAAACCGAATTGCGGCGGCGGCCCGGCACGGTCGAGGTTTCCTTCGAACTGCCGGACGATCAGGTGCTGGCCGCCCGCGTCGTCGAGGCGATTTTCCAGGCCCATTCCTACCAGGAACCGGTGATCCGCATTCAGCCGATTCTCGCCAGCCGTTCCAAGGGACTGGACGACCGCGCCAATCCGAATCGCTGGTGGAACACGACCGGAGACTGGAAGAAGGTTGCTGCACCGGCGACGGAAACCGCATGATTTCTGTTCACCAGCAGGCTCAGGCGGGTCGCACTAGGCTTGCCGGGCTTGACTTTCCGGGCGCGTTCTTTATGTGTCGCGCCAAGTTTCCCGCGTCCGGGTGTTTCCCCGTGCTCCAGCGGCCAAAACCCCACGAACAAACGGACTGATATCATGGCCAAAGCCGCAAACATCAAGATCAAGCTTCTGTCGACCGCCGACACCGGTTTCTTCTACGTGACCAGCAAGAACAGCCGCACCAAGACCGACAAGCTGTCGTTCCGCAAGTACGACCCGGTCGCCAAGAAGCACGTCGAATTCAAGGAAACCAAGATCAAGTAATCTGGGTTTCACGCTGCAATGCCGAAACGCCGCCCAATGGGCGGCGTTTTTCGTTTGTAACCAGTTGCTTTCGTTGCATCCGAGCAGAGACTCCAGCCAAAGGATTGACCCTTCGTCACGGTTGCGGCACCCTTGGCCGTGGGTTGGGTGTCATGAACAAGGCGCCTATGGATGTCGAAGAAGTTGAAAGCTGCAATCATTGCAGCCCTTGTCGCTCTGGCTGCTGGCTTTGCCGTCAGCAACGGGCTGATAAGCCAGCAGACGGCCGATGAGATCAAGGCCAGGACTGACCAGGTTCTGAGTGAGGAAGAGGCCGCACCGCCTGCACCTCAGCCTGACAGTCCCGCCGCGCCTTCCACGGAACCCCCACCGCAGGCTCCGACCCCTCCCGCCGCCGTACCCCCGCAAGGATCACAACAGGGTCAATGAAGGAGCCCCGCCGGTATTGGCTCCTCTCGTGCGATCGTGCCGCCTTGAGTGTATCGTTTTAATACAATCGGCGATTGGTAGACTTGCACCACGGATAGGCAGTTAGTTTCAGCGTCAGGCAAAAAGGGGGGAAATGCCTCGCACTGGGAGAAAACGATGTCCGTACAAAAAGGCGACTTTCGAACCAACAGAGCCGACTACGTGATTGCCGCAATGCATGGCGGAGTGACCGCCGAAGACAGCGTCCGGGACGAGAACCTGGCAAGAAGAAAGAAGTCCCTGTGGCTGAAGGAGCGGCGATCGGCCAAGTCGGCCGAAAACCCGTTGGACAGCTCGCCGCTGTCCAAAAGAAGCCCTCGCGGTTAGCGGTCTACATTCTCATTCCGCGATCACACCATATCCGCACACAACCCACTCGCCCATATTTGCAGGCGCCGCCGTCGGTGTTGACTAACTCCGACGGCGGCCCAATTCGTGGCGAAACGACCTCCGTTCTTTTGAGAAGACGGCGGGACTAAGGTCTTGCGCTGTAGACGCAAAGGTCCGAGTGGTCCTGTTAGGTTCCGGAAATGTCTGTTGGACGTTCCGCTATTTTATCCAATTGAAATGTAGCGTTACCTGTATTTCCCGCCCGACATCGGCGCCTCATACGGCTGCCCGCCGCCCGGCTGAGTCCCCCTCAGCCGATGCGATCACCGCTTTTCGGATCGAACAGATGCAATTGGTCTGGTTCGACAACCAACCTCACCTCGTCGCCTGGCTTCACGCCGGCACGGCCCATGGCAAAGACGCAAAGCTGCTGGCTGGCCAGCTTGACGTAGAACTGCGTCGAAAGCCCGAGCGGCTCGACCACCCCCACCTCGCCCTTCAACGCGCCGTCATCCGCCAACTTGATATGCTCGGGCCGCAGACCGACGGTGATGGCGTCACCGTCCGTCAGCGGCAGGCCTTCCGGCAGGCGCAGCGCCTGGCCATCGGTCAGTACAGCCTCCGGGGTACCACCCTTGCGAACAATCGCCGGCAGGAAATTCATGCCGGGGGAACCGATGAAACCGGCGACGAACATGTTGGCCGGCCGATCATAGAGATCGAGCGGTGCGCCGACCTGCTGGATCAACCCGTCATGCATGACGACGATCCGGTCGGCCATGGTCATCGCCTCGATCTGGTCATGCGTGACATAAACCGATGTCGTCTTCAGCTGCTGGTGCAGCGCCTTGATCTCGGCGCGCATATGGACGCGCAGCTTGGCGTCGAGGTTCGACAGCGGCTCGTCGAACAGGAAAACCTTGGGATCGCGCACGATGGCACGCCCCATGGCGACGCGCTGGCGCTGGCCGCCGGACAGTTGCCGCGGCAGGCGCTGCAGGAACGTGTCGAGCCCGAGCCGCCTGGCGGCGCCGTCCACCCTGGCGTCGATCGTCGTTTTCTCCGCCTTCTTCAGGAGCAGGCTGAAACCCATGTTCTTCGACACGTCCATATGCGGATAGAGCGCGTAGGACTGGAACACCATGGCGATGTCGCGGTCCTTGGGTGCCACGTCGTTGACCAGCCGCTCGCCGATGCGGATCTCGCCACCGGAAGCCTCCTCCAGCCCGGCGATCATGCGCAAAAGCGTGGACTTGCCGCAACCTGACGGCCCAACCAGGACGACGAACTCGCCATCGGCGATTTGAAGGTCGACCGCGTGCAGGACACGGACGGCGCCATAGTCCTTGCGGACCTTTTCGAGCGTAACAGAGGCCATCGATCTATCCTTTGACGGCGCCGGCGGTCAGGCCGGTGACGAGATAGCGTTGCAGGAAGGCGAAGAAGATGCAGACCGGGATCAGCGCCAGGATGGATGCCGCCATCATCTGTCCCCAGTCGACGGCGAACTTGCCGATAAAGGTGAGCAGGCCGACGGCAAAGGTCTTCTGGTCGTCGCTGGAAATCAGCATCAGCGCGAACAGAAGCTCGCTCCAGGCGGCGGTGAAGACGAAGCCGAGCGTCGCGCCCATGCCGGGCAGCGTCAGCGGCACGATCACCTTGCGCATGGCCTGCGCGCGGGTGCAGCCGTCGATCATCGCGGCCTCTTCCAAATCCTTGGGGATGCCGTCGAAGAACGACTGCATCAGGAAGGTGGCAAAGGCCGTGTTGAAGGCGGTGTAGATGATGATCAGCCCGGTCAGGCTGTTGATCAGGCCGATCTGCCCCATCACGCGGTAGATCGGCGGAATGACCATCACCAGCGGAAAAGTCTGGGTGAGCAGCAACATCAGCGCCAAGGCTGCCTTGCCGCGAAAGGTGAAGCGCGACATGGCATAGCCGGCGAGCGTGGCGATGATCGTCACCAGTGCCGCCGTCGAGACCGAGACGATGACGCTGTTGAGGAAATAGCGCGGGAAATCGGTCGTCTCGAGCACGGTGACGAAGTTCTGCAGCGTCATGTGCGATGGCCAGAAGGTGATGCCTTCGGAATAGAGCAGCCGCTCCGGCGTGACCGAGATCTTCAGCGTCCAGTAGATCGGGAACAGGGCAAAGATCACATAGGCAGCAATTGCCGCGTAGAGGCCGATGCCGCCGAAGAAGCGCTGCGAGGCTGTGCGTCCTGCGATCATCAGACGTGCCTCACCAGCGTGCGACGGATGCCGATCAGGGCGATCGCATAGGCGATGAGCAGGATCAGCAACAGCACCGCCACCGCCGAGGCATAGCCCTTGTCCAGCGATTTGAAGGCGCTGACATAGATGTAGACCGGCACCGTGTTGGTCGAGCCGGCCGGCCCGCCCTCCGTCATGACGAAGATCAGGTCGGCGAAGGTGGCGATCCAGATGGTGCGCAACATCACGGTGATGGCGATGGTCGGCGCCAGAAACGGCAGCGTCACCTTGGTGAAGCGCTGCCAGGGCGAGGCTCCATCGATAGCCGCTGCCTCATGCAGTTCCGATGGAATGGATTTCAGTGCCGCCAGGAGTGTGATGGCGAAGAACGGAATGCCGAACCAGATATTGGCGACGATCGGTCCCCACATGGCGGTAGAGGGATCGGACAGCACATTGGTCGGCTCGGCTTTCAGCCCCAACGCAAACAGCCAGTGCGGCAGCGGGCCGATGATCGGATTGAACAGCCAGGCCCAGGTCAGGCCTGACAGGAAGGACGGCACCGCCCAAGGCAGGAAGACCAGGGCTTGTACTGCCTTGCGGCCGCGAAACGGCTTGTCGAGCAGGAGCGCCAGGCCAAGGCCGAGGAAGAACTGGAAGAAAAGGCTGGCGACGGTCCACCACAACGTGTTGACCAGCGCCTGCCCCAGTACCTGATCCGACAGCATCGCCTGGTACTGCCCGAGCCCGACATATTCGGACTTGAACGCTGAGAACTTGCGGAAGGAGTAGCTGATGCCGATGACCAGCGGCACCAAAAGCACCACGACCAGCAGGATGATCGCCGGGCTGAGATAGAGCCATGGCTCGATGGCGGCGTGGGATAGCCGCTTGCGACGCGGCTTGCCGGCGGATCGTATTTCGGACACGGCGGAGGTCATTGGCTGAGGATCGGCTCCCTGGAGCGGCGTCTGGAACAGCGTCCTTCTCCCCGTTCACGGGGAGAAGATGCCGGCAGGCAGATGAGGAGCAGCGCGAACCAATCGAGGCATAGCGCCGCCCCTCATCCGACCTATCGGGCCACCTTCTCCCCGTAGAACGGGGAGAAGGAAAAAAGAGGCGCTTACTTCTTGTTCTTCGCCAGCCAGTCCTGCTGTTCCTTGGTCAGGAAGGCAGCCCATTGGTCGGCGACGTCCTTGGCCGTCTTCTGGCCAAGCAGCACTTCCTGAAAATTCTTGATCGCCACCTGGTCGACGAAATTGCCGAGGTTCTCCAGATGCGTCGGCGGGGTGACCATTTCATATTTGGAGCTGTCGCTGAGCTCCGTGAACCAGCCCTTGAACTGCTCCGTCTTGAAATGGGGATCCTGGTCCGCACCGTTGTGGATCGGGACGACGCCGACTTCCTTGGCCCATTCCAGATTGTCCTTCGGCGACAGAAGCGTCGCCATCAGCTTCCAGGCGTCGTCCTTGTGCTGCGAGTTGGCAAACATCGCCCAGCCGGCATAGCCCAGCGTCGGATAGGATTTGCCGCTCGGCCCGACCGGCAAAGGCGCCACGGCGAAATCGTCCGCGCTCATCTTGTCGGCGATGCCGAGCAGCGCGTCCGGATCCTGGTTGAGCATGGCACAGGTGCCGGAATAGAAGCCGGTGACCGTTTCGTTGAAACCCCAGCTCACCGCATCCTTCGGCGCCAATCCGTCCTTGTACATGTCGGCCAGCATCTGCAGGCCCTTGACCGAGCCTTCTTCGTTGATCGTCGAAGTGCCGTCCTCGTTGAAGTAGCCGCCCTTGCCGGCAGCAATGTTCATGAACATGTGCATGCCGTTGAAGGCGCCCGGCCCGCCGCGCAGGCAGTAGCCGTACTTCCCCGGGAGCGCGGAAATCTTCTTGGAATCGGCGATGAAATCGTCGAGCGTCGCCGGCGGTCCGTCGAGGCCGGCCTCCTTGAACAGCTTCTTGTTCCAGAACAGCGCGTTCACATAGTAGCCGTAGGGGATCATGAACTGGGTGTTGTTGACGGTCGAGCCGAACTGCTTGGCGCGGTCGCCGAGCGTCTTGGCATCATCCCATTTGGCCATATAGGGGCCGAGATCCTCGAGCTGGGCATTGTTGGCATAGAGGCCCATCCAGCGTTCCGGCATTTCGACGATGTCAGGCGTATCGCCGGCCTGCACCATGGTCAGAAATTTCTCGAACGCCTGGCCCCAGGGCAGCGAGATAAGCTCGACCTTGATGCCCGGATTGGCTGTTTCGAATTCGGCGATCTGCTTCTTCAGGAATTCGGTGCGCGGCGGGCTGGTGATGACTTCGACCATTTTCAGGGTCGAGTCGGCCACGGCATTTCCGGCGGAAATCGCCAGCCCCGCAACGGTGGCCAGCATGACGGTCAGTTTTTTCATGTTCAAGACTCCCATTTTGAACCCGCTTGTTATTTTCTGGCTTTTTCGAAGGCCTGGGCGACGTCAGCCCACAGGTCTTCGACACTCTCCAATCCGACATTGAAGCGGATGGTTCGGGGGCTGACGCCGAAGCGCGCCATCGAATTCAGGCCCGGCGTCTGCTCCAGCGACGCCTTGGCCGGTACGACCAGGCTTTCATGCCCGCCCCAGCTGACGCCGATGCGGAAATATTTCAGCGCGTCGACGAAGACGGGAATGTCGATCTCGTCCGTCACCTCGAAGGAGAACAGACCGGCATAGCCGGCCAGCGTCGCCTTGCCCGGATGGTTCGAATAGACGGGATGGTTGACGCGCTCGACATTGGCATGCGCCTTCAGCCGTTCGGCGATGGTCAGGCCGCTCTTCATGTGGTGCGGCAGGCGCAGCGGCAGCGTGCGCAGGCCGCGCAGCAACAGCCACGCCTCGAATGGCGACAGCTTGCCGCCGAGATAGGAATAGGTCTGCTCGTTGATGTGCTTGATATGAGCAGCCGAACCCGCCACCACGCCCGCGACGGTGTCGCTGTGGCCGCCAAGGTATTTCGAGGCCGAATGCAGCACCAGATCGACGCCATGCGTGATCGGCTTCTGGAACACCGGCGTCGCCCAGGAATTGTCGATCGTGGTGACGATGCCCTGTTCCTTGGCCAACCGTGTCAGATGCGCGATGTCCTGCAACTCGAACATCATCGAGGTCGGGCTTTCCAGATAAAGTAGCTTGGCGCCGGGAAGTGCCGCCGCGACCGCATCCGGGTCGGAGCCGTCGACATAATCGACCTTGATGTTGAGCCGCGGCAACAACCGCTCGAACAGCCGGTAGGCATCGCCATAGCAATTGCGCACCGCCACGATGCGCTCGCCTGCCCCAACGAACGCAAGCACCGTGGCGCTGATCGCCGCCATGCCACTGGAAAAGCCGCGCGCTGCTTCTGCGCCTTCGAGCGCGGCGACACGCGCCTCGAACTCCATCACCGTCGGATTGTCGCCACGCGAGTAGATCGGCTGCTTTCGTTTGCCGGCAAAGGTATCGGCCATCTCGGCATAGTTGGCGAAGGTGAACAGCGAGGTCTGATAGATCGGCGGCACCACCGCACCGCCGGTAAACGGTTCGTCATGCGCCAAAAGTGTTGCCGCCTCCAAGAGATAGTCGTGATCGAAACCGGATGGATGCTCGTTCATGTCTGGCTCGAAAGTTTGAGTTTGGCCGCACCGCGCTTGAGATCGTCCTCGACGGTGGCGATCAGCTTGAGCGCTTCGGCGCGGGCGCCCTGCGGGTCACGGGCTGCGATGCATTCGTAGATGGTGCGGTGATAGGGAAAGCTGGCATGGCCGAAATCGCGAACGCCGAGCGGATGCTCCCAGAAGCGGTGGAACAATTCGTACATGGCGGCGATGATCTGCTCGAACAGCGGATTACCCGAGGCCCGGTAGATCGCCTGGTGGAACTCCCAATCCTCTTCCGACGACATGCCGTCGCGCGTGCGGAACGCCTGCTCCATGATGTCGAGCTTGCGTGCAATTTCGGCGATGTCGGCCTGGCTGGCGCGTTCGGCGCAAAGGGCTGCGGCCTCCGCCTCCAGCGCGCGGCGGATCTCCATCGTCTGCATCAGGCTGGTGAAATCATTGCCGCCCGCCAGCGTCAGCGGCATGTGCAGCATATCGTGTGAAACAGCCGCCTTGAGATAGGTGCCGCTGCCCTGCCGGCGCTCGACGAGGCCGAGCCCTTCCCAGCGTGTCAGTGCCTCGCGCACGGTGTTGCGGCTGACCTTCAGCCGCTCGGCCAGAATGCGTTCGGTTGGAAGCCGCTCGCCCGGCTGCAAGGCCTCGGCGCGAACAAAGCCCACCAACGCCTTCAGCACGGCGTCGTCGCGCGCCGTGGTCTGAATGGGGGGCAGGCTGTTCTGGTCCACATTTCCTCCAAGTGGTCCAATGGTCCAACCAATTTCTGCACAGAAGGAAGCTCCTGTCAACCAACTGTCAGGAGCACTGTCGGAGGGAGGGACGCGATACTCTCAAGGCGATCGCGCGGTCGCGCTGCGATCGTGTCTGCTAACCTGCGGTGGCAGGCGGCCCGAACCAGGTGGTCAGCGCGTCCACCAGGCCCTGTTGGGTTCCCGCCCCGGCCCAAGCCACATAACCATCGGGCCGGATCAAGACCGCGTCGGGCGAAACGACCGTCCCGAGAGCCGGGAGGTCCCAGATACCGGCGTAACCGGCGTCGATCTGCCGGACCCGATCAGCCCAGGACGCGATGTCCAGCCTGCCGGGCTCACCGAGGTTGAGCAGCACGGGCCGCGCGTCGTGCAGCAAGGTGAAGACCCGCAACCGTCCGCCGGCGGTGGTCAGATCGAGATCGGGCATTCGCCGCCCAAGCAGTGGATGCCCCTCGCCAAGGTCGTAATGAACACCCAGACCAGACACCTCCGCGGCGATTTTCTTGCGGGGTTCATCCATGCCGAGCAACTCGGCAACGGTATCGGCCAAGGCCTTGCTGCGGTCATCCGTGCGGCGAAGCGCAACCTGCGCCATCGTGTTGCGCAACACGCGGGCGGCGACCGGATGACGCTCGGCGTGATAGCTGTCGAGCAGGCTTTGCGGCGATGTCCCCTTGATGATTTGGGCCAGCTTCCATCCAAGGTTCACCGCATCCTGCACGCCGATGTTGAGGCCCTGTCCGCCCATCGGCGGATGGATGTGCGCGGCATCACCCGCCAGCAGCACACGCCTGTCGCGATATGCGGTGGCCTGGCGCGTCATGTCGGTGAAGCGGGAGAGCCAGGTCGGGCTGTGGACCCCGAAGTCGGTGCCGTAGACGGCAGTCAGCGCCTCGCTGAGCTCGCGCAGGGTCGGTTCGCCGCGCGCCTCCAGGCATGGCTCCGTCAGCACGACGCCAACCTTCCTGCCGTCCTCGATCTTACCCAGGGCATGAATTCCGGAGGCGTTGCTGCGGAAGCCCCATGCCGGTTCTTCCGACATTTCGACCTCGGCAATCATCCAGCTCATCGTCGGATCCCATCCGGCAAACTCGATACCGGTCGCCTTGCGAATGGTGCTGCGGCCTCCGTCGCACCCGACCAGATATGCGGCCCTCAGGCGGTGACCGGTGGACAGTTCGACATCGACGCCGCTGTCGTCCTGGGTAAACCCCGCAACCTCGTGTTCACGATAGATCGGCACCTTCAACTCGCCGACCCAGTCGGCCAGGATGCGCTCGATGTGGTTTTGCCGCAGTGCCAGCAGATAATTGTGGCGCGTGGGAAAATCGCTGATGCCTAACCGGATCATGTGGAAGCCCACGGACGGCGATATCTGTCCCTGTGAAAGAAACCGATCCACAATTCCGCGCTGGTCGAGCACCTCAAGAGTGCGCGCATGCAGGCCGCCTGCGCGCAATCCTGCCAGTTTCTGATCCGGTCGCCTTTCGAAAATGGCAACGTCCACGCCTGCCAGCGCCAGTTCGCCTGCCAGCATCAATCCCGTCGGACCACCCCCGGCGATCACAACCGCATGATCTGAAATCATTATCGTAACTCCCGTTTTCCGCACCCTGGCTTGGGTCGCGGTTTTACGGGAGGAGCCGGGTCTTGCCGCAAGCCCCTTGTGCGCCATATCTATGAAATGGAAGGGGTGCTCTTCCCCTCATCGTTGGCTGCTCTCACAGCGAAGCTGTGTTGGAACGGCTACAACGGGTGTTCCGATTCACATGCAAAAACGCAGATTCTCCGTGCTTTAGCACGGAGTTCTGATGTTCTTTTGGAGAGAAGGGGGCCGGTCGGCGTTTGGCAGCGGTACGAGGAGGCCACTATGTGCCAGCGCCGGCCGGCCGACCCCACGGACCCAGGAGATGCGGCGGACCTGAGCATCATGGGGTATTCCCAGGATCGGAGCCGGTTTTCTATCCTCGTGCCGGCTTCGTCTTGGCCTGCACAGTTGCGCAAGAGCTTATGAAAATCAACAGTTTCTTAACCAAGGCTCGCGAATCGCTTGGATTAAGGTAAACGGGTAACCCTGTCGGGTTGACAGGATAATCGGGGCTGGATCGCTACGCCGCCTTGGCGACGACGCGATTTCGGCCGCCGCTTTTGGCTTCGTAGAGCGCGAGATCGGCACGCTTCATCAGCGCCGCCACCGTGTCCACGCCCTTCAGCACCGACGACACGCCGACGCTGACCGTGACTTCGATCGCCTTGCCGTCCTGCCCGATGGCGAAAGCCGCCTGGGCGATTTCGGCGCGAATGCGCTCGGCTACCTTCTCGGCCACCGCGCCCTCGGTGTCCGGCATCACCACCACGAACTCCTCGCCGCCAAAGCGGCAGGCAAGGTCGATACCCCTGACATTCTTGCGCAGCCGTCGTGCGAATTCCCGCAGAACCTCGTCGCCGCCGTCATGACCGTGCGCATCGTTGATCGCCTTGAAGCGGTCGAGGTCGGTGATCATCACCGACAGCGGCCGGCGCCGCGCCACGGCGCGATCGAACAGCGTCTGCAGGTGGCTGTCCAGATAGCGGCGGTTGTGCAGCCCGGTCAGTCCATCGGTCACCGCCATTTCGATGGTCTGGGTGACGCTGGCGCGCAGCTGGTCGTTGTAACGCTTGCGGCGCACCTGGGTGCGCAGCCGCGCCGTCAACTCCTGCTGGTCGATCGGCCGCATCAGATAATCATTGATGCCGAGTTCGAGGCCGCGGATGATGCGTTCCTCCTCGCCCTCCTCCGCCAACAGGATGATCGGCACGAAACGGGTGCGATCGAGCGAGCGCAACTGCGAACAGAGCCTCAGCGGATCGAAATCGGCGAACGCGGTCGAGATCATCACGCATTCATAGGACGTCTCGGCGGCCTGGAAGAAACCGGCATGCGGATCATGTGTGACGTCGAGATCGGCCCGGTCGCGCAGCATCTTCTGGATGCGCTCGACGGATGATTTGCGTTCGTCGATCAAAAGCACCTTGGGCGTCGTGTCCTCGGATGCGAAATTGCGGCTGAGCAACTCCTCGATGCCGATGTTGCGCGTCGTCGAGGCGCGCAGCCGCAACTCGTCGGTCAGCGACTTCAGGCGAACCAGGCTCTTGACGCGCGTCATAAGCTGCAGGTCGTTGACCGGCTTGGTCAGGAAGTCGTCGGCACCGGCCTCGAGCCCGCGGACGCGGTCGGAGACCTGATCGAGCGCGGTGATCATCACCACCGGAATGTGCGATGTCGCCGGATCGCTCTTCAGCCGCCGACAGACCTCGAAGCCGTCCATGTCCGGCATCATCACGTCGAGCAGCACGACATCGACCTTGCCGTTCTCACAGGTCTCGATCGCATCCGGCCCGTTGGTGGCGGTCAGCACTTCGAAATATTCGGCCAGCAGCCGCACTTCCAGCAGCCGCACATTGGCAGGGATATCGTCGACGACGAGGATCCGCGCAGTCATTTCACAAGGCTCCGGCTCGGCTGAAGGGGCACATCACGCATCGCCCAGATAGGATTTGATGGTTTCGATGAAACGCGGCACCGAGATCGGCTTAGAAATATAAGCCTCGCAGCCGCCCTGGCGGATACGTTCCTCGTCGCCCTTCATGGCGAAGGCGGTCACCGCAATGACCGGGATGACGTGCAGTTCGTCGTCTTCCTTCAGCCATTTGGTCACTTCAAGCCCCGACACTTCAGGCAATTGGATATCCATCAGGATCAGATCCGGCCGGTGCTGGCGCGCCAAATCGAGCGCTTCCAGACCGTTTCGGGTGCGCACGGTCTCGTAACCGCTTGCCTCGATGAGGTCGCGAAAGAGCTTCATATTGAGCTCATTGTCCTCGACGATCATAACCTTCTTCGGCATCGATTTCCCGTCCCGGCTGCCCTTCCGCTTCGAAGGCAACCGTCATGCGCCCATGTCTGAACGCATCAAACCCTGCTTCACTTTACGGCAATATGATTGACGAAACGGAAATCCGCGGCTGGAAAACAGCGCGAATTCCACCTCGTCCCCTGCGCGTCCAAAGGGCGCGCCACGCTCTAATGGCTTGCCGCAAGCAACTCTTGCCATTACTGCGGGAGAGACTCATTCCACACACCGAAGGTAGTGATGGCAAACGCAGCGTCAATGCGCGAAGAAGCGGAATCGATTGCCGTGAAGGCCCTGGGCTTCGTCGCCTCCGATCCGGAGCTTCTGGCGCGCTTTCTGGCAATCACCGGCATAGAGGTCCATTCGATCCGCAAAGCCGCCAGCGAGCCGGGTTTTCTGGCCGGTGTCCTGCAATTCATCCTCGCCCACGAGCCGACTCTGATGCGCTTTGCCGAGGAAACCGGCACCCCGCCGGCGGCTGTCGGCAAAGCCTTGCGGTCGCTGCCGCTGGGCGACGACAACCACGAGCATTCCATATGAGCGATGATCCGGAAACCGCGCGCCAGATTGAAGAACTGGCAGCCGACGACCGCCCCTTGCTTGTCCTCGATGTCGACGATGTCGTGCTCGAATTCATCCGACCGTTTCCGAATTTCCTCAAGGCGCGCGGCTATGGCCTGACGCTGGCCTCCTTCCGGCTGACCGGCAACATCGCAGAGACCGCCAGCGGCCGCCTGGTCGAACAGCCCGAAGTCACGGCACTGCTGGCCGATTTCTTTGACGCGCAAGCCGATTGGCAAAACATTACTGACGGCGCGTCAGAAGCCCTGGCAGGGCTTGGCGATCGCGCGGAAATCATCTTGCTGACGGCCATGCCGCACAAACACCGTGCCGTGCGTCGCGTCCATCTCGACGCGCTTGGGCTGAGCTACCCGCTTCTGACTACTGAAATGGCCAAAGGACCGGCAGTGGCCAAGCTTCGCGGCAAGGCCGGCCGACCGGTGGTCTTCGTCGACGATCAGCCGCACAATCTGGCGTCGGTACGGGAATCGGTCGCCGACGCCGAACTGTTCCACCTGATGGCCGACAATTCGCTGCGCGCATTCCTGCCGCCGGTGACGGACGATGTGGTCGTCGTCCAGGACTGGCACGAGGCAGCGCCCAAGATCGCAAGCGCGCTGGGGCTCTGAACTCCAAGCTTCAGGGGTTCAGTTCGCCCCTGCGCCGCCGCTGTCCTCTCCGCTGTCATCGGCGCCGTCACCATCATCCATGCTGTCGTCCACGGCCGGATCGGCGGGCTTCAGCATGACGCCATTGACGGTGACCGAGCCATCGGCCTTGGCATTGACAATCCATTCCAGCCGGCCATCGGGCAGCGTCTTGCCAAAGCCCTTCGCCATGAGAGCGACTGGCACGTATTGGCCAACCTCCGGTTCCGACTTTGCCGCTTCCTGCAGGCCTTCGACAAGCTTGTCGAAGCCGGCGACATCGACGGTTACGCTTCCTTCGGGCTTTTCGCCTGGGAATGTCATCTCGCCTTCCAGCGCGATCTCCGTGTCCTTGTTCTTCACGGTGCTGTGGCCAAGCACGACCTTCGGCATCTTGGCCAAGAAGTCGACTTTAAGCTGCTCGCCGAATTCGGCCGACAGAGGGGGATTCTTATTGAGATCAAAGGCTTCGA
Organism: Mesorhizobium sp. WSM4808; assembly: GCF_055811675.1. Taxonomy (NCBI): domain Bacteria; kingdom Pseudomonadati; phylum Pseudomonadota; class Alphaproteobacteria; order Hyphomicrobiales; family Phyllobacteriaceae; genus Mesorhizobium; species Mesorhizobium sp. WSM4808. The sequence goes on from NZ_JBVVQX010000021.1 coordinate 93,651, forward strand.
TCGCCTTCTTCGCCATGCTGTCGAGATCGATATTGGCGCCGCCAAAGTTCAAATCGACATCGGTGGGCAACAACCCCACGCTCCAGCTCGGCAGAAGCTGGGTCGGCACGCTCAGCCCCGATGCCTTGATGCCGTACGTGATCGTGCCGTTCTGGGCCACGCCATCGGTGCCGAACACGGTGCTGAGCTGGGTGGCGCCGAAATTGCCGACCGGGCTTTCCACCGCAAAATCCTTGAAACCGTAGGTCCCGTCGATACGCTGCCAAAGCGGCAAGGCGGCGAGCAGAAGCGATTTGAGCTGCGCCTGGTTGGCCTTCAGCGTCGCCTCGTCCTCGTTGGCCACCGCAAATGCCAGGAGATCGAGCAATGGCTTGGTCCGCACGCCCTTGCCGCTGGCTTCGACCGACAGTTCCGGCGACCTGACGGTGACCGGGAATTTCAACCCGCTCTCCGGATCGTCGAAATTGATCGCTTCGACAAAGCTCGACACCTTTTGCGAGGTTGTGAAATCGACGCCCCCGGCCGCCGACTTGGTCGCGGCAACGGTCGCGACGCCGGCGCCCGTGCTGGCTTCCATGCGCTGCTTGGCATCCTTCGATGCCATCGTCACGCCGGCCATCGAGCTGGTGCCGCTGGTAAAGGCCGCCAGATTTGGATCGTAGACGCCCGAACCCTTGCCGTCCTTGATCGAAAACTGAGTGCTTTGCAGCCCCTCGGGTCCATTGAACTCGAAGGAGGCGGTTTGGGAGAAATCCATGGAGACATCCCAGGACCCGTCGCTGCGCGGCTTGACCATCAGGGCATAGGGCGCGAAGTCGAACTTCAGCAGTTTCTGGTCCGGAAACGATGCGGCAAGTGCCTTGAAATCGAACAGGATCCTGTAGGCGCCACCTTCAAGCGAAACCTTCAAAATGCCTTTGTCGATGGCCTGCTTGCCGACATAGCGGGACAAGTCGTCGGACAATTGCTTCGCACCCTGACTGTCGACGGTCTGACCGAACGCAGGCGCGCTCAACGCAAGGAGGAAAACGAATGGCAGGGCACGGTTCACGCGAATTCTCCGTTTGACCTAATGCATGTCGCCCAAAGTGGGTCCTGGTTTGGGAGAACGACATGCATAAACAAAACCCCAAAGCGCATGCGCTTTAGAAGGTACGTCCGTCTGGTATGAAAATACTGCTGCAACCGCAAGGTGAGATCAACAAGCCACGAGCGGACCTCATCAAAGCACCAGCCGCATCAGCGGGCGGCCGGCCTTGCGTTCCACCAGCCGCTCGAAACCCGCCTTCTCGAAGATCCGCGACGAGCCGACGAACAGGCCGATCGAGCGCGAATCGCGAGACAGGTCCATCGGGCACGCCTCGAGCAGCCGGGCTCCATTCTGGCGGGCGAAATCGATGCCGCCTTCGACGAGGCGATGCGTGATGCCCCTGCCGCGCGCCTTGGCGCGGATGAAGAAGCAGGAGATCGCCCAGACGCCCGGATCCGCGGCGTCGGCAGGATCGACCGGTGCCGAGCCCCTGCCCTGATTGTTCCATTCGGGTACGTCGGCGCGCGGTCCGATCTGCATCCAGCCGACCGCCTGGCCATCCTCGAATGCCAGCAGTCCGGGCGGCGGGCCGGCCTCGATACGCGCCTTGATGTGGTCCTTGTTGCGTTCCCGGCTGCTCTCGCGGCGCATCGCCGGCGCCAGCCGGAAATGCGTGCACCAGCAGCCGTAGCAGGCGCCTTGCTTGCCGAAGAGGTCCTCGAATTCAGCCCAAAGCTCGGGTGCAAGCGGCGCTATGGTCGTGCTCATGCGTTCTCCCCAGGCCAGCCTTGTCGCTGGCCTTGCACTGTCGTACCATTGCTTCTGTTCTCTTTATGTTCGCAGCGATGGCGGCCCCTGTCAACAATCCCGATCACGGCTTTTGCCGCGACTGCCTGACGTTTCAGCGCAGCCAGGCGCGCCGCTGCGAGCGCTGCGGTAGTCCTCGGCTTGTGCGTCATCCAGAGCTTTACCGGCTGCATCTGGCCCATATCGATTGCGACGCCTTCTATGCGGCGATCGAAAAGCGCGACAATCCGGCGCTCAAGGACAAGCCGCTGATCATCGGCGGCGGCAAGCGCGGCGTCGTCTCCACCGCATGCTATATCGCCCGCATCCAAGGCGTGCGCTCGGCCATGCCGATGTTCAAGGCGCTCGAAGCCTGCCCGGAGGCGGTGGTCATCAGCCCCAACATGGAAAAATACGTGCGCGTCGGCCGCGAAGTGCGCGCCATGATGCAAGCGCTGACACCGCTGGTCGAGCCGCTGTCGATCGACGAGGCGTTTCTCGACCTCGCCGGCACCGAACGGCTGCACGGCCTGCCGCCCGCTGTGGTGCTGGCGCGCTTCGCGCAGGCCGTCGAGAAGGAGATCGGCATCACCGTTTCGGCCGGCCTGTCCTATTGCAAGTTCCTCGCCAAGATTGCGTCTGACTTTCGCAAGCCGCGCGGTTTCTCGGTCATCGGCGAGGCCGAGGCAGTCGGCTTCCTCTCGGCGCAGCCGGTGACCATGATCTGGGGTGTCGGAAAGGCATTCAACGCCACGCTGGAGCGTGACGGCATCCGCACCATCGGCCAGTTGCAGCAGATGGATCGCGGCGACCTGATGCGCCGCTACGGCACGATGGGCGACCGGCTCTACCACCTTTCGCGCGGCGAGGACGTCCGCCGCGTCGATCCCGACCAGGATGCCAAGAGCGTATCGGCCGAAACCACCTTCGACACCGATATCGCGTCGCTGGAGGAACTGGTCGCGGTTCTCAGGGGCCTTTCGGAAAAGGTCTCGGCACGGCTGAAAAAGTCAGGCATTGCCGGGCGCACCGTGGTGCTGAAGCTGAAGACCCAGGATTTCAAGCTGCGCACGCGCAATCGCCAGCTCGGCGATCCGACCCGGCTCGCCGACCGCATCTTTCAGACCGGGGTGGAGCTTCTGCGCAAGGAAACCGACGGCACGAAGTATCGGCTGCTTGGCATCGGCGTCAGCGACCTCTCGGACGACGACAAGGCCGACCCGCCCGATCTGGTCGACATCCAATCGCGCAAGCGCGCCATGGCCGAAGGCGCCATCGACGCCCTGCGCGACAAGTTCGGCCGCAAGGCGGTGGAAACCGGCTACACATTCGGCAAGGGCCGCCACACCCATCCGCCGGAGCCGCTCGAGGATTAGGTGCGCTGCAGATCAATCCTGCTCGTCACCACGCTCTTGCCGGTTTTCGGGTCGGTGTCGATGACGGTCAGCCGCATGCCCTTCTCGCCGCGTTTCTCGACCTTCATCTGCGCCCTTCGGTCGCCATTGACCTCCTTGGCCCAGCGAATGCCCAGGTTGATCGCGTTGCCCGAACGGCTGCCGTTAAGCTGCGCCGGTCCCGTGCGAGAGCCGACATAGGTGCCGCTGTATTTGGCACCGCTGGCCTTCAGGTCCGCGCTGATGGCGCGCGTGACCACGACAAGTCCCCGGCAATTGCCGTCGAGCGACAGGGAGGTCGATGTCGCGTTCGAGCTGAACGTGCAGGACACGTTCACGGTCGGCGCATCGGTGGTGACCTTGACGATACCCTTGCCGGCGAAATTGCCCTTGAACGCCTGGAGAAATTGGGCCTCGTCGGCATGTGCCGCGCCTGCCGCAACCAATAAGCCGCCGGCAAGCGCGAATTGCGCGAAGGATCTCATTGAAGCTCTCCTTGTCGATCTTGAAAAAGGCGGGACGGTCCGCGAGCACGGCTGACCACCGGAACTCAACGCCACTTGCCGTTTCAGGTTCCGCCCGCCACACGACTGTTTTACAACATCCAGCCAGTCGCGACTGGCCCAGAAGAATGCCTTGTGTAGCGATTGCGGCAGAAGCCCTCGCCTGCGACACAGCGCGAATGGCACCCACCCCCTCGATCCCCAAGGCCGCGTTCTGGATGGCACTGTCGATCGCTTCCTTCCTTGGGATGACGGTCGCCGGCCGAGCCACGACAGCGGAGCTCAACGTCTTCCAGGTGCTTGAGTTGCGCTCTGTGATCGGCTTCTTCATTCTTCTGCCGCTGGTGATGATGAGTGGCGGTTTTCGAGCCATGCGCACGCAGCGCCCCATTGCCCATATCGCCCGCAACGTCATCCATTACACGGGCCAGGCGGCCTGGCTCTACGCCCTCACTTTGATCCCGCTGGCGGTGCTGATCTCGATCGAATTCACCACGCCGATCTGGACAGCTATCCTGGCGGTGATTTTTCTGGGTGAAAGGCTGAACCGGCCCAAGCTGGCAGCGATCGGGCTGGGGCTGATCGGCGTGGTGATCATCGTGCGCCCCGGTGTCGGCTCGGTCGACCCTGGACATCTCGTCGTGCTGGGTGCCGCGGCCTGCTTCGGCATCTCGGTGGTCACGATCAAATCGCTGACCCGGACTGACAGCGTCGTGCGCATCATCTGCTGGATGCTGATTATCCAGTCGATGGTCGGTCTCATCCCGGCGCTCTATACGTGGCGCAATCCGCCACTGGAGCTATGGCCGTGGATCGTGCTGATCGCTTTCACCGGCATGTCGTCGCATTTCTGTATGGCCCGCGCGCTTGGCTATGCCGATGCGACCATCGTCTCGCCGATGGATTTTCTGCGCGTGCCGCTATCGGCGCTGATTGGCTGGCTGCTCTATAGCGAGCAGATCGATGCTTTCACCGCCGGCGGCGCGCTGCTGATCCTGATGGGCAATCTGCTCAATCTTCAGCGCAGGGCTATAAAGCCGGCCGAAGTGGCGGCGTCGTAGTACCCGGCCGTCAGTTCCCTTCGTCGGGTATGTTGAGAAGATGACCGCAGGCTTTGCAATGCACGGCGTCCGGCTCGTGCCGCCGCAAGCCGCACTGCGGACAGGGAAACAAAACCTTGGCTGGCCGGAAGATCGCCTGAGCCAGTCTGACAAACAGCGATATGCCGATGATCATGGTGACGATTGCGGTCAGCTTGCCGGCTATGCCCGGCAGCACGATGTCGCCGAAGCCGGTCGTCGTCACCGTGGCGACGGTGAAATAAAGCGCGTCGACATAGTTTTCCAGACCGGCGCCAGTGCGGAAGAAGAACGTGTAGACGAAGCCGGTGATGACGAACAGGAAGGTCAAAAGGTTGATGACCGCGTGGCTGGCCTCGCGCCACGGCCTCAGGCCGCGCATCTCCAGATGCCGCCAGAGCGAACCGCTGCGCGACAGCGACCACAGCCGCAGGATGCGCAGGAAGGCGAGATTGGCGAACGCCGTCGGCATCAGCAGCGTCAAAAGGATGAAGACATCGACCCACGACGTCGGCTGCTTCATCAGCCGCAGCATGTTTTTGGAGGCAAGCAGCCGGGCGACCAGATCCGCGGCGACAAGCGCGGCCGCCGAATAGTCGAGCCAGAGGAAGGACGGCTTGTCCTGAAGAACCGGCGTCGCGATGAAGAAGGCGATGATGGCGAGGTCGATGACGACGGCCACCAGTTGGAACCGGAAAGCGGCCGGCGTGCGCCCATGATAGAGCCTGCGCAGCCTGTCACGCAGCCGCGCCAAGGCTGAAACCGCCTGCGACCCGTTCCTCTGCGCCGGCTTCATACTGACTGCGCTGGCGTTCGCGGCAGCGACCGCCCGGCTGACCGCCGCGCGCGAGAAAGAGCGGGGGTCACACCAGCTCCACTTCGACCACACCCGGCACCGCGCGCATCGCCGAAGCGATCTGTGGCGAAATCCGGTAGCGGTTCGGCAACTCGATTTCGATTTCCCCCTCGCCCTCTTCCTTGATCAGCACGAAGCTGACCTGGCCTTCGCCCCTGACGGTCAGTTGGCCGGCCAGCGTGTTGATCGGCGAGGCGTTGCGCACGAAGATGCGAAGTGCCTTCTGGATACGGCTTGCCTCGTCCTCCAGCGACTGCACTGAGTTGATGCGCAGATTGACGCCTTCCGGCCTGTCCTCGGCGGCAACGGTGATGACCACGGAGCGGCCGGCCTCGAGCAGATCTCGATATTGCGCCAGTCCTTCGGAAAACAGCACGGCTTCGTACTGGCCGGATGTGTCGGAAAAGGCGATAACGCCCATCTTGTTGCCGGTGCGCGTCTTGCGCTCCTGCTTGGACGTCACCGTGCCGGCCAGACGGCCGGCGGCGGCACCGCGTTTGACGGCCGCCGAAAACTCGGCCCAGGTCTGAACCCGCATCTTCTGCAGGGCTGCCTTGTACTCGTCGAGCGGGTGCGCCGAGAGATAGAAGCCGACCACCTGGAATTCACGGTGCAGCCGGTCGGCGGCGAGCCATGGCTCTGTCGCCGGCAGATTGAGTGCCTGCGACTGAGCGCCGAGCGAAGCGCCGAAGATGTCGTGCTGGCCGGAAACCGCGTTCTGCTGCGCCAGCGACGCCAGTCCCATCATGCGTTCCACGCCCGACATCATCGATGCGCGGTCATGGCCGAAGCAATCGAGCGCGCCGGCCATGATCAGGCTTTCGAAGACGCGCTTGCCGACGATCTTGGGATCGACCCGCTCGCAGAAATCGGCGAGGTTCTTGAACGGCTTTTCGCCACGCTGGGCAACGATGTGCTCGACCGCCGCATCGCCGACGCCCTTGAGCGCTGCCAGCGAATAGTAGATGCGGTTCTCACCGACCTCGAAGGGGCGAAAGCTCGACATCACCGAAGGCGCCAGAACCTCGATGCCAAGGCGCAGCGCGTCCTGGCGGAAATCGGCCAGCTTGTCGGTGTTGCCCATGTCGAGCGTCATCGACGCTGCCAGGAACTCGACCGGATAATGCGCCTTGAGATAGGCGGTCTGGTACGAAACCACCGCATAGGCGGCGGCGTGCGATTTGTTGAAACCATAGTCGGCGAACTTGGCCAGCAGGTCGAAAATGAAATCGGCTTGCGGCTTGCCGACGCCACGCTCGACCGCGCCGGAGACGAAGCGCTCACGCTGCTTGTCCATCTCGGCGCGGATCTTCTTGCCCATGGCGCGGCGCAGCAGATCGGCTTCGCCGAGCGAGTAGCCGGACAGCTCCTGCGCGATCTGCATCACCTGTTCCTGGTAGACGATGACGCCTTGCGTCTCCTTCACCAGATGGTCGATCTTGGGATGGATCGACGCCATCTCCTCCTCGCCATGCTTTCTGGCGTTGTAGGTCGGAATGTTCTCCATCGGACCGGGGCGGTAGAGCGCGACCAGCGCGATGATGTCCTCGATGCAGTCGGGCCGCATGCCGATCAGCGCCTTGCGCATGCCGGCGCTTTCCACCTGGAACACGCCGACCACTTCGCCGCGCGACAGCATGGCGTAGGTCTCGGGATCGTCGAGCGGGATCGTTGCCAGGTCGATCTCGATGCCGCGCCGGCGGATCAGCTTGACCGCCGTCTCCAGCACGGTCAGCGTCTTCAGGCCGAGGAAGTCGAACTTCACCAGCCCGGCCTGCTCAACATATTTCATGTTGAACTGGGTGACGGGCATGTCCGAGCGCGGATCGCGGTACATCGGCACCAGTTCCGACAGCGGCCGGTCGCCGATGACGATGCCGGCGGCGTGCGTCGAGGCGTGGCGGTAAAGGCCCTCCAGCTTCTGCGCCATGTCGAGCAGCGTCTGGACGATCGGCTCCCTCTCGGCCTCTTCGGCAAAACGCGGCTCGTTGGCGATGGCGTCGGCGAGCTTGACCGGATTGGCCGGGTTCTGCGGCACCATCTTGGAGAGCTTGTCGACCTGGCCATACGGCATCTGCAGCACGCGGCCGACGTCGCGAAGCACGGCGCGGGCCTGCAACGTACCAAAGGTGATGATCTGGCCGACCTGGTCGCGGCCGTATTTCTGCTGGACGTAGCGGATGACCTCTTCACGCCGATCCTGGCAGAAGTCGATGTCGAAGTCGGGCATCGACACGCGGTCGGGATTGAGGAAGCGCTCGAACAGAAGCGAGAAGCGCAACGGATCGATATCGGTGATGGTCGTCGAATAGGCGACCAGCGAGCCTGCGCCCGAACCGCGGCCAGGCCCGACCGGGATGCCTTGCGCCTTGGCCCATTTGATGAAGTCGGCAACGATCAGGAAGTAGCCGGGAAACTTCATCTTGGTGATGATGCCAAGCTCGAAATTCAACCGCTCGCGGTATTGCTCGACCGTATAGCCTGATGTCGGGCCATGCATGGCGAGGCGCGCGTCGAGCCCCTCATGCGCCTGGCGGGCCAGTTCGTCGGCTTCCGCCTGCACCGCGACGTCATTGTCGGCGACATCGCCGCCGGTGAAGCGCGGCAGGATCGGATTGCGGTTTTTGGGATAATAGGAGCAGCGCAGCGCGATCTCGACAGTGTTGTCGATCGCCTCTGGCAGATCGGCAAAGAGCCTGGCCATATCGGCCTGGCTGCGCAGGAAATTGTCCGGCGACAGCCGGCGACGATTATCGGCGGCCACGACCGATCCTTCGGCGATGGCGATCAGCGCGTCATGTGCGTCATAGTCGTCGCGAGAGGAAAAGAACGCCTCGTTGGTGGCGACCAGGGGCAATTCATGCGCATAGGCCAGATCGATCGAGGATTTCTCGATTACGCGATCATAACCGGAAACCCGGTCCAGTTCGACATAGAGGCGATCGCCGAACATTGCCTTCAGGGTCAAAAGCCGTGCCTCGGCCAGATCGCGGCGATCTTCCTTGATGGCGGTGCCGATCGGTCCGCGCGGCCCACCGCTGAGGCAGATCAACCCGTCACAAAAGCCTTCCATCATTTCCGTGGTCAGGTGCACGGCTTCGCCCGGCGGCGTTTCGAGGTAGACGCGGCTGACCAGCCTGACCAGGTTGGAATAGCCGGCCTCGGTCGCGGCAAGCAGGACGACCGGCCGCATATCGGGACCCTGCCGCCTGCGGTCGCGCTGGCCATCGCTGTTTTCGCCGGAAAAGGCGAGCGCCGTTTGACAGCCGATAATCGGCTGAATGCCGTCCTTCACCGCCTTCTGCGCGAATTCCAGGGCGCCGAACAGGTTGTTGGTGTCGGTGACGGCGATGGCCGGGGCTTCGTCCTTGACCGCATGAGCGACCACCTTGCCGATCTGCAAGGCGCCTTCCAGCAGCGAATAGGCCGAATGCACGCGCAGATGGACGAAGGGCCGCGCCGGGGCCTCCGGCCGCGCCGCAGCAATCGCTGCTTCGCGCTTCAGGGGATCGCGGGGAAGTTTTTCGTCGGCCATGGTGCTGCGTGAAGGTCCTTGAGTCGATGGAGATGTATTGTCCGGGACCGCGCGATGCCAGTCCAGCACAAACCACTGCTGATCACAGGCTGCCTGCCCGGCTAGCCCTAAGCAAACTCCATGATCACCGCGTCGACAGCCAGGCTGTCGCCCGGTTTGGCGTTGAGTTTGGAGACGACAAGGTCGCGTTCAGCACGCAGCACGTTTTCCATCTTCATCGCTTCGACCACCGCCAAGGTCTCGCCGGCCTTGACCTCCTGGCCTTCGGCAACGGCAATCGACACGACAAGGCCAGGCATCGGGCAAAGCAGCAGGTTCGACGTGTCCGGCGCTACCTTTTCGGGCATCAGCCTTTCCAACTCGGCGGTGCGCGGCAGCATGGCGCGCGCGGTCACCGACATGCCCTTCCAGGCAATGCGAAAGCCATTGGCAACCGGCCTGACCTGAGCCGTAACCTTGCGCTTGCCGACCGTGCCGCGCCAGACCAGGTCGCCCGGCCGCCAGTCTGATGCAACGGTCAACGCCCTGCCGCCCTCGATCGACAGATCGATTTCCATCGGAATGGAAATCATGCCCTCGATAATCGAGGCCGACAGATAGTCATCGCCGATCTTCACCACCCAGTCGCGCTTCAGCGCTCCCGAATGCGGCGCCAGGCGCCCGCCCAGCCGGTCAAGCCGATCACGCCGCAGCAATTCCACCGCGGTCGCGATCGAGGCCAGAACGGCCTTCTCGTCATCGTTCGGCACGACCGGCGTGAAGCCGTCGGGATATTCCTCGGATATGAAAGCGGTCGATATCCGCCCTTCCCGCCAACGCGGATGCTGCATCAACGCAGCCAGGAACGGAATGTTGTGCTCGATACCGTCGACGACGAAGCTGTCGAGCGCTTCCGACATGGCATCGATGGCTTCCAGACGCGTCGGCGCCCAGGTGCACAGCTTGGCGAGCATCGGATCGTAGAACATCGAGATTTCGGAGCCTTCGGTGACGCCGGTGTCGTTGCGGATGACGACATCGCCGAATTGTCCTTCCTCAGGCGGCCGGTAGCGCGTCAGCCGGCCGATCGAAGGCAGGAAATTGCGGTAAGGGTCTTCGGCGTAGAGCCGGCTTTCCACCGCCCAGCCGTTCAGTTTGACGTCGCTTTGCTTCAGGCCAAGCTTCTCGCCGGCGGCGACGCGGATCATCTGCTCGACCAGATCGATGCCGGTGACGAGCTCCGTCACCGGATGCTCGACCTGCAACCGTGTATTCATTTCAAGGAAATAGAAGTTTTTCTCGCTGTCGACGATGAATTCCACGGTGCCGGCGCTTTGATAATCGACGGCCCTGGCCAGCGCCACCGACTGCTCGCCCATGGCCTTGCGTGTCGCGGCGTCCAGGAATGGCGATGGCGCCTCTTCGGCGACCTTCTGGTTGCGTCGCTGGATCGAGCATTCGCGCTCGCCGAGATAGAGCGCGTTGCCATGCGCGTCGGCCAGCACCTGGATTTCGATGTGGCGCGGATCGACGACGAATCTCTCGATGAAGACACGATCGTCGCCGAACGAACTCTTGGCTTCCGAGCGCGCGCGGTCGAAGCCGTCGCGCACTTCGGCCTCGCTCCAGGCGATGCGCATGCCCTTGCCGCCGCCGCCGGCCGAAGCCTTGATCATCACGGGATAGCCGATCTCGCCGGCGATCTTTTCGGCATGGTCGGCATTCTCGATGACGCCGAGCCAGCCGGGCACGGTGGAAACCTTGGCGGCGTTGGCGAACTTCTTCGATTCGATCTTGTCGCCCATCGCCTTTATGGCCTTGGGCTTCGGGCCGATGAAAATGATGCCTTCCGCTTCCAGCGCTTCGCAGAAGGCCGCCCGCTCGGACAGGAATCCGTAGCCGGGATGCACGGCCTGGGCTCCCGTTTCCTTGCAGGCGGCGATGATCTTTTCCGGGACGAGATAGCTCAGCGCGGCTGGCGAAGGCCCGATATGCACCGCCTCGTCGGCCATCTCGACATGCACGGCATCGCGATCGGCATCGGAATAGACGGCAACCGTGGCGATGCCCATCTTGCGCGCCGTTTTGATGACGCGGCAGGCAATTTCGCCGCGATTGGCGATCAGGATCTTGGTGAACATGCGAAATGTCATCCCCTCGGGTCGGCCGTTCCTTTTATGGCCTGTGCTTGCAGGGTCAAGCCGACCATGCAATTCACTGCCTTTCAATCGACTTGCGATTCCAATTCATCGCTGTGGCCCAGTCGGGGAGCCAGCTGCCAGTTGATCGTGTCGGCAAAACCTGAAACCTTGGAAAAAAATCGCATTGGAGGACGCCTGATGAAAACCCGCGCCGCTGTCGCTGTCGCCGCCGGAAAGCCGCTGGAGATCATGGAGGTCGACCTCGACGGCCCACGTGAGGGCGAGGTTCTGGT
>NZ_JBVVQX010000022.1:0-96120 GCF_055811675.1 Mesorhizobium sp. WSM4808
CCGCGAACCCATCATAAGGGGGAAAACTGTTACCTATCTATCCGGTTCAAACTGTTACCCATCTATCGGCTGGACACTGGCCGCGACGCCGGCATTCTTCCCGCAACGCTGGAGATTGGCGAAATCGCCGATGACAGCACCCCTCTCCCCGTCACTATACGGGGAGAGGATGCCGGCAGGCAGGTGAGGGGCGGCGCAGACGCTGGCCATTATGAACGGTCGCTGTGACGCTGTAGGATTATCCGGGTGGATCCTGGCGTCACGAGCCTGGAATCTTCGAAGACTGTTCCTCTTGCACGCCAACGATCTCCCTATATTCCCGCACTTCGCCATCGAGCCCGCGCAGCCGCCAGCTCTCCCCCTGCCTGCCCTCGACATGACAGGGCCCGATCGGCACCTTGCCGCCGCCTTCCGGCAGGTCGAGCACATAGACGGGGTTGCAGATGCCCGACAGCCGCGCCCGCAGCGCTTCAGTCAGCGCCTGTCCCTGCGCGATCGTCGTGCGCCGGTGCGCCATGCCGCGCGCGAGGTCGCCATGGTGCAGGTAATAGGGTTTGACGCCGAGGCGGTACATCAGCTCGCGGCAGAGCTCCTCCAGCGCCTCGATGCTGTCGTTGACACCCTTGAGCAGAACGCTCTGGTTGAGCAGCACGAAGCCGGCTTGCCGAAGCGTGCGGCAGGCCACCTCGGTAGCGCCGGTGATTTCACGCGCGTGATTGAAATGGGTGACGACAGTGACCATCAGCCGGCCCTGCAGCGCCACGACGAGCCCTGATGTAATGCGCGACGGCAGCACCACCGGCACGCGCGTATGGATGCGCAGCAGCCGTACATGGGGGATCGCTTCGATGCGCGCGGAGATTTCGGCCAGCGCCTTGTCCGGCAGCGACAGCGGATCGCCACCGGTCAGGATCACCTCGCGGATTTCGGGATGCTCGGCGATATAGGCCAGCGCCGGCTCCAGCGCCTCGCGCGTATAGCCCCTGCCGATCGCGGTCAGCGATTCCTTGCGGAAGCAGAACCGGCAATAGACCGCGCATTGATAGGTCGGGAACAGCAGCACCCGGTCGGCATGGCGATGCGTCAATCGCGGCACCGGGCTGAATTCATGGTCGGCGATCGGATCGTCGAGCTCGCCCTCCGCCTCCTCCAACTCCTGCGGAGAGGGGATGACCTGCGCCCGGATCGGATCGGCCGGGTCGTTCCAGTCGACCAGGTCGAGATAGGCTTTGGGCGCGCGCACCTTGTGGTTCGCCGCCGCGGCTTGGGCGGCCGCGCGCTCGGCTGGGGACAGCGGCAGAGAAGCAAGGTCGCGCACGTGGCGCACACCGGCGCGGACGTCCGCCTGCCAGGCGGTGTCAGGGCCGACGGCGGGTGCATCGTGGAGGTTGGTGTCTGAAGTCATCAGGGTTCTCAGGACAGTTTCTGGCGGAGCTATCGGCCGGATGGCCAGGCGGGTCAACCTTCTGGGGTGGTCGCCGCCATCAAATCAACCGCCTGCAAATCCGTAGGTATTTAGCCAAAATGGCACTATTCTGCGCAGTCTGGGCTTCAGGGAAAACGAATGGACTTCAGCACAGGCCATGGTTACCTGCTCATCGGCGGCCTCATCCTCGTCGGTACTGGGCTGCTCATCCTGTCGCTGATCGTCAATCTGCGCGTCGCCCACAGTGTGCGCGACGACGTGCGCCATCGCGAAAAGCTGCTGGAATACCACCGCAACATCTTCTCGCAGTTGGGCGTGATCCTGATCGGCATCGGCGTGTCGCTGTTCATCTTCTTTTTCCAGCAGAATTACCAAGACCAGCGCAGACGCGAAGCGGATCTTCAGCAGGTTCTGGCCAAGCTGGCGGCGCGCATCGCTCGCGGCGCTCCCCTCGTCGAGTCACTTGGCGAATTCGACGCGCTGCTGGATGACGGCGGGGCCTATATTAGTCCCGAACTTGGTGGAACCAACGCCGCCATCGGCGCGCAGGGAGCGGAGCTTGGCAAGCAGGTCCGCGAAATCCTGCTGGTTGAGCGCGACGTCGACATCCGGGACTTCGACATCCTCAACCTGTCGCGCGATTTCGAGTCGTCGTTCGTCGTCAACGAGCTCGATCCGACGCTATGGTTCGACATCGTGCGCGACGAGAGCGAGATCAAATATGCCATCACCCAACTCACCCTCGACTACAAGGACCTGCAGGATGCGATCGGCGGCGAGCCGATCGAGGTTGCGATCGCCAATCCTGAAACCGAGCGCAAGATCAAGCACGAGGTGCTCGACATCTTCTACGATGCCGACCTCTTGCGCCAGCGCAGCAGGCGATTTCTTGGCCGCGCATGCTGGCTTCTCAGCCACGGACGCAGCTTTGTCAGTCTTGCACCGGTCGACGCGATCGAAGCCGATGCGAGGTCACATCAGGAATGGATAGACAGGTCGAAGCCCTTGCTGGCGCAGACGAAATCGGGCAACGGCGATTGCTTCAAACTGCTCCGGTACGACCCGGAATCCTGAACTCCCGGCGGCACCGTTCGATTTGGAAGTCAGTCCCCCACACGTTGCAGCGTGGCGAGATGATTGTCGTCGAGAAAACCTACGGTCATGGCCGACGCCTTGCCGTCAGCGCCGACCACAAAACTTACACCCGAGGGGCTATCCGGCGTCTCCGCGTCGGGGAAGGTCAGGAAAAGGTCACCGTCGAAATGCCTCAATGAGTAGGACCGGCCGGCGGCCGGGCCTACCCTGAGCACAAGGTGGTCTCCCGCTTCCGACACAATCGCATCGCCGATGAAGTCGTTGGCGTACCGGCCGGCATAGACGCTGTCCGGCCCGGCTGGCCGTGGCGGAGACGGCGGCGCGGCATAGGCGGCCTTGGCCGCCGCGACCGCCGGACCGAACAGGCCCGCATAGATATCATTCCACGCCTTGACCCAGTCCTTCTCGACGTTACCGTCGAAGACGAGATCGGCGAAGCTGTCGGACAATCCCTCCGGCAGGCCAGTCGGAAAGGCGTTGGCGACGATGACGATGCCCAGCTTCTCCTTTGGGAAGACTGTCACCAGGGTACGCGCCCCGACACTGAAGGCGCCGGCGTGGCCCCAGCTCAGGCCGTGTCGGCCGAATTCGACGTTCCAGCCGAGGCCGTAGAACGATGCGCCGCCGGAGACGGGGTTGTTGCCGCGCGCTATCAGCGGAACATGCGTCTGGCTTAGCGCATCGGCGGCAATCAGTGTCTTGCCGGCATAAACGCCGTTGCCGAGGATGAGGCGCAGCCATTGCGAGAGGTCACGTGCCGTGGAGCTGACGCCGCCGGCGGGCGCCTGCGCATCCGGATCGCGCTCTATCTTCGCGGCCCAGGCGCCATCGACCTTGACGTGAAGCGCAGCACGGTTGCTTTGCTTGACGAAGTCCGAATGACGGGAACTGGTCGAGGCCATGCCAAGCGGACGGTAGAGTTTCTCCTCGGCGACCTCCTCCCAGGGCTTTCCTGTCGGCCTCGCGGCTGCCACGGCACCCTCTGTCAATCCGAAATTGCTGTAGGAATACCCGGCGCGAAAGCTCGACGATGGTGGCACGAACCGCAGGCGATGCAGTATCGCGACGCGGTCGTAGCCAATGTCCTCGAGGTCGTCTCCGGCGGTGCCCGGAAGCCCGCTGCGATGCGAAAACAGGTCGCGGACGGTGAGTTGGCTTGCCGGATAAGGATCAGCCAACCGGAAGGCCGGATCGAGATCGGCGATCTTCGAATCCCAGGACACGATCCTGTCGCTAACCAACGCCGCCACGACGGTGGCGGAAACCGGTTTGGAAAGGGAGGCGATCTGGAACACCGTGTCGGCGTCGACGGTCTCTGGCTTGCCGGCCTCGCGATGCCCAAAACCCTTGAGGAAGATCACCTCGTCATCGCGCACGACGCCGATGGCGAGACCGGGTACAGCACCGTCCGCGACGGCGGCTTCGGCAAGCGCTTCGAGCTTCGACAGGGCAGCAGTGATGCGCTCCGGCGTGAGGGTATCGGCCGGCGCCGTGCGCGGCCAAAGCGCCATTGCGGCGATGAAGACCCAAACCCTCCACTGACAGAGATTCCGATTCAGCCGCATGCACAAGCCTCCTCCCAAGTATTCACAAGGCCATGATACAGGCCCGCACGGGTGAGGCCAGCCCTTCTCGGGCCATTCGCGCAACCGGACGGTCGATCTCCTGATCGGCCGCGCCGACGACGTCATCGCCTCTGCCGGGCTACCGCATCGACATCGAAAGCGCGCTGATCGAACATCCGGCGGTCAACGAGGCAGCCGTCGTCGGTGTGCCCGACCCGCAGCGCACCGAAATCGTCAAGGCCTTCGTCGTTCTGGCGCCCGCCTTTCGAGGCAGCGAGGCGCTGGCCGAGGAACTGGCGCAGCATGTCCGCAAGCGCCTCTCGGCCCACGCCTATCCGCGCGAAGTCGAGTTCGTCAGCGAGTTGCCGAAGACGCCCAGCGGCAAGATTCAGCGGTTCCTGCTGAGGAAGGCCGAGGTGGAGAAGCGGAAGGGGTGACGCTGCCGATCTCCTTGTGGGGGTCCGAAGGACGGGCGAGACCCGTGGCTCGCCCGGGAACGGCCCGGCACTACTCCTTTGCGCGAAAAACCTCCGGCACGACGAACACTTCGTCGGCCCGGCCATAGCCGCCGTCGGCGACCTCCTCCACCAGCACCATCGTGAAGGGGCGCACACCCTCGCCGAAAAAGTCGACGAACATCGCTGTCGTTCGATGGATGAGGTCTTCCTTCTGCGCCCTGGAGAGCGCCGCTTGCGGTAACTTGATGTTGGCGAATGGCATGATCTTTTCCTTTCTGTGGAATTTCAGGTTCGGCGTTGAGCGGTCGGCGACGGCTCAGACGACGCCGCCATTGGCGCGGATGATTTGTCCGTTGACCCAGAAGCTGTCCGGCCCGGCCAGGAACGAGACCAGCCCGGCAATGTCGTCGGGCTGGCCGAGCCGGCCGAGCGGGATCATCTTGCCGATGGCCTCGATCTGCGCCTCGCTCTTGCCGTCCGTGAACAGCGCGGTCTCGATCGGTCCGGGCGCTACTGCGTTAACGGTGATGCGGCGCGCGCCAAGCTCCTTGGCCAGAATGTGGGTCATCGCCTCGACACCCGCCTTTGTGGCGGCGTAGACGCCGTAGCCCGGCTGGTAAAGGCCGACGACGCTGCTGGAAAAATTGACGATGCGGCCGCCGTCGCGAAGCCGGCGCGCACCTTCCCGCATGCCGCGGAACACCCCGCCGAGATTGATCGCGATCTGCGTGTCGAACGAAGCATCGTCGGTCTGCGCCATCGGCGACGTCTTCATGACGCCGGCATTGTTGACGAGGATGTCGATGCCGCCGAACGCCTTCTCGCCGGCGTCGAACAGTGCAGCGATACCGTTCGGATCGGCGATATCGGCCTGAACGGCGATCGCCTTGCCGCCGCCGGCTTCGATGCTGCGGACCAGTTCTTCGGCCTCGGCGCGGCCCCGTGCATGATTGATGACGACAGCAACGCCGTCGCGGGCGAGCCGTCGTGCGATGGCGGCGCCGATGCCTTTGGAGGCGCCGGTCACGATCGCGGTTCTGGTTTGGCCACCCGTACTTGTTTGATTGGATGTCATGGAAGTCTCTCCGTGTGTTGGTGACACGGATATAGGCCGGGCCACTTCCCGGATAATCGGCTGCCTATTGACATCACTATTCGGAAATTGCGAACAAAAGCCATGGATCGACTGGACACGATGCGGCTCTTCGTTCGCGTTCTGGAGCGGCGCAGCTTCACCGCTGCCGCGGCCGATCTCGGCCTGCCGCGTTCAACCGCGACGGAATCGATCCGGCGGCTGGAAGAGCATCTCGGCGCGCGGCTGCTGGAACGAACGACGCGGCAGGTGAACGCCACCCAGGACGGCGAAGCCTACTATCGGCGCTGCCTGTCGATCCTGGCCGAAATCGAGGATGCCGAAGCCGCCTTTCGCAATGCCGAGCCTTTCGGCCTGCTGCGCATCGACGCCAGCACGCTGCTCACCCGCACATTCCTGTTGCCGCGCCTGCCGGAGTTCCTCGCCCGCTATGTCAGGATCGACCTGCAGATCGGCCAAAGCGACCGGCTGGTCGATCTCGTGCGCGAAGGCGTCGACTGCGTCATCCGCGTCGGCGAGCCGCCCGACAGCGGCATGATCATGCGGCGGCTGGCTGTCATCCGCGAGATCACCTGCGCCAGCCCTGCCTATCTCGAACGCCACGGCACGCCCGCCTCCCCCGATGCGCTCGACGGTCACCAGGCGGTGGGCTTTGTTTCGTCGCGCACCGGCGAGACCCTTCCGTTCGAATTCACCGTCGCCGGCAGTATCCGTGAGGTGCGGCTGCCAGGCCGCGTCGCCGCCAACAATTCCGACACCGCCGCCGATCTGGCGCGGCTTGGCCTCGGCCTGATCCAGGCGCCGCGCTATCGCTTCGAAAAGGATCTGGCGGATGGGACGCTCGTCGAGGTGCTGGCCGACTATCCGCCCTCGCCGACGCCGCTGTCGGCGCTCTACCCGCAGAACCGCCAGCTCTCGCCACGCCTGCGCGTCTTCCTCGACTGGGCCTCGCGCATCTTCGCCGAGGCCGATCTCTAGGGCAATTCCAGGAAAAATGTGAAACGGTCTTCCGGGGAAAGCGCGTACGGGCTGAGGCCGTTCCGGTCCAAAGGCGGACAAAAGCGAATGAGCGCACTTGATCCGCAACCGAAGTTTCACGAAAATCGTCCCAAAGCCGGTTGCCGCCATTCAGTGCGCCACATTCGGTCTGTTGGACTGGACATTGCGGCGCCTGGCCCAATCGCCGCAGTTGAGGAACCGGATAGCCATTATGAGGAGACTGTTTATAACGGTCGCTGAAATCGCGATGACCAAGGGGAGACGATGCGCTACATACGTCCGCTTTCAATAGAAGATGCCGTTGGCCAGTTGGCCGGGTCGGCTGGTACGGCCGCCATCCTTGCGGGAGGCAGCGACCTCCTGGTCAGGATGAAGGGCGGCTTTGCCGAACCAGAGCTGATCGTCGACATCAAGGCGATCGATGGCTTGAGCGAGATCCGGGAAACGGCTGAAGGCTTCAGCATCGGCGCCGCGGTTCCCTGCGCCGTCCTGGGAGAGAACACCGCCCTCAAGAAGGCATGGCCTGGTGTCGTCGAGGCGGCCAAGCTGATCGGCTCGAAGCAGGTGCAGGGACGCTGCACCATCGTGGGCAATCTCTGCAACGCCTCGCCGGCCGCCGACAGCGTGCCGGCGCTGGTTGCCGCCGGCGCCAAGGCAGTGGTCGTCGGGCCGGCGGGCCGGCGCACGATTCCCGTGCAGAGCGTGCCGACCGCGCCGGGCAAGACGTCGCTGGCCAAAGGCGAGATCATCGAGGCGATCCTGCTCGACAAGCGCGAGCCGCGGTCTGGCGATACCTATCTGCGTTTCATTCCGCGCACCGAGATGGATATCGCGGTGGTCAGCGCCGGCGTGAACCTGACGCTCGATGAGCACGGGGTCGTCAAATCGGCCCGCGTAGCGCTGGGCGCCGTGGCGGCGACGGTGCTTTTGGTCGAAGAGGCGGCGGAGGTGCTCATCGGCTCCAGGCTGGACGAAGCGACGCTGGAGCGGCTCGCCAAGGTCTGCGCGGGCGCCTGCCGTCCCATCGACGACAAGCGCGGCACCATCGAATTCAGACGAAAAGTTGCGGGTGTGCTGGCCCAGCGGGCCGCCACATCAGCCTATGCACGTGCAGGAGGCAAATGATGGCCGGTATAGCAGTTTCAACGACAATCAACGGCGACGCTGTCGAGTATCTTTGCCAGCCGGACGAGACGCTGCTGGACGTCCTGCGCGATCGGCTGGGGCTGACGGGCGCCAAGGAAGGCTGCGGCACCGGCGACTGCGGCGCCTGCAGCATCATCCTCGACGACCGGCTGGTGTGCTCGTGCCTGGTGCTCGGCGCCGAGGCTGAAGGCCGGCGCGTCGAGACCATCGAGGGCATGGCCCATGGCGATACGCTGCACCCGCTGCAGCAGAAGTTCCTCGAGCATGCGGCGCTGCAATGCGGCATCTGCACGCCGGGCTTCCTGATCGCGGCCAAGGACCTCCTGGCCAAGAACCCCGACCCGACCGAGGAGGAAATCCGCTTCGGCCTTGCCGGGAATCTCTGCCGCTGCACCGGCTACGACAAGATCGTGCGCGCCGTCCAGGACGCGGCCATCGTGATGAAGGGAGCCTGAGATGAATTTCGATCCACGTTTTTCCGGACGTAAATTCACCTCCGTCGGCACGCGTCCGATCCGTCCCGACGGCATCGACAAGGTGACGGGCCGCGCGCGCTACGGCGCCGACTTCAACATGGCCGGCCAGTTGGTTGGGCGTGTTCTCAGAAGCCCGCACGCCCACGCCAGGATCGTCAAGATCGACACGTCCAAGGCGGAGAAGCTCGCCGGCGTCAAGGCGGTGATCACCGCGGCCGACCTGCCCGACCTCACCGATGGCGATGCCGCCATGTACGACGTCCTCGACAATTGCATGGCGCGCACGAAAGCGCTCTATGACGGCCACGCGGTGGCCGCGGTCGCCGCGATCGACGCCCGCACCGCCAGGCAGGCGCTGAAGCTCATCGAGATTGAATACGAGCTTTTGCCGCATGTCACCGATGTCGACGAGGCGGCGAAGCACACGGCGCCCCTGATCAACGATGCCATCTTCACCGAGGGCCTCGAGGAAAAGCCGGTAAAACCCTCCAACATCACCAAGCGCAGTCAGTTTGGCCATGGCGATGTCCATCAGGGCTTTGGGCAGGCCGACTTCATCGTCGAGCGTTCCTTCAAGACCGAGCAGACGCACCAGGGCTATATCGAGCCGCATGCCTGCGTGGCGAATTTCAGCTCCGACGGCACCGCTGATCTCTGGGTGTGCACGCAGGGCCATTTCGTCTACCGCCAGCACTGCGCCCAGCTGCTTGGCATGGAAGCCTCGAAACTGCGCGTCACCTCCTCGGAGATCGGCGGCGGTTTCGGCGGCAAGACCCATGTCTGGGCCGAGCCGGTGGCGCTGGCGCTGTCGCGCAAGGCCGGACGGCCGGTGAAGCTGGTGATGACCCGCGACGAGGTGTTCCGCGCCTCGGGCCCGACCAGCGCCACCTCGATCGACGTCAAGATCGGCGCCCGCAAGGACGGCACGATCACCGCCGCCGAAGCGACGCTGCGCTACAGCTGCGGCCCGTATGCCGGCTCCTGGGCCGAGATCGGCGCCATGACGGCATTCGCCTGCTACAAGCTCGATAACGTCAAGACGGTCGGCTACGAAGTGCTGGTCAACCGGCCGAAGACCGCGGCCTATCGCGCGCCTTCGGCGCCGATGGCAGCGTTTGCGGTGGAAAGCGCGGTCGACGAGCTGGCCAAGAAGATCGGCATGGACCCGGTCGACTTCCGCATCAGGAACGCCGCGCAGGAAGGCACACGGTCCTCCTACGGCCCGGTCTACGGACCGATCGGCATCGGCCCGACGCTGGAGGCGGTGAAGAGCCATCCGCACATGAAGGCGCCGCTCGGCCCGAACCAGGGCCGTGGCATGGCTTGCGGCTTCTGGTTCAATTTCGGCGGCCAGACCTGCACCGACCTCAACATCGGCATGGACGGCTCGGTCTCGCTTGCGGTCGGCACGGTCGACGTCGGTGGCTCCCGCGCGTCGCTGTCGCTGGTGGCGGCGGAGGAACTCGGCATCGACTATTCCCAGGTCAAGGCGATCGTCGCCGACACGTCCAGCCTCGGCTACAACGACATGACGGACGGCAGCCGCGGCACCTTCTCCTCCTCGATGGCAACGATCTCGGCCGCCCGCAACGCGATCAAGATCCTGCGCGAGCGCGCCGCGCAGATGTGGGACATTGCCGTCGACGACGTGGTCTGGGAAAAGGGCCACGCGATCGCCAAGGGCGAGAAGCACGGCAATCTCGGCAAGCTGTCGCTGAAGGAGATCGCAGTCGAGTCGGGCAAGACCGGCGGACCGATCGCCGGCCACAGCGAACTCGTTGCCGATGGCGCCGGCGTCTCCTTCGCCACCCATATCTGCGATATCGAGGTCGATCCCGACACCGGCGCCACCAGGGTCATCCGCTACACGGTGGTGCAGGATGCCGGCAAGGCGGTGCACCCGACCTATGTCGAGGGACAGTACCAGGGCGGTGCCGCGCAAGGCATCGGCTGGGCGCTCAACGAGGAGTATATCTACGGCAAGGACGGGCGGCTGCAGAACGCCGGCTTCCTCGACTACCGCATCCCGGTCTGCTCGGACCTGCCGATGATCGACACGCAGATCCTCGAAATCCCCAACCCCAACCACCCTTACGGGGTGCGCGGTGTCGGCGAGACATCGATCGTGCCGCCGCTGGCGGCGATCGCCAATGCGGTGTCGAACGCCGCGGGCGTGCGCATGACGCACATCCCGATGTCGCCGCCGCGCATCCTGGCGGCGATCGAGGCGGAACGGGAATGGTCGAAGTAACGCTCTGGGGCTCGCTCGCCGCGACCGCCGGAGGCCAGAGCAAGGTCGAGATCGAGGCCAAGGACATAAGGGAACTGTTCAGGAAGCTGGCTGAACAGTATCCCGGCCTCGAGCCCTGGATCGACAAAGGCATCGCCGTCGCCATCGACGGGACGATCTATCGCGATACGTGGTCGAAGAAGCTGCCGCAGGGGGCGGAGATTTTTCTGCTGCCGAGGCTGGCGGGGGGGTGAGCGGGGCGGATCGTGATCTCGACTCCAAGATACCAGCCTGAAGTGTCAATACCAGCCAACCCGCAGTAGCGCCTTTCAACGCAACGTCGGGCAAGAACTGCACTTCTGCACTATTAATCACTAGTTGTCCGTATCCATGAGTTGGCGCTTGCAAGGATTGGCAGCTTCGCGCCTCATGCCGGTCGTTTAAACAGGGCCAAACGCATCCGAAAGTTGACGCTGACCGCGCAGAACTCTTCGTTACGTCAAGAGGGAAGATTTGGCGGCTTGCCAATTGCCGATGGTACGTCTTTGACTGGAAAATCATTTAAGACTAGCTGTCGCCGCTAGCCGACCAACTGGCGTTCAACGGACATCACACCATGCGACAGGCGGTGCGCGATCGAATTGATTACGGCGGGGTGGCTGCTCTTATCCGATCGCTAAGATGGGTAGGGAGGTCTACCAAGCCAATGCAATTGCCAGAATAGCTCTCGACAATCTTGAAAAGGCTAGGGAAATAGCCCTGTTGCCGCTTGGTGCGATGGATCGGTATGTACGCTGAAAACGACTTTCAACTCCTCGAAGCCCGAACTGGCGATGTCCGGGTGGAAATCCCTTGGCGGCGTAAGACGGAATACATGAATCCACACGTAGTCTTCAGTGTGGAGCACCTTGAGCGTTCCGCGTTCGCCGAGAATATCACTGCGGTCATAGGCAAGAATGGTACCGGAAAATCGCATCTTCTAACGTCGATCGTGCAGACGTTCATTGCGCTTGAAGATGTTCAAGTATCAAGGCGCGACAAAGTCGGAAGCCTCCCACTCGAATATCTCTCTTATCGTGTCGATGGACAGCTATGCACCGTGGAGCGGCGGCGGAGGCGCAAATTGGAACTCCACGTTGATGGTCGAGAGGTCACCATTTTCGACCTGCCTTTGCCCCGGCGTGTCGTCGCCCTAACCGTCTCACCCTTCGACAAATTCCCCGTTCCGCGGGCCATGGGCTATTCGGCGGAACCAGCGAGGACATCATTATACGAATATCTTGGGCTACGCGATCGTTTCAACAAGGCGTCACTTGAAAACTTACTGTATCGGTCGCTGAATAATCTGTTTGACGAGGGGCACGATGATGCCTTTCGTCGAATCAACATTGGAGCTGTGTTTGAGTACTTGCAGCTGGGTCCTGCTTTAACGGTAGCCTACAGATTGAGGATACCGAAAATTATCCGAGATGCTATTGCCGAACAAAAGACTCTCAACTATCCGGAAATTGGCAAGGACTACTCACAGCGGCGCCGTGTTGAGCAAATGCTAGCGGATGGTCTGGACGTCAATTATCTGCGCGAACTCCTTGAGACAGCAATCTCACGCGCCGAATCGGGCATGATCAGAACAACGGCGAACTTCGCGCTCGGCGGTCAGATCGACGACGCGTTCAGGACACTACAACCGCTTCGACGAGCGGGTTTCCTTAGCATCAAGGGCATTGAGGTTACACAGTTCAACGGCCTCGTGTCCGACCTAAGGCGCGCAAGCTCGGGGCAACTGAGTATGATAGTTTCGCTACTTTCGCTTGCTTCAGTGATTACCAATGCCAGCTTGGTGCTCATTGATGAGCCTGAACTTAGTCTACATCCGGAGTGGCAGACCGAGTATGTCGATCTTCTTGTGAAGACGTTCTCGCGATTCCAGGGATGTCACTTTGTCATCGCCACTCATTCACCGATGGTCATTTCGGAGTTGCCGGATCACGCCAAGGTTATTGCGCTGGACCGAGCTGACATTCCAACAGTAAAGGAAACCGCAGGGCAGTCAGCGGACTTCCTGCTGGCAGAGTTGTTTGGGGCGCCGTCGCCGGGAAACCTGTACGTAAGGCAGCGCATTGTCGAAGCTCTGAAGCTCGCAGCCAACGGTCAAGCGCACTCCCAAACGTTCGAAGATGTGTTGGCGAATCTAAGGAAGTTAGCAACTGAACTAGAACCTAATGATCCAGCCGGTGAATTGATTGCGAACCTAGAAGATGTCGCACGCGACGCGGGCACGAAGGCCACGAAATGATTCCCGTCGCATACTCTCAGGCAAACCAGCAGATCGTCGACGGCTACAACAATCGCCCCCCAGCCACTGGTGACTTCGTTTACTGGAGTGACAACGCCGTGAGTCCGGTCCGTAAACAAATCAAGGATCACTACATCGCCGAGCAGCAGCAGCGGTGTTGCTACTGCAATCGCACGTATCCGACCAACAATAATGCGGTCTGGGATGGCGAACACATCATTGCAAAAAGCTTGGCGGCGAGATTTCTGTTTGAACCTAGGAATCTGGTTGCGTCTTGCAAAGACTGCAACATCTCGAAGGATGAGAACGAGGTACGGGTTACCCCCTCCCGAGTGAGCTTTCCTGACAAGTCAGCGCACTACAAAATCGTTCACCCACACTTTGACACCTACGCAGACCATATTCGGTGGTTTGGCGACGCCGTTAAATCGCTGACTCCGAAGGGATCGAAGTTGATCGCGATGTGCAACCTAACACGCTTTGGTCACCTCAAAATAGGTGCTGATCCGGCGCCGCCGAATCCTATGTTCGATCAGATGGTGGGAAAATTAATGGACCCCCAATCGTCGAAAATAGAGCTGCAAATGGCTCTGGCAAGTATAGGTGAATACGTTAAGTCTATCCCCCAAAAATGACACGCGAGACTTAGAAGGCGTGGAACGTCATCTGGATCGCCCCGTCAGATCAATTCCAACAACAGCTATTTCATCAATCGCTGGAAATCGTGAGGCTAGCAACTGCCAGTGACAACGTAGAGCGCTCACTAGCCCGTCGAAGTCGGTGCGGGAACCGGTTGGAAGCTCCCAAGAGTGTTTGCTCCCTTGGTGGACTAAGACATAGATACCCTGCAGTGAGCGGCGATCTCGGAGGTAGGCAGCGGACAGCTGGTTTTCGAGGCGCTCGAACAACTCAGGGCCGGTCCATTTATCGGCCAGCTTCAATTCTACGGCGACCGGTGTGTCTATTCCTGAGCCGTGAAAGCGGAGATCGGGTCGTTTTGCGTCCGCAAGCTCCTCCTCTTGTGGCAGAGAATAGCGGCCGGCAGCTTTCTCTCTTAGCTCCCTACCGATGAACAAACGCATGTTGCTTTCTTCGTTCACTTTCCGAAGGATAGACGCAATACTGCTAGCGCCATTCTCAAGATCATCTTTGAGATCTAGGAGACGACCAACCGCAAGTTCCGCAAGCTCGCGGTGGGACGTGGGGGTGCGTTCTTGACTTAGCGTAAAATCTCGCACCTGGTCAGGTGTCCAAGCGTCCAAGTCACCATCTTGCTCGGCTCGACGATGCGCGCGGAATAAAATCCACTGGCGCGTGGAGTCGCTTTCCTCGGCCTCGGCTAATTCCTTCATTGCGAAGTATGATTCCTTACCGGGAATATTTTCCAGGACGTTTAGAATCGCATTTCTTGCGTCTTGCGCATGATCGCGCAGTTCCGGCGAATAGACTCCACCATTTGTGCGATCGATGTCATCTGCCCGACGGATATGCAGATGCATTAGCTGATAAAGCGCCTTTAAGTGTGCAGGAGTCTTGAAGGTGTCGCGGGCGACCTTAAAATTACTGCGCCTGTCCCCAAACAGACGTGTGACGAAAATCATCGCCGCCCCGGTCCGCAGGTCATCGCTATCAATCTCTGAGAGATAGTGCTGCAGTGAGGAGATTGCTTCGTCCGGAGCGACTCCAGTCCATGTGGCAAACCAGTGAGCACTGTGAGAAGTGCGGGGTGTGGTCATTGCTTTCGACTTTGCCAGCGTGGCGATTTCATTATCAGGAATCGAAGAGCCCAGAACCATTTGGATCAGCTTATCGAGCGTTTCGGTGTTTCGGGGCTCCGTTGCTCTCAACAGTTCGAAAACTCTGCGTCCAATTTCGGACCAGGCCCACTGTCCCGACCAACTCAGGTCGTCGATGATGTAATGCATACCTTCCTCTGGCTCCTCATTCACTTCGAAGGTCAGTTCCTGCATGAGGAAGTTTGCCACGACGACAGGATGAGCCTGGAATAGGCTCGGGAACCATTCAGGAAATCCGTTCAGCTCATGCGACGCATAGCGGCACGCACGAAGCGCGTCATTCGCGCTGAGACCGGCCGCCCAACCGGCGGTCTCCCTGGCCTCAATAGCGAGCCCAGTTAGGCCAAAAATTATCGAAGCCGATGTCTGATTGGCAGGTGACCCTTCCGACCTGACCTTTGGTGTGGCGCGCCGCCAATGCTTGATTGCGCCCTCGCGATAAGCGAGCGCGACGGCTTCGCCGAAGGTTGGGATTAGCGTCTTCCACGCCCCCATAGTCCATTTGCCGCCACGTTCCGCAGCATCGCGTGTTTGGTGGTGCAGGTACCATTGCGTGCGGGAGATATCGTCGGGATTGGGGAACTTCGGGTCGCGTACGGACTCCACGTTGTTGCGAATGTATTCCTGCGACTTCCGCTTGTTCGCTTTCTCTGTGCGTTCGCGTGCCTTTGCCTGCTTTTTCCAGCGGGCTTCTTGGGGTGTTAGCTGACTACGCGGTGGCGGATTGATGAGCGTTTGGAAGCGTTGCGATAGCTCGCTATTTCCAGCGGATACAGAATTTTTAAGTAGGTCATAGGATTTCTTCGACCTACCGGCGAGGACATAGGCGTCATACGCGAGGGACAAGGCAATCAGCTTGTCGTCGATGAACGGCCTTAGTGCCACCTGGCCGCAAAGGTACTCGAAATCGTCCGGGCCAAATTTCCAGAATGCGCCAAAGATCGAAGCCTGCCATGGCGAGGTGACTCGGTTCTCGCCTCGAGATGCGTGGCGGGCGACGTCGACGTCCGACCAAAATACAGCGCGATTGAGTTCGGGCCACGAGGGTACCAACTCCGCTATCCCAGTCTTCAGCTCACGGATGTCTGGGCTAAAGTGATGCGATGCGCGCAGAGCGTGGAGAGTGCGCAATACTTCTGGGCCCAGCGCGGCAGGCGCGCGAGCAACAACCAGTCGCTCTGCGGTCTTTGCCGCGGTCTCAAGAAGCCAGCTATTTTCCTTCGATACGCGCGCAAAGCGTTGGTCAACGTATGGAGCGTGAGAAAGGAGTTCGTCGAACGCGGCCGCCAGTGACGCCAGAGCCTCGATTGCAGCGCCATCCACAAAGCGGCCCAGAGCGTCCGACAGCTGATCAACTTGGAACCGCTCAGGTGGCTCGGCCACGGCCAGAGCTGATATCAACCAGTCTAGCTCTGGCTTCGACTGGCCCAACACAGACACAATCTCGCCGAGCCACTCACGCTTGATTGGAGGCGTTTCAGCTAGCAACGCATCGCGTACGTCACCGAGGTCCTCAGGAGAACCGATTTCGTGAAGTGCGCGGATAGCCGCTATGCGACGATACTTCCCGCCATCACTTTTAAGGGCCACCTCCTTGGTCTCGTTAAGTGCCCCCTTGATCTGTCCTTGCCAAACCATTCGGAGGAGGAAACCGACAGCATCGTCGTCGTTCTTGTATTCTCTAAGCAGTTGGCGGATGTCGTCCGTAAGGTCTACATTCGCGAAGCGCTGGACGGCGCCCAAGTCTGTCGGCGAGCGGGGCGCGTAGTTGGCGGCAATTTCAGCCGTCACGTCTCTTAGAACTTGGCGCCGTGTCGCCAAAGGTAGCTTAGCCGGATCGCCGCCTTCAAAGAGGACCTCTGGAGCAACGCTGCGCACTCGCTCCCTGATCCGATCGTCGAACAGTGCAAGCCACGGAAGAAGCGGACGCGTCGTTGGAACGATGATTTCCACATCGTATTGCGTTCTAAAAAATAGACTCTCTATCGCACGCCGTGACGTTGCATGAGTGAGCAACTGCCTCAGCCAATCTGCCGCCAGATACTCGCGCACAGTTCGATGATGAAAACGCACAGCTCCATATGCAGGAGCGTCGAATATGGGTCGGTCGAGGATAGCTTTTCGCTCGCGTGAGTCCCAGTCGGGTAGCACCTTATCTGCGGAGATTCCTCGCAGTCCGTGGCCACCACCGGGAACCTGAATAGCTGGGTTTCTGCCTAGCGTCGTCGCGGCAGCAAGTAACCGCGCGCCAAAGGTCGCCTTGTCCTCTGAAAGCGGAAAGGCATCGTCTCTGTTCTGGTCCGGCTCCTTCAAACGGCGCGATATGCCATTCTGCATGATCTCAAGTCGGCCGCCGATCAGGTTTTGGTCCAACCAGAGTGAGATGAGGTCTTCAAGGTCTTGAGGGCGAGTTGTGAAGTACCACGCATCCGCTTTCTGGATGGCCTTCACAAAATCTTTGACGTTGGTAACGCCGGAGGCATCGACAAACCTCTCAACCCTCACCGGATCTAGGTCGTCTAGCGTGACGATGCGAAATGGTGCGGCAGGATTCTCCTCCGGTGCCGCCTTTGAAGATGTCGAAGGGTAGCGTTCGGGTTGGTCACCGTCAACACTATCAAAATCGGAGGAGTCCGTCCCGCTGTTGTCCGGGCCGCCGGGACTAGCGGTGTCCTCGTTTGCCACCCTCACTATTGGTGTATATGGCAAGTACCGCTTGCACATCTCGAGGTCGGTTTTCGGTCGCCATGCAGAGATTCTCCCCGTCAGCAGGATGTGTGAGCGGTCGAGAGCCAGCCGCACCTGGTCGCCCACCAGCTTGACGGCAAGTTCAAAGTCTTGGGCGTGTCGGAGCCGAGCCTCATCCACTGAGTCGAGAAGCAGCCAGCCCTCTCGCCCGGACGAGAGCCAATCCTCAAACTCCTTGAAACTGCCGACGTCGAAGGCATTCGCGAAATGCGAGGGAATGTTTTCGAGACGCAGGAAGAAGGCATCCTTGCCCTCAGAGCGCAGGCGTTGGGCGACATGTCGGATCTCTTCCGTCTTTCCAGAGCCTGCCTCGGAGAGTATGACGACCCGGTATTCGGCTAGGAGCTGATCCCAGGTGAGTGAGTCGCTGGCAAAGAAGGTCCGTGACAGGTCGGCGTCGTCGTTATCGCTTGCATAGCGAGAGAGCTCGTGAAACGTGCGATCCAGCTCGATGTAGCGTCGATTGCCCTCGGGTCTCGGCATATAGGTCCATCACTTGTTGCTTTATGAATCCTACTTGTTGGGAGGCGGCGAGGCCAGAAGATCGTTTGTGTCTACAGGGAAAGTCGCCGCGAATTCGACTTCTTGAGTCAATTGGCTGGCAAGGTGACCGGCTAAGGACATGTTGCACAACATGTAGTTCGTTTGTCGCATGCGATTTTGTGATTGGAAGCTGAGCGTCCGCTTTCCAATTTTCCGGCGTCCAAAGCTGCCAGCCCGCGTCCGGCCCAACAGTAGCCATCCCCCTCAATCCACCCCCCTACCGCTCCTCGACAATCCTCAGATAAGCCGCCGTCACGAACAGCACGATCAGCCCGAACAGGATGCGCCTCGCGCCCTCCGGCATCTGCAGGATGGTCAAGAGCGTCGTCAGCACGGTGAGGATCAGCGCGCCGATGATGGTGCCGGTGTAGCCGCCGCGGCCGCCGAAGATGGAGGTGCCGCCGATCACGGCGACGACCACCGAGGGCGGCACCAGCGGTTCGGCGAGCGACAGCGATGGCGCCTTGATCAGGCTGATAGCAGGCGGGTGAGGCCGGCGAGCACGCTGAAGATCACATAAGGCCCAACGGCGGCTTACCATCACTCGCGCCGCTTCGCAGGCCCCGGCGCCTTTTGCCCGGAAGGCACCGCCAAGGCTATGGATACTTCGTTGG
This sequence comes from Mesorhizobium sp. WSM4808, assembly GCF_055811675.1. NCBI lineage: Bacteria > Pseudomonadati > Pseudomonadota > Alphaproteobacteria > Hyphomicrobiales > Phyllobacteriaceae > Mesorhizobium > Mesorhizobium sp. WSM4808. The sequence continues at coordinate 18,486 of NZ_JBVVQX010000022.1, forward strand.
ACGCACCCCAGGGTTCAAATCGCCCTGCAGTTCCTTCGGCAGCGGCAGGCTTGAGCATTGCAGGTGCACTTCGCGGGCGAACAGCTTTCGTTGCTTCTGCTCATGCTCCTTGATGGCTGCGACGAGCCCCATCGAGTGTGGACCAAGCAGAACGCCGAACCCCCACCCCGGATGCTCCTTCTCGCGAGCCTGGTAATCCGAAGCCGCCCTGCGTGCCTGCTGGCATGCCGGCGAAGCCCATTTCTGGTCCTGCTGCGAAAGCGACGCCTCATAGTCGACCGGGGAGGTCGCGCATCCGGCCACTGCCGCAGTCAATGCGAGGCAGATTGCGTTTCTCATCCGAAGCCTCTCCTAAGCCTTGTGAAGGGGCCTGCATAGACCTCTTCATCGCACAAGGCGATAGCTCTGCGGTCAGGCGCCTTCCCCCGCTCTCCGCAACCCATCGCCCTCTCCCCGGGCCTTCCCGCAGCCGGATTCGAACATGCCTGGAACCAAATCACGGGGCCTGGAACCAAATCACGGGCGAGACTGTTCAGTTGTAACTTTGATCCCACGCCGACATCCCGGCCGGCAAAGCGGCGACATTGAGGAGTTCTCACCATGAAGATTTCATCCGGATTTCGTTCCATCGCGGTTGCCGCCATCGCCACCGCGAGCATCGGTTTTGCCAGCGCCGCGCATGCCGACAGCGGCACGATCCGCTTCGCCGTCTACAAGGCGGCGTTTTTCGTCGGCGGCTCCGGCGGCAAGGGCACCTTCACCTTCCATGGCAAGAGCTACCCGATCTCGATCGGCGCCGTGTCTGGAGGCCTGGCTTTCGGCGTGTCCAAGACATATTTCCGCGGCACGGTTCGCCATATCCGCCGCGCCCGCGACGTGACCGGGGTCTACGGAGCAGCCGGCGGCGGCGGCACGATCGGCAAGGGAGCCCAGGTGATCATCATGACCAATGACAAGGGCGCCCAACTCGAACTCACGGGCAAGCAAGTCGGCCTGCAGGTCAACGCCGACCTCAGCGGCATGGCCATCTCGTTCGAGTAAGGCCGTCATTCCAGCCGGACCATATTCAAAGGGTGGTGCCGGCTTCGAGCCGACGCCGCCCTTATCATTTACCTAGCTCCTCAACCCCGGCGCTTCCTGCCCCGTCCGCTCGACATATTCCGTATAGCCGCCGCCATAGGTGTGGATGCCTTCGGGCGTCAGTTCCAGCACGCGGTTGGAGAGCGCCGCCAGAAAATGCCGGTCGTGCGAGACGAACAGCATGGTGCCCTCGTACTGCGAAAGTGCCGTGATCAGCATCTCCTTGGTGGCGATGTCGAGATGGTTGGTCGGCTCGTCCAGCACCAAAAGGTTGGGCGGGTCGAACAGCATCAGCGCCATCACCAGCCGCGCCTTCTCACCGCCTGACAGCACGCGGCATTTCTTCTCGATCTCGTCGCCGGAAAAACCGAAGCAGCCGGCGAGTGCCCGCAGCGGCGCCTGGCCAGCCTGCGGAAACGCGTCCTCCAGTGTCTGGAACACGGTGCGCTCGCCTTCCAGCACCTCCATGGCGTGCTGGGCGAAATATCCCATTTTGACGCTTGGCCCGCGCGCGACCGTGCCGGTGTCGGGCTCGGAAGCGCCGGCGACCAGCTTCAAGAGCGTCGACTTGCCGGCGCCGTTGACGCCCATGATGCACCAGCGCTCGCGGCGGCGGACCTGGAAGTCGAGCCCCTCATAGATGGTGCGGCTGCCATAGCCCTTGTGGACGTTCTTCAGCGTCACGACATCCTCGCCGCAGCGCGGCGCCGGCAGGAAATCGAACGAAACCGTCTGGCGGCGCTTCGGCGGCTCGACGCGGTCGATCTTGTCCAGCTTCTTCACCCGGCTCTGCACCTGCGCGGCATGCGAGGCGCGCGCCTTGAAGCGCTCGATGAAGGCGATCTCCTTGGCCAGCATTGCCTGCTGGCGCTCGAACTGTGCCTGCTGCTGCTTGTCGGCGATCGCCCGCTGCTGCTGGTAGAATTCGTAGTTTCCGGAATAGGCGGTCAGCGAACCGGCGTCGATCTCGACCACCTTGTTGACTATGCGGTTCATGAACTCGCGATCGTGCGAGGTCATCAGCAGCGCGCCGTCATAGTTTTTCAGGAAGGATTCCAGCCAGATCAGGCTCTCCAGGTCGAGATGGTTCGATGGCTCATCGAGCAACATGGCGTCGGGCCGCATCAGCAGGATGCGGGCCAGCGCCACGCGCATCTTCCAGCCGCCGGAGAGCTTTCCGACATCGCCGTCCATCATCTCCTGCGAAAAGCCGAGACCGTCGAGCACTTCCCGCGCGCGGCCATCCAGCGCATAGCCGTCGAGTTCCTCGAAGCGGTGCTGCGCCTCGCCATATTTTTCGATGATCTCGTCCATCTGGTCGGCCTGGTCGGGATCGGCCATGGCCGCCTCGAGCGCTGCCATTTCGGCCGCGACTTCACTGACCGGCCCGGCGCCGTTCATCACTTCGGCCACAGCGCTGTGGCCTTCCATGTCGCCGACATCCTGGCTGAAATAGCCGATGGTGACGCCGCGATCGACCTGCACCTGGCCTTCGTCGGGCTGCTCCTGCCCGGTGATCATGCGAAACAGCGTCGTCTTGCCGGCGCCGTTCGGCCCGACGAGGCCGACCTTCTCGCCCTTCTGCAGGGAGGCCGACGCTTCGATGAAGACAAGCTGACGGCCGTTCTGCTTGCTGATGCTTTCAAGTCTGATCATGCGGTGTCCGGGCTATATGCTTGCGTGAAAGGATTTGCCTGGCGCCTTACGCGAAGGATGGCCGCAAAGAAAGAGGCGCAAGCGCCGCATACAGCGGAACGCCCTTGCCTTCCCCCCTTGTGGGGGAAGGTGGATCGGCGCGTCAGGGCCGAGACGGATGAGGGGTGTTCCAGCGGAATGAGACGTTGGTGTTCCCTGGAACACCTCTCATCCGACCTCGCTTCGCGAGGCCACCTTCTCCCACAGGGGGAGAAGGGAGAACCCCACCCAGACACACTCCAGAAACAACATTCAACATCCGGGAAAAACTCGCGAAAACATCGCCTGTCATAACCACCCTCGCGGCGGTCAAGCGGGCTGCTGCACAACGCGAAGAAATGGTCCCGAAAATGCAACGACGTTCGACCGGATGGATGGGTGCCCTGACAGGCATTTCGCTCGCCATGCTGGCGGTCGCACAGTCGGGGGCGGAAGCAGCGGTCACCCGGAGCGAATATTGCAGCCAGCTCGGTCTTCAACTCGACGGAGCCATCCAGACCAAAGCCAAACCCGGTGCCAGTGCGAGCCAGATCGCCGAGGCAACCGCGCTCCAGGACAAGGCGAACCGGTTTTGTGCCGAGCGCAAGCAGGCCCAAGGCATCAGGACCTACGCCAACGCCCTGAAGCTCCTTGGAGTGACGCCGGTCGACTTGAACCAATAGTATCTGCCTTTGAACCATCAAGCACGCCAAGGCTGCTTGATTGCCCCTCCTTCCTGACTTCCTCCCGGGAAAAGGCCGCCGCTCGCAAAAGCGAGGGCGGCTTTTTTCTTGGCTACGCAATGCCGGAGGAAATGCGCGACAGACACCTGTCAAATCCGCACAAAAACAGATGCTTATAACAATTCGGCGATTCAGATACTGAAGCACTTCATGCGACGCTGAGTGCCGATCGCAATCTGCCCAGGAATCGGGTGGCGGGCCGCATGCGCAACGCATACCCCTCGCCGCAGAAAGAGCCTGAGCGGCTTACTTCCTGCCTTGCGGGTAGATCGTCTCGCCGCGCTTCAGCATGGCCACAAACGTCTCGATCTTCTTCTTGCGCCCGGCCTCGGTCTTCATGTTGTGGGTGCGGAAGGCGAGCGCGAAACGGTTCTGCGCGCTGAGTTTTTCAAGCATCGCCTTCGCGGCGGGTTCGGCGTCTATGGCTGCTTGCAGATCGTCGGGGATCTTCATCTCCTTGCCGCTGCCATAGGCGCGCGCCCAGCGCCCGTCCGCCTTGGCCGCTTCGACCTGTTTGAGTCCATGCTCGGTCATGCGGCCCTCCTCGACCAGCCGCGCGACATTGTCGATGTTGATCAGGCTCCAGATGCTCTTCCGGCTGCGCGGCGTGTAGCGCTGCAGGAAACTCTTGTCGTCCAGCCCCTTGCGCACCGCATCGATCCAGCCGAAGCACAGCACCACGTCGATGGCTTGCTTGGGGGTGATCGACTTCAGTCCCGACCCCACCTTGTGAACCATGATCCACACTTCGGTTTCCGTAGCGTGGTGCTTGCCGAGCCACGCGTAGAAGCTGCCCGCATCCGGGAATTCATGGATCTTGTCGGGATCAACCTTGACCGGCGCCATTAGCCGACCTGCTTGTTCAGTGCCGCTCGCGCCACCATAGTTCCTGCTCCCACTGTCGTCTTGCCCCCCGCATTGCGCCCATCGTCATTGCCCGGCATGTGGCACCGATCGCTGTCAGTTTCCGTCAGTTGCGTCACCACAAGCTAAGGAAAGCATCGCCGCGCGACTTCGTCGGGGAGAAGAGAGGGCGCGCGATATTCCACCGCCATGCTATAGGACCGCAAGGTGTCAGTCTGGGGGAATATGCCACCGTGAAATCTCTGCTGCTCGCTTTTCTATCCTTGCTGTTGCCGAGCCTCGCCCTTGCGGAGCCGATCGAAACCCGGAAAATCGTCACGGCTGTGACTGGCGACTTCAACGGCGATGGCGCCGTCGATCTTGCCATGGTGGTCGAGACCGAGCCCGGCCAGCCGATGGACGTCCACTTCTTCCTCAGGGACAAGGAGCACAATTACCTCAAGCCTGTCGAGATCGTGCACGAGCAGATCCACGGGGAATGGAACGGCTACGACCGGCCGGGCTACGAGAACTCCGACACCGAGCCGGAACTGACGATGCTGCCCAACGGTTCGATCAAATTCTACCTGCCAGCGATGCCGGTCGGAAGCGAACGGACCGACATGACGCTGACCATCGCCTGGCGCAACGGTGCCTTCATCGTCGCCGGCTTCGCCTATAGCCATGATGACTATTTGAAGGAGAATGCCGAAAGCGCCTGCGAGTACAATGTGCTGACCGGCAAAGGCACCAGCAGCGAAAAGCAGCCGGACGGCAGCACCAAGCACAAGACCGTCTTGATCGAAGGCCAGGCCATCGCTTTCAAGGACTGGAACCCGGGCGCTGCCTTCACTGCTTGCGGCAACTGATCGCCCTGCATCATCGGCGCTTCCGATAGCGCTATCGGTTTCTTCTGTTTTCACTTGCCGCACCGAACTGCCATTTCCCTGCCCTTGTCCATCCAAGCAAAGGCAGAGCGAAATGAGCATTTCAAATCAGAAAATCCTGATCGTCGGCGGCGGCTCCGGCATGGGTCTGGCGCTGGCCCGGCGCTGCGTTGAGGCTGGGGCCATGGTGATCATCGCCGGTCGCGGCGAGAACCGGCTGCGACAGGCGCGCGAGGCGCTTGGCAATCCCGCCGGGCTGGAGACGGCCGTCGTCGACATCACGCGCGAAGACCAGGTCGCGGCTCTGTTCGCAGGCATCGGCGACGTCAATCACATCGTCAGCACCGCAGCCGACATCGAAGGCGCCTACCAGCTATTGCCGGCGCTTGACCTGAAGGCGGCGCAAAGAATGGTCGAGAGCAAGCTTTATGGCCCGCTGCTGCTCGCCAAGCACGGTGCGCCACGGCTGGCAACAACCGGCTCCATGACCTTCGTTTCCGGCATCGCCGCCTATCGGCCGGCCGCACGCGGCTCCGTCGTCGCGTCAGTCAATGCGGCGCTCGAAGGGCTGGTGCGTGCGCTGGCCGTGGAGCTCGCGCCGATCCGCGTCAATGCCGTCTCACCCGGCTGGGTCGACACCACGATCTGGGCGCAGGTGGCCGGCGATCGCAAGGACGCGACCCTGGCCGCGATGGCCGAGCGGCTGCCGGTCGGGCGGATCGGCCAACCCGATGACATCGCCGACGCCATCGCATTCCTGATCGGTAATGGTTTTACCACGGGATCGACGCTGCATGTCGAGGGCGGCCACCGCCTGATCTAAACCGCCGCTGCCTCCGTCAGAAGTTGTTGGCAAACAAGGCCTTGGAGCGATTCGCCGATTCAAGTCCTGAACCAGCCTTGGCTGGCGACGAAACCGGCACCAGCGTGTCGCGCGCGGCAGTGAGCAATTGCCGCAGTGCCGGCGGCTGGACGCGCCGGCGCCGCCAGATCATCGTCAGCGGCGCGGTTCGCATCGGACCGGGCCACGGCAGTTCGACGATTTCACCACGCGCCAGCGCATCGGTGACGGCAAGGCGTGGAACGAGGGCGGGCCCCGCGCCGGCCGCCACCAGCCGCGCAATGGCGCCGATGCTACCGACCTCGGCGGCAAGTCTGGGTGCGGCAACGCCCGCCTCGGCAAAGGCCGTGTCGAACATATGCCGGTAGATGCATCCGGGCTCCGTTGCCACAAAGGAGAGCGTGGCAAGGGCGGCCAGGTCATGCCCGGTGCTGCCCCGCCCAGGAGCCGCGATCAGCACAAGCGGTTCGGCTGCTATCGTGCGCCTGGCGAAGCGTTCATCGGAAGCGTCCTTCGCGAAGTCACGGCGGTCGAAACAGAAGGCGACATCGATCTCGCCTTCCTCCAGATGGCGCAGCAGCGCGCCGCTGCCCGCCACTTTCATCCGCACAATGATGTCGGGATGACCGGCCTGGAATCCAGGTAGCCAGGGCGCCAGCCGTGCCGAGGCAATCGTCTCCAGTGCGCCGATCGTCACCTGCCCGCTTGTCTGACTTGCCGCCGCCTGCACGGCCGCGCGCGCCTCGCCATCGAGCCGCAACAGATCCTCGGCGATCGGCTTCAGCGCCAGCCCCGCCGGCGTCAGCTCAAGGCCTGACTTCGCGCGTGTGAACAGGGCCGCGCCAAGCTCCGTTTCGAGCGCCTGGATCTGGTCGCTGACGCTCGATTGCGCGAGGTGGACCACTTCTGCGGCACGCGTGATGCTGCGGCTCCGCGCCACCGCAAGGAAGGTCTTGAGCAGTCTCGGATGCATCGGCGGCTGACGCACCTACTGCAGCTGCGGCTTTTTCAGAAAACTGCCGCGGTCGGCCGATTTGACGCGCAGCCAGGTTTCGCGGCCGTCGCGCAGCACCCGCATCGGAATCTCGGCCCCCGCCGAGCCGCTTTCCCACAGCTTGCGATAGAAATCGGCCAGCCCGTCGACCGCGCCGTCGCGGATGTCGGAGATGATGTCGCCCTGACGCAGGCCGGCCTTGGCCGCCGGGCCGCCCTCTGTCACGCTCATCACCACCACCCTGCCGTCGCTTTCGGCCGACAGGGCGCCGAGCCACGGGCGCGGTGGCTTGGCCACCTGGCCGCGCGTCAGGAGGTCGTCGAGAATGGGCGGCAACAGATCGATCGGCACCACCATGTTGATGTCGGCCACCTCGCCGTTGCGGCTCATCTGTAGGCGCAGCGAGCCGATGCCGAGCAGCGAGCCGTCGGCGCCGAACAGCCCGGCACCGCCCCAGGACGGATGCGCCGGCGCAATGAAGATCGCCTCGTCGAGCAGATATTCCCAATAGCCGGCGAATTCCTGCTTGGTGACGATCCTGGCCTGCACCGACTGGCCGATGCCGTCGGCCAGCACGACGGCGTCGCCGATCCTGGCCTTGCCGGCATCGCCCAACGCCACGGCCGGCAGGCCGAGCGGCGCCAGCGCCTGCACCAGGCCAAAGCCCGATTCCTGGTCATAGGCGAGCGCGTGCGCGGGGATGACGCGGCCGTCATGGCTGGTCAGCCAGACCTCTTCCGCTTCGGTGATGAGATAGCCGATGGTCAACACCAGTCCATCATTGCGAATGACGACGCCGCTGCCTTCCCTGAGCGTGCCGAGCGCCCCGGCTGTAAAGGCATCTTCGGGAACAGTAGCCCGCACGGCAACGACCGAGCGCGGATTGGGATTGATGGTCATGCTTTTGTCCTGGATGGGCTTTGGTGACATCTTCTATAGGTATGCCACGCCGGAGAAGGCGCAAGGGCGAGGAAGTGCCCAATTGCCGATGCCGGCTCTGCGGGCATCGATAATAGTTCAACGCAAGTTGAACTTACACATCCGCAGCCCTAGTTTATGGCGACCTGCCATCCTTCCCCGACACGAGGCCACGAAATGACCGACTACACACCGCCGAAAGTATGGACCTGGAACAAGCCGAGCGGCGGAGCCTTTGCCAGCATCAACCGGCCGATCGCCGGACCGACGCATGACAAGGAACTGCCCGTCGGCAAGCATCCGTTGCAGCTCTATTCGCTGGCGACGCCGAACGGCGTCAAGGTCACCGTCATGCTGGAAGAGCTTCTGGCGCGCGGCCACAAGGGCGCCGAATACGATGCCTGGCTGATCCGGATCAACGATGGCGACCAGTTCGGCAGCGGCTTCGTCGAGGTCAATCCCAACTCCAAGATCCCGGCCCTGATGGACCGCAGCGGCGAAACGCCGGTGCGCATCTTCGAATCCGGTTCGATCCTGGTCTATCTCGCCGAGAAGTTCGGCGAATTCCTGCCGACCGAACAGCCGGCCCGCGCCGAGGTGCTGTCCTGGCTGTTCTGGCAGATGGGCTCGGCGCCGTATCTGGGCGGCGGCTTCGGTCACTTTTATGCCTATGCGCCGGAAAAGTTCGAATATGCCATCGACCGCTTCTCGATGGAGGTGAAACGCCAGATGGATGTGCTCGACCGCCGGCTGGCGGAGACCGAATATCTCGGCGGCAAGGACTATTCCATCGCCGATATGGCGGTGTGGCCCTGGTATGGCGGGCTGGCGCTCGGCCGCATGTACAATGATTCCGCCGAGTTCCTGTCCGTGCAGGAATACACACATGTGCAACGCTGGGCCAAGGCGATCGACGCACGACCGGCGGTCAAGCGCGGCCGCATGGTCAACCCCGCTTTCGGCGAGCCTGCCATGCAATTGCATGAGCGCCACGACGCCAGCGATTTCGAGACCAAGACACAGGATAGACTGGCCGCCGAATAGGCCATAGCGGGTCGCGGCAAAGGAAACCCGCCACCGACGCGACGTCGGGGCGGGTTTTCCCCAAGGTCCAGTGCTGCGGGAACCCCCCCCTTAGTGCAGCACTTCAACGATCTGGCGGGTCTCCGGATCGACGAGGACCGTCTGGTCATTGATCACGGCGACGCGATATTTGACGTCGGGCACCTCACGCAATTCGACAGTGTCCGGCACCGAGGAGCCGAGCTTGAGTTCGACCCCCAGAAGGTTCACCGAGGCAAGCGGTTCCCTCTTGATGTATTCGCGAACGACCGTCTCCTGCTCCGGCTGGACGACGACGACGCTCTCCGCCAGCGCCGCACCAATGCCGCCCATCAGGACGACTGCGGCCGCCGCGCTTGTAAGATAAAGTTTCATGACCGTCTCCTAGTGACAATTGAATTCCGCCCTCCATAAAAACTCCACCGCTGCCATGCGGTTCCATCAAACTTCAGAATTGAAGATGTTACGTTTTCGGCTCGGATATTAATTTGTTGCTGATCAGACATGCGGCAGACAGCGCGGAAATGCTTGAAAACTTGCACAAATGTGTACGGACATTAGAAGACGAAAAATTCCTGCTGTAGCCGGATTGGCGAAGCACCTGTCGTCGCCGCGTCAAATCAGCCTCGCGTCTGGACAATGGGAGCACGAAAAAGGCTCGCCCCGCCGGGAGCAGAGCGAGCCATGGCAGTTCCGATGGAGGTGGCAACCTCACCGGTACCGCTAGAGAACGCGAAGCATCATCACTTGTTCCACCTGACGGCCTGAGCTCCATGCGAAGGAGGTCGCGCATTCGTCATGTTCCCACGATAACGCTGCGCCGAAATCTCCGGCAGGGATATGCTCGGACGCTGTCTCAGTGACCAAACACCGTGGTCGCGCTGGTGGCGAGGTTCCCCGAATTGCCCGGGCGCACACGCGCGAGTGATCCTGGCTACCCGGTCTTAAAGCCGGACACCGTCGCGACGCAATGGCGGGAAGGCGTCTACCGGATCCTGGCTCGGCGCGATATCATGCGAGCCCCTGAAGATCAGCCTCACGATGAGCACGAAGTAGCCGACCTGCAGGACAAGCAGCGTCGCTATCGTCCAGGCAAATGCCTCCCAGAAAGAGCCGGTAACCATATAGGTCCAGACCGCGACGATGATGGCCGTGGCTGACATTCCTACGAGAAACTGTCCAAAATACATGGTTTCCCAAAACCGTCGAAACCGCGGCGGTTCCGATCAGTCCCTGCCTCATTCCCATTTCCCGCAGACAACATTTCATTATTTTAGCAACTTCGCAAGTAAGCGGCCCATCTCCACTGCGCTCTCCATTGCGCGGCGACTTGGCAAGCGTGGCGATCCGGGGACGGCGGCGGGTGCTGGCGGGGGCTGCCAGCTGTCGGCAATCCAGAAGCACGCCTGCAGTTCAAGCACGGGAACAAACGCCGGCACCCCGAGTTTCGCCTGCAGTTTTCAAGGAAAGGAGCCCAATATGGCACCGCGCAACAAACCAGACGCCGATATCGAAGATGACGCACCGCAGGCGGACGGGCCGACCATCGAGCAGCAGGATTGGGATGCAATCAAGGGCGGCGAGATCCTGCCAGAGTCCGTGCCGGAAAACGGCGACATGCGTTACGGCATCGAAAAAGACGGCGATCTGCCCGACGAGGACGACGATAACGCGTACCAGGACAGCGACGACGCCCTTCCCGATGATGAGGAAGAAGCCGCGATCACGCGCGATCAGAACCGCGAGGGCCCATTCGACGAGACGTGAGCCATTCGTCGCCCGAGACATGACTGCCTGTTGTTGAACTTGCCAAAGCCACATTTTCCATGCCCGTTTCGCGGGAAAATGTGCTTGGCTGGCTAAGTTTTCCCCCTAAGCTTTATATGAGATTTACCTAAAATAGCGGAACATCCAAGGGACATTATCGGAACTGAACAAGGCCCCTTGGACTTTTGCGCACAACAGATAAGACCTTGGTCCTACAGGAAATAGCAAAAGCCCGACCTGACCGATTGAAGCTCCGCCAAGGGAACATCGGGCCGCGCTTGTCGTTTGTCGCGAAGGTTCGGCACCCCTGGTGTGCCATATCTGGAGAACGGCGCGATGCCCCACCGATCCACCATCGTCAAGACAGGCCATGGTCCAGGCACGGCGATCGCCGTGCTCATGGTTGGATTGATGGCGGTGGGCATCGTCTTCGTTGTTCTCGGCAGTTCGCTCTACTTCAGCGAGCAGCCTGCGGATCAACGTGCCCTGCCTTCGCCGCCCGCTCGATCGACACACGATAGCAAAGCGGCAAACTGAACGAGCCCGAACCAATTGCCGAGCGATGGCGAGATTGCGGCCGCGCGGGTCCTCCAGGCTTCGTCCAGTGGAGCGGACGGCTTCGGGCGATGTATTGTCCACCGGAGGCTTTTGGCGCCGCTTGCATTAATATTAGACTTATAGAATATAAGGATGGCCGGCGACCGCCAGAAGTCGGCTGGCCCGGCGTGCCTCCCTTTGCACCTGGCTGCCGGGCCATTTCTCGCCAACGGATCGCATGCGTCGGTGCACCGTCATCTTGACGTCTTCGCTTCTGTCTGGCGCGGATTCACCTTCGCGCCGCCTCGCCATGTGGAGCTCCAGCCTCGGCAAACGGCATTCTGCTCGGCAACCGCCGGAAAAATGCGGACGCCGAGCCGATCGCGCTGGTCAAGCCGCTAAGACGTGCTGGCTAGCTGCTAAAACCGAAGGATGACCGAGGGCCCGCGTCTGCGATAGCACCGGACGCGACGGCGACCATGCCGCCAATAACTACGGCAGACCCGTCTCCATCGCCGCCCGTGCCGGCGCCGGCGCCAGCCCCGATCCCAGTCCCGATCCCGGTCCCGATCCCAGTCCCGATCCCAGCGTCGATGGTCGACCGGCTGCACCTCCGCATGTGTACCGTCGTCGAAGGCCTCTGTTTGTGACGCCTCTATTTCATCGAGAATGCCGTTTCCGGCGCCTGGAACACCGGCCACTGCTTCGGTCGGGCGAATTGCCCCTGCAAGGGCTGCTGCCCCGGCAATGCCAAACATTGCTGTCAAGAAGGATCGCCGATCCATAGTAAACCTCCCAACGTTGCATAAGCTGAACGAAGCGCTCGCTTGCCGAATGAGCAGGCCCGCGCTCGGTGAAGATAGAGGATTCGCCAGCCGCCGAAGCGGCTTGCGAATCCTATCAGCGCAGGAAGGGACGTTGCTGCGCCGATCGACGACATGTCAGCCAAGGACTATTCACATCCCCAGAAAGGTGACGGCCGTCGCGAAAATCGGTGCGAGCAACCAGCGCGCTTGGCCAACACTTTTGTCCATCTGTTTCTCCGAATCCGGGAGACAAACAGTCGTGAACAGAGAGCCGTTCCCGTCGGTAAGACTAATGCGCTCGCGGACCGGACTTAAGTCGCACTTCTCATCCGACCGAAGCCCCAGCGGAGGAACATTTTCATTTGGCTCAAGTTCAGTTGCTCGTCAGCGTTGGACGATCTTGTCATGCTGACTCGCAAGGAGAAACAGTATGAAAATGCACCTAACGGGCACCGCTGCGGCGCTATTGCTGTTGGCCGGAGTCGGCGCCGTTGCCGCTCAGGACGTTGTCATTCAGCCTGAACAGGACACGGTCATCCGCGAGTATGTGAAGAAGCAGCCCCTCGCTTCGGTCAAGGTTCCCGGTGTGGAACTGAATATTGGTAGCGCGTTGCCGGAAACGGTCGAGCTTCATGAGATCCCCGATGTCCAATACCGCTACGTGGTCGTCGACAACCGCACCGTCCTGGTGGATCCGGGCACCCGCAAGATCATCAAGGTCTACGAGTGAATTTCGAACGGTCCCAAACCCGCCGCCAGCCACGGCGGCGGGTCGCACATGTCAGGTTCCAATCAGGACGAGTGAAGATGACAAGCAAAGCTGTGAGATCCCCTGCTTTGGGCGTTCGCCTGGCCGATCTCCAAGCCAGAATGCGCGATGCGCGGGTAACGGATGCCGAAATGAAAACCTTTCAAAAGGTCGCGGCCATCATGGAAGATCGTCATGGCCGGATCGATGCCGACGACCTGATTGCGGCGTCGTTCCTCGCCGATCCGGTGCAGGAGCGACGGACGCCTTGAGGGGCATGCCGACAACCAGCAGACTTTTTGATTCCCCGTCCCGGGAAAGCGCGCCGAAAGTCTCAGCCGAATCCGCACTTTTGCTCCGGCCTATTCCGCTTTCGCGGAAGTTTCGAGCGACCTGCGATGTGCAATGTTGCTAATGCGGCGGTACGAGCCGCCCTGGTTGACGCGGGCGCCCGAGCCATCCCAACAATGCGCCCCCCCGTCCGCGTCGACCACGGCAGCCGCCCAGCGCTGTCTTCCCTCGCGAACTCCTCAAGCCGGCCTGCCTGATGCGGCCTGCGGCGACGGTCGGGCTTCAGCCGCCGACAAGCGCCTTTGTGGTCACCAGATTGACACCGGCCTCCGCGAATTCGCCATTGTGCCTGGTGATGACCTGTTCGGCACTCTCGCTGGCATTGTCCAGCGTGCTGTGCGCATCGGACACCACGGTCACGCCGAGCCCTCTGGCGATCGCGCCCTTGACCGTCGCGGCCACGCAAAAATCGGTCTGTGCGCCCAAGAGCACGACAGCACCCGCACCTTGCCCGGCCACCCAGTCGCCGAAGGCGGGATTGCTGAATGCATCGCGCACCGATTTGGCAAAGGTCGGCTCGTCCGCCGCCTGGCCGAGCGCGGGCCAAACCGGCCAGCCCGGCTCATCCGGTGCCAACGGATCGCCATCGGGTCCGTCATGCCTGATAAAAGCGACCTTGCGCCCGCCGCGCCGCGCCCAATCGATCACCGCCTTGGTGCGCTCGACAATGCCTGGCGCATCATGGATCGGCGGCTCGTGCACACCGTCGAACATGCCGGTCTGGAGATCGATGACAATGAGCGGCGCGTTGTCCGGGAGGCTGGGAGCTGACATGGTTTTTCATAGCACGGCGGACAATGCGATCAAGGTTCCGTTCACTCCGGCGCGCCGGCAAACAGCACGATGCTGTCGCCGCCGGCGGCCGGCCAATCCCTGATGGTGCGGTCGTTGCCGCCGGTCAGCACCGTGCCATCGGCGGTGAAGGCCACCGCGTAGATCGGGCCGGTCCGGCTATCGAACATCGCGATCTGGTTGCCGGTGTCCATGTCCCACAGCCGCGCCGTGCCGTCGAGCGAGCCGGAGACCAGGCGCTGGCCGTCGGCCGACAGCGCCAATGCGTAGACAGTGCCTTCGTGGCCTTCAAAGCGGCGCGCTTCGCGGCCGCTGTCTAGATCCCAGAGCTTGATCGTGTAATCGCCACTGCCGGTGACCAGATGATGCCCGTCGGCGGTGAACGCGGCGCCATATGTGCCTCGCTCATGCCCGTGCCACCTTCGTAATTGCTTGCCGCTTTCGATGTCCCAAAGTTTCAGTGTGCCGTCTATGCTGCCGCTGAGGGCTTGCCTGCCATCGGGCGCGACGGCGACGGCGCTGACCGACCAGCCGTTCCCGCTCATGGCGTGCAGCACAGCGCCCTTCTTGAGATCCCAGACGATGACATTGCCCGTGTCGTGCCCGCTGATGGCATGTTTGCCGTCCGGGCTGATCGCCAGCTTTCTGACGCCGCCATTGCCGCCCGAGGAGAAGACATGCAGCACCGCGCCGTCGGAAAGTTTGCGCTGCACGATCTCGCCGTCGTCGCCGGCCGTCAGCGCGCTGACGCCGTCGGGCATGAACAGCGCCGTGCGGGCCATATCCTTGTGCACGCCGAGAGTGCGGATCAGCTGCTTGGCGGCGATGTCCCACAGCTTGATCGTGTGATCGGTGCTGGCGCTCATGATCGAGTGCCCGTCGGGCGCCACCGCCAGCCAGACGACCGAGTCGCGGTGGCCCTCGGGCTGCGTCGGTAGCGGCGGCGGAGCCGGCGGCAATGGCGCCACGATGGGCGGCGGAATGACCGCGACCTCCGGCGGCGCCGGAGGCGCGGGCGCGGTCGGCGGCACTAGCGTTGGCGGGGTCGGTTGCACCAGCGCCGGCGGCGTCAGTGGGACCGGTGCCGCAGGCGGATTGGCGGCCTCCGGCGGCGAAGCAGCTTCTGCTGGTGCAGGCGGTGGGGCTGCCGGCTCTGAGGCCGGCGGCGCGCTGGCGACATCCTGCCCCTTGGGTTCGTTGGCCTTCGGCTCGCCAGGATTGGGTTCGTCGGCCTTCGGTTCGACGGGCTCGCTGGCTATGTCGCCGCCCTCATGCCAAGGGCCGAACCGGTCGGCGGCCAGTGCGGCGACCACGACCAATGGCAGGACGAGAAAGACTCTGCGCAGGCCGGGCCTGCCAACGTCCTGCATCTCCGCCGCGCGACCAAACAGCGGCGCGCCCGCTGCTTGGCCCGACCGGTCCGGCAAGAGGCCGGCCCAAAACAGCCCTGCACCAAGCAGGCAGGCGAACGCCGCCACCAGGAACCCCGCCAGCCGTAACGAGGCTGGATCCATCGGCGGGCCTGAAAAGCCGCGCCAGAGGAAAGCCTCGCCGATTGCCGGCCAATAGATCCGCGCCAGGCAGCCTATGGCGACAACGACCAGGGCAAGCGCGAGCAATCTGTCGGCACCCTTGTTCATTGAAATCCCTCGGGCGTTGTTGCGGCCCTCACCATGTGACGGTTGCCCCGCATGTCGACGTCGAGACTATCAGCCGCAAGCTCGTGTCGCCAAGAGCCCGTGTGGACGCCCGGCTTGGTTGACACATCTTGCGTATCTGCCATTCTCGCGTAGGGATGAGGAGAGATTACCATGAAGAAGACTTACGCGAAGCCGGCTCTCGTCAAGAAGGACAAGCTTTCAGCCGTCACGGCAAACGGCTCGACCAGCGCCACGATATAATCTGGCACACTCTTGGCCGAAACGTGCCTGGCGCTGGAGCAATTCCAGAAAAAGCATCGAAGGCCTTCGATCCCTGATGGCGTAAACAAGAATTGGAGGGCGGGCGCCTTGCCGCTCCTCCTTGGATTTATTGCAGTTTTACCGATTTCAGCCGCATGGTTGACAGATGGCCGCAGTCTGGCATCATCGGATCGGGATTTTAGGAGAGTCTGATATGAAAAAGATCTATGTGAAGCCATCATTCTTGAAAAAAGGCCGGTTGTCGGCGGTCACTGCGGCCAACGGCGCCTCGATTATTATTGTGCCGGGCTGACCGTCAACATAACCTGGATTGAAGCGGGGCGAAATTTCGCTCCGCTTTGGCGTGCCCAAATCTCAGCGCGTCAGGACCAAATCGTCCAACACCATTTGCCAATAGTGCTTCGTCGACAGGCGAACACGCGTTACAGCTTTGAGCATCGGGGCGTAGTGCAGCGGCGTCAGCGCCGACAGCGTGACCTCGTCGCTTGCAATCAGCTGCTCGCCAAGCCAGCTTTCGATCAGCGCCACCTCCCCTTCTGACGCCAGCCAGGCGGCGCTCAGCATGACCGAGTGAAAGCCGAACGGCCGTTCGCAGCTGAATTCGGCCGGCAGCCCGCTGCTGGTGTAGAGCACATAGTCACCGGAGACATTGCCATTGACATAGCCCTGGCTGTCCTTGGTGTAGTCGCGGGCCATCGCATTCAGGTTGCGCCACGTCAATCCGGCATGACCGGCCGGAATTTTCCTGAAGGGGCGCGACGTCACATCGTCGAAATCGATCGTTTCGAGGGCGGCATCAGTGTCGATGCCGGCGCGTTGCGGCGACAGCAGGCCGAGATCCGCCGAGTAGGGCGACAGCGTCAGCCGCCGCTCCAAGCCGCCGCCGCTGACGCTGGCCGTGTCGGCTTCTTCAGCCAGGTCGAAGCTGAAGACGGCACCCGGCGCCAGTGCCCGCGTCTCCAGGACGTGCCCGTTCCCCGACATGGAGAGGGTCGCTGGTCCATCGCCGGCAACGCGCCCGCTGACGCGGCGCGGCGGTGCCAGACCGACCGGCAGCAGCATCTCCTGCGATACCATCCCGGCCGGCGAACCCGGCAGCGGCATGAAGTGTCGGGACTGAATGTCATTTTCGCTTTTCGCCTGCCAGCCGGGCGGTACCGAAACCACAAAGCGCCAGTTGCCCGGCTTGCGGATCACGGCCTTTCTGCTTTTCACCGACATGGGAAAATTGGCAAAGCCGGCATTGTTGGTGCGCGCGGATGCGGCGAGCTTGCCCGCCTCGTCATACAGCCGCACCATGATCCCGGCCATCGGCCGGTCTCCGGCGCCGTATTTGCCGTCGCGATCGACATCGAAATAGACGAAGGATGAGTAATTGAGCATACCCCCGCCGGCGTTCCATTCGGTACGGACGGCATAGTCGGCAGCCGGATTGGTCTGCCGCCGTCCCTTGCGGCGGCTGCGCTTCCGCCACAGCAGCCAGGACATGACAGCAGCCGCAAGCACGACAATGGCGGCGGCCAGTATCTCGACGGCGCCCAAGTCAGGCATGGAGCCTCGATTCACAAATCTCGTGGGGGGTTGCGTTCACGGGCGATCCGGCTGCGTTGGAGTACTTTGCCGACAGGTTATTGCATGTCGGCCAAAAGCGAACCCGGATTGGGACAGCAACATGCATCGAGACAAAAGACTTTAAGCGCGTTGCAGGGACCCGTTCAAGCGCGACGCAATGAAAGCAGTCGCCTACTTCAATTCCACCCACACCGGCGCATGGTCGCTGGCGCCGTCCTCGCCGCGCACGTCGCGGTCGATGCCGGCGGCGGTCAGGCGGCGTGCCAGTTTCTTCGACAGCAGGATGTGATCGAGCCGGAGGCCGGCATCGCGCGGCCAGCGGTTGCGGCGATAGTCCCAGAATGTGTAAAGCGTTTCCTTCGGATGCTTCTTGCGCAGGGCATCAAGCCAACCCTGATCGAGCAGGCGCTGGAACGACGCCCGGCTTTCCGGCTGCACCAGCGCGTTGTCGTCATAGGAGCGGGTGGCGTAGATATCGCGCGGCTCGGGCACGATGTTGTAGTCGCCGGCCAGCACCACCGGCAGGCCGGTGTCGAGCAACTGTTCGGCATGCACCTCCAGCCGTGCGTGCCAGGCGAGCTTGTAGGCGAATTTCGGGCCGGGCTGAGGATTGCCGTTCGGCGCATAGAGACAAGCGACGATGATGCCGTTCACCGCCGCCTCGATATAACGGCTCTGCCTGTCGGCATCATCGCCGGGCAAGGCATCGCGGGTCAGCACTGGCTTGGCGCCCCGTGCCAGGATGGCAACACCGTTCCACGTCGGCTCGCCCTTCCACACCGCGCCATAGCCGGCCGCCGCCAATGCCGAGCGTGGAAACTGCATGTCGCGCGCCTTCAGCTCCTGCAGGCAGGCGACATCGGGCTTTGCCACAGCCAGCCATCCCAGCAGGTTTTCAAGCCGGCTGTTGATGTTGTTGATGTTGAAGGAGGCGATCTTCATCGCTTCAGGAAGCGATCCGACCCGACCACGCCTTGACCGTCTCGGCCAGCGTCTTCAGATGGTCGGCCGCCGAAAATCCCGAGATGCTCTTGCGAGGCTTGAGATCGTGGTCGCCGTCCTCCAGCCAGATGACCTCGATGCGATCGGAAAGGTCATAAGTCGCAACCTCGTCCCTGGTGCCGAACTCGTCGCGGGTACCCTGGAAGATCAGCGTCGGCGTCTTCAGATCGGCAAGGTGTTTGGTGCGCAATTGCTCGGGCTTGGCCGGCGGATGGAAGGGATAGCCGAGGCAAACCAGCCCTGAAATCTCGCCCTTGGCAAACATCTCGTCCGCGACCATGGAGGCGACGCGCCCGCCCATCGACTTGCCGCCGATGATCAGCGGTCCCGTCACGCCCTTTGCCCTGAGGTCGGCTATCGCCTTGATATATTCCGGGTTCAACGTCTCGGCCCTCGGCGGTGGCTTGCGGTGGCCGTAGCGGCGGGCAGCCATGTAGTGGAATTCAAAGCGTGCGACCTGTAAGCCTGCCGCGGCCAGCGCCTTGGCGGTGGCGGTCATTGAAGGCGAATCCATCGACGCGCCGGCGCCATGGGCGAGCAGGATGGTGATGGCAGCGGTGTCGGGACCGTCGAAGAGGAAGGTGGTCATGGTGTGATGTCCGGCGCGACGGCGACGCTGCTGATCTCCCCCCTCGTGGGGGAGATGCCGGGCAGGGCAGAGGGGGGCGTGAAGGAATGCCAGTCTTCGGTCCGGCTTGCGTGCGGGAACACGCCCCAAAATTGGCCGATCTGTTGGCGGGACAGCGCCCCCCCTCTGTCCTGCCGGGCATCTCCCCCGCAAGGGGGGAGATTGGCTGTCATCGCGGCCTTCGCCAATCATGCTCACCCCGCCGTCCGCGCCAGCTGCAGATCCACGAACTGCACTCCCTTGGCTGCAACCCGCGCCCATTCCGAATCCGCGTCGAGTTCGAGATAGCGCACCCACAGCTGCCGCGCCTCCGGCAGATTGCCCGCGTCGAACTCCAACCTCGCAAGGTTGAACACCGGATCGGCATAGGTCTTGTCGAGCGCGATCGCCTTCTGCAGGTGCCTTCGCGCCGAGGCTTCGCGACCTTGCTCGCTCATCAGTCCGGCCAGGTTGAACCACGCCTCGACGAAGGCTGGGTCGAGTTTTATCGCATTGATATAGTCATGCGCGGCGTCCACCGCGTGGCCGCCGGCGCGCAGGCAGTTGGCGCGGTTGAAGGCGGCAATCGCATCGCTCGGATCGATGGCCAGGCAACGCTGGTAGAGCGCGGCGGCCCCATCATGGTCGCCCTGCTCCTCCGCCGCTTCCGCCTCGGCGAACAGCTCCTCCAGCGTGTCGTCACCCTCTGCCCCGGCTGTTCCGAGATCGAACAGCAACTGCCCATCGAGTTCGCTCTGGCCGCCTTCGAGATAGATCGCGTCGGCGCGCCCATGCTGCGAGCCGACATTGAGCGACTTGGCGGTCAGCGACGCCACCGGGCCGGAGCGGTGGACGGAGCGCGCGATCGCCCCCCATGTCGCGCCGCCGGCGATGAGCCCGGCATATTTGCGCGCCAGGATCAGGTCGCGGAACGAATAAGGTTCTGTGTCATGCTCGAACGCATCGAACAGCGACAAAAAATCGAGGTCGGAGCCTGATAGCCGCGACTGATCGATCAGCGATTGCCGCGACAGTGAAGACGCCTCCGGTGTCTTCATCAGTCCGAGAAGGCGCAGGAATCCGTTCTCGCTGATCAGCGTTCGACCGGCCGCGCGCTCGGCGGCGACACTGCGCTCGATCCCGGCATCGCCGTTTTTGACGAGGCCTGCCCTGGCGAGAAGTGTCCGGCCGAAGACGACATGCGTGGTGCGCCTGGTGATACCGCGCCGCAGCTGGCCGTGCTGGCGTTCCACTTCCCGCGCAGCCAGCCTGAGCGGAAAAGCCGCCAGCGCGCCTATCGTGCCGAAAACAGCGCCGGTCGGCGCCGTCATTTCTTGCTCTTGCCGACCGCCTTCAGCAGATTGGCCTTCAACGGATTTTCAGCAGCGCCACCCGCTGCCGCCTTCTTCGCGGCGGGCTTGGCAACCTCGTCGGCCTTGCTCTTCGATTTGGCCGGCGGCTTCGATTGCGACAGGCTGGCCTTCAGCGCATCCATCAGGTTGATGACATTGCCGCGCTCTGGTGCCGCCGCGATGATTGGCTTGTGGCCTTTCAGCTTCTCGCGGATCATCGTCATGAGTGCCGCCTCGTAGCGGTCCTCATAGTTCTTCGGATCGAAGGTGGTTTCCTTCTGCTTGATCAGCGCTTCGGCGAGCTGCAGCATTTCGGGGTCGGGCTTGCCGGCTGGGATGTTGCCGAAATATTCAGCCGTCCCGCGAACTTCGTTCGGGTTCCTCAAGGTGCACACGAACATGCCGTTCTCGCGCGCGCCGATCGTCACCACGCGCTCGCGGCTGGACAGCACCAGGCGGGCGATCGCCAGCTTGCCGGATTTGCGCATCGCTTCGCGCAGCACGGCAAAGGTCTCTTCCGCCATCGCACCGTCGGGCGCCATGTAGTAGGGCGCGTCCTGATAGATGACGTCGACCTCGTCCTCGTCGACGAAGGCCTCGATGTTCATCGTGTGATTGGATTCGATGCGCACCGCATCGAGGTCGGCATCATCGATGATGATGTACTGCTTGTCCTCGTATTCGTAGCCCTTGACCAGATCAGCACGCTCGACGAGCCCCAATTCGGGGTCGACCGGTTTCATGTTGATGCGGTTGTGGGTCTTCTTGTGCAGCTGGTTGAAGCTGATGCGCTCGCTGGCGCTGGTGGCGGGATACAACCGCACCGGACAACTCACGAGGCTGAGTTTGAGGTAACCTTTCCAACTTGCCCTGGGCGCCATGAAACACTCCTACGCGGCCATGCACTGACATTTGCTGCAGCGCTTTTCGTCCGAAGGACGATTGGCGCCGAGGAAATCCTACACCGACCCCACACGATACGGGCAAATCCCTGACGAAATCTTCCGGTACGTCTTTGAGGTCGTGGCGGAGAGAATAATTCAAATTGTCGGAAGCGTCGATGGACTTGGAATTGAGACGCTGGCGGGGCTGCGCCCTCATCTCGCGACTACTTCCTCGTTCCCTCGAACACTGGCAAATCCCGCGCGAACTCGTTGATCTCCGCCCACGGATCACCCGACGTCGCCAGCAGCCCCGGCAGGGAGGAATAGTTCAGATCCTGCGGCGCATCGATGGATTCCAGATCGCTCCAGCTCACCGGCGTCGAGGCCGGCAGATTGGTGCGGGCGCGCAAGGAGTAAGGGGCTGCGGAGGTGTGGCCGCGCGCATTGCGATGATAATCGATGAAGATGCGCTTCTTGCGGTTGTCCTTGCCCATGGTGGTGGTGAAGGTGTCCGGCGCCGTTGTCGCCAGATGCGTGGCGATGGCGCTGGTCGCCTGGTGCAGTTTCTTCCAGTTCTGCTTGCCCGTCACCGGCACGGTGATGTGGATGCCGCTGCCGCCGGAGGTCTTGGCGAACGGCACCAGCCCCAGGCGCTCCAATTCGCCCTTGATGTGCACGGCGGCCTCGACCACCTCGCGCCATGAAATCCCCTCGCCCGGATCGAGGTCGAGGACGATCTGGTCGGGTCTGTCGAGGCCGGTGCGGTGGGTGCCCCAGGTATGGAACTCGACGACGCCGAACTGCGCCAGCGCCAGATACCCTTTCGCGCCTTCGACCGAGAGATAGGATTTGGTCTCGCCCTCGGAATTTGTCGCCTCGAATGTCACCACCGAGGGCGGCATGCCGGTGAAGGCGTGGCGCTGGAAGAAGCAATCCTTCGGCAGGCCGGTCGGGCAGCGCACCAGCGACACCGGCCGACCGAGGATGTGCGGCAGCATGAAATCGCCGACCAGCGCATAATAGACGGCGATGTCGAGCTTGGTCGGGCCGGTCTTGCCGAACAGCCGGCGCGTCGGATTGGTCACCCAGATGGTGGCAAGGTCGGCCTCGGCGATCAGCCGCTTGCGTTTGGACGAGACCGGCGTCGACAGGCCGACATCCCTCAAACCGCGGAAGACGCCGTGGCGCAGTGCGTTGTCCGATGTGCGGTTGGCGTAATGGATGTGCGCCGACAGCAGCGGCCGCACCCAGTTCATCTCGCGCATGATTTCGCGCGGGACGCCCTCGGGCGGCGTGGCGCCTTCCCCCAGCGGCTCCAGCCTGCCGAGCAACTCACCGGCGGTGGCGGCATCGAAACCGGTGCCGACCTTGCCGCGATAATGGAATTCACCATCCTCAAACTCTGCCATGCCGAGCGCCGCCAGCCCTTCGGCCGCATCGGAGATGGTGAAGCCTGCGATGACGAAGTCGTCCGACAGCAGCGCCTTGGTCTTGGTCCAGCTTTTGCTTCGGCCGCTCTGATAGATGGCCGTGGCGCGCTTGGAGACGACACCCTCCAGCCCCAGTTCCGCCGCCTGGTCGTAGAGCCCCTGCCCCGAGCCCTCGACATGGTCGGAGAACTGGATGGCGGAATTGGCGCCGAGGCCCGACAGCATCTGCGCCAGCAGCGCCTTGCGCCGGACCAGCGGCGCCTTGGTCAGGTCCCAGCCGTCGAGATGGAGAAGATCGAAGGCGTAGAAATGGAGCTTGCTGCCGGCGCCCTGCGCCAGCGCATCCTGCAGCAGCGCGAAGCGGCTGATGCCCTTGGCATCGAGCACCACGATCTCGCCGTCGACGATGGCGTCGCGGCACGGCAGTTTGGCGAACGCATGCGGCAGGTCGCCATAGCGCTTCGTCCAGTCGATGCCGCCACGGGTGATCAGCTTGACCGCGCCCTCAGTAAGATGCGCCATGGTGCGGTAGCCGTCGAATTTGATTTCGTGCAGCCAGACTTCCCTTGTGTCCTCGCCATCCGGTGGTTTTGGCATCTGCGTCGCCAGTTGCGGCTCGATGCGAGCAAGCATGGGGGCCTTGAACGCGCCCGGCAGCGTGCCGGGCTTCAGCGATCCCTGTCTGGGCGCGGGTTTGGCGGCTGGCTTCGCCGGCGCCGCCAGCTCCTCGATGCGCAATCCGGATTTGACGCTTTCCGGCCGGGCCGTGAGGATGTCAAGCGCGGTGTCGGCGGCGAGGTCGCGCTCCTTGAACAGCAGCCAGTTCTTCTTGTTTTCGTCTTCGCCGGGTTTCGGCTTCAGCCGGGTCAGCATCCAGCCGCCATTGAGCTTGTCGCCGGCCAGCCGGAACTTGAAGGCGCCGGTGCGCAAACTCTTTTCGACATCGTCCATCGGCGCCCAGCTGCCGGTATCCCAGACGATCATCGGCCCGCCGCCATACTCGCCTTCGGGAATGACACCTTCGAAGTCGATATATTCGAGCGGATGATCCTCGGTCTCGACCGCCAGTCTTTTGTCGGCCGGATTGAGCGAAGGGCCGCGCGGCACCGCCCAGCTTTTCAAGACATCGCCGACCTGTAGGCGCAGATCATAATGGTCCGCGGTGGCGTGGTGCTTGTGGACAACGAAGCGGTTGCCTTCGTCCGTGATGAGGCCGCCTGCCGGTTCCGGCGTTTTGGAAAATTCACGCCTCGCGCGGTAGGATTGGAGCTTTGGCGGGGTGGTCATGGCAAAGGTCCAAGCACGGAGGCCAGGAACAAGCCAGTCGCGCTCAATCGTCAGCAGCCGGCGTCAACTCGAGCTCCGCCGGCGACAGTCCCTGCTGCAGCTGGCTCAGCCGGAATTCGTCGACCCAATAGGCCTCGCCGTCGACCAGAACCCGGGCCTGGTAGCTGCCTGCCGAAAAACGCTGCGCGGTGATGTAGACCTTGTGACGATCGAGCGCCTTGCGCACCGCGGCGCGCTTGGAATTCTGACCTGTGACGGGACTGAACATGACACTGCCCTCGGTCGCCCCAGACACACAACGCGGCCGCTGCCGGCAGCCTGACGACTGGGGTCAAGGATGGCGGAGACGCGCCGTCCTGTCAATTTCGCGGACAGCGCAGGATGCGGCCCGGTCAAATTTGCCAATCTTTTGAAGATGTTTGAGCCTCGGCCTGAATCAAGACGTGAAGCGCGCCGCCAAACAATCGCCCGTCGCTGCCGCCCTGCTACGCGGCCGGCATGCCCGAATGAGCAGATTTTTGAACTTCCGTGCCGATGAGATCGAGTGTCACCGCCGCAACATCGGCAACCTGGAGCCGCTGGACGCAATAGACCCCACCGGCGTTGTTTTCTTTACACACACCTGGAGCGATGCATGGGCAAGGCATGGGCGGCTGGAGCGTCCGGTTGGGAACACCGAACGGGCCCCATTGCTCTGGCGACGTCAGACCGTACAGCCCCACCGCTGGAGTTCCGACAGAGGCCGCGATGTGCATCGGGCCGCTCTCATTGCCAAGAAAGATCGACGCTTCGGCCAACAATGCCGTCAGGACCTCAAGCGAGGCTTTTCCGACGACACTTGCGACCGGCGATGCTGCCACTTCAAGGATCCTTTGCGCGGCAAGCCCTTCATCCGGCCCGCCAACAAGGAGGGATCGCAGCCCGGTTTTGGCGTATACTTCGTCGATGACCGCAGCAAAATGTTGCGGCGGCCAACAACGGCCTTCGAACCTCGCGCCGGCATGCACGGCCACGTAAGACTTCTTCGCCAAAGCGTTTTCCGCAAGAAGCCTGGCACACTCTTCCTGGGCAGTACTGGTCAGCTGCAGCCGAGGTGTTGGGTCCTCACAATCCAGCCCAAGGGCGCGGAGTGGAGACAGGTTCCTGTAGAGATAATGCGGTCCGCCATGTCCGAAGGTCGCGGCGAGAACGTTTGCAAGCTGGATTTCCCAGAACTTCATCGGATGCTCGGAAGGATCGAAGCCGACGCGAAGTGGAGCGCCGATCAAACGATGCATGATCCGCGAGGTTTTTGAATCGGTAAGGTCGATGCTAAGATCAAATCTTCGACGCCGCAAATCAGAGATGACGCCACGATAGTCGCTCAAACGCTTGCGCAGAGTCCTTCCTCTGCCACGGGATTCAAAGCCAACGGCAACATCGGCGATCCCTTGCGCGACGATGAACTCCTTGAGACCCGGCGCACAAAGCATGGTCACCGATGCTTGTGGATAAGAAAGACGTAGATTGCGAACCAAAGCAGATGTCAGAACGACATCTCCAATGTACTTCGTTTGGATAATGAGGATGGAACGAATCCCATCTCCTAAACTTGCATTCATCGAGATGATCTGCCGAAAACGCTAACTAAAAAAATCTGCCGAGGACACTCATTTCTGAACGTCAAGCCGCGCTTTCAGATATAGAGTTAACCGACCCTGTCAACAAGCTTGCCTGCCGGCCTTGGTGCTCTGCATCGCAGGACCGGCAAACGTTCGTCCTCAGTCCTTCAATCGCCGCAAGCGGCGCGTCAGGCCCTGGACGGCCTTGAGCAGCCGGGGACGCGACCGCGTCATGCCTTCGACCCGGCTGCGCAGCAAAATGGCTGCGTTCGCAGCCCTGCCCCGCACCGTCACCGGTTCGCAAATCTCGGCCAGTACCGAGCTCGAGGCGCCGATATGTTGCTTGTAGCCCTGGCCGCCGACCGACAGGTCGAAATAGTCGAAGCCCCGCTCGCATCCCCACATCATCAGCTTGCCCATCGTCGTCAGGCCGGGTGAGACATTGGCGACCGCATTCTGGTCGATGCCGAGCAGGAGGGCGTGAAGTGTGCCTTTTCTGACCAGCACATAGATGGAGGCGAGCCAGGCTTCACCGACGCGTAGTCCGAAGAGCCGCACCGATCCATTGGACAGGCCTCGCAGCGCCGCGGCGCGGTAGAAATCGACGACCGGCGCCTCAGTCAGGAGGTCGAAACGCCCGAGCTCACGGAAACGCTTGAGCCGCAGTTCCAACAGCGCATCCAGGAGCTCCTCGGCCAGATCAGGCGTGTCGGCCTCGATCAGAGCGAGGCCACCAAGCTGTTCGAAGCCGCGACAATGCTTGCGGAAGGCCTTGGCGAAGGACGGCTTGCAGATCCGCTTGATGAGCGTCTCCGGATCACCATGCAGGACGAGGCCGGAGCTGACCTGGATGGAGTCCCGCGCCACCGAAAGCAATGCCAGCGGATTGGCCACGCCGTGGACCTGCTGCGGAATTCCCGCGATATGGATGCGATCCGCCGGTGGCAGCACGGCACGGACCGCCGCCCACATGGCGTCGGCACTCTGCCTGGTCCACGCTCTCCCATCCGCCAGCAGCGGCACTGAGTAGTCGCACACGCGACAGCTCAGCCATTCGATCACGTGGTGGCCGAGAGCCCGCCGCCGCATCAGCGGCAGCAGCATGGCCGGCGCGCCGGTCACGGCGTCACTCACCTCGACGAGGACCAGATCCGCTTCTTTGGGCATCAGCCGTGCGGCGATTCCTTCGACCCAGGCATAATGCTGGTGGGCAGTGCAGACGCCGTGAGCTTCAAGGAGCAGCCATAGCAGCCTTACGGTGTCGAAGCTGGTGTGCAGCCGAGCCGTGAAGTGCGCGGTTGCATCAACGTTGGCGACAGCAGGGGAAACCGGCCCACCGGGCAAATCCTTTATCGGAGTCGTTCCCGCCGCGTAGCTTGCCACATGCTTCTCCCGTCATTCTGATCCCCCGCGCAGGCGCCGCAAACCCCGCATCAGTCCCTGGAGCCTCTTCAGCAGCCGAGGTTTGGAGCGCACGAACACCTCGGCCCGGTTGCGGATCTCGATGGCTGCGCTCACGGCGCTGCCTCGCACCGTAATCCCGTGGCAAAGCTCGCGCAGACCCGAACCCAAGGCACCCATATGTTCCTTATAACTCTGGTTGCCTACCGACAGGTCGAAATAATTGAAATCGCGCCCGCGCGCCCAGCTCATCAACTTGCCCATGATCAGAAGTCCCGGCGAGACATTGGGCACCGCGCCCTGATCGATTGAGATCAGCAGAGCATGAACGGTGACTTGATGGATCAGCAGGTATTGGACCGCGATAAGAGCTTCACCCACACGCAACCCGAAGAGCCGCACCGACCCATCCGACAGGCCCTCGAGAGCAGCGTTTCGATAGAAATCGACAACCGCCGCCTGCGTCAGCAGGTCGAAGCGGCCCAGTTCGCGAAAGCGGCTGAGCCGCATCCGGACCAGGCCGGCGAAGATGACCTCCACCAGGGCCGGCGTGTTGGCTTCGACCAGTTCCACGCCGCCAAGCCGTTCGAGGCGACGCCAGTCCTTGTTGAAAGCCTTGACGAAGGATGGCCGGCATAGTCGCTTGAGGACGGTCTCCGGATCGCCGTCGATGGTGAGGCCGAAGCTGGTATGCAGGGAATCGCGCGTGGCCGCCAACAAGGCCAGCGGATTGGCGACACCGCTGATCGATTGCGGAATTCCCCTGATCTGGATACGGTCCGCCGGCGGCAGCACGGAACGCACCGCGGCCCACGCGGCCTGCGCCGACTGCGTCGTCCACGGGCTCGCATCGGCCAGCAACGGTGCCGAATAGTCGCAAACGCCACAGCTCAGCCACTCGATCACCCGATGGCGGAAAGCCGGTCGCCGTATCAACGGCACCAGCATTCGCGGCACGCCCGTCACGGCGTCGTTTACCTCCACGATGAGCAGTTCGGCACCTTCCGGCATCAGCCGCGCTACGATCCCCTCGGCCCAGGCATAATTCTGGTGGGCGGTGCACACACCGTCCGCCTGGAGGCGCAGCCAGAGCGGCCTCACCGCTTCCAGGCTGGTGTGGAGCCGCGCCGTGTATGCATCGTTGGCGACGACGGTGGCCGGATGGGAGGACTGGCCATCGGGCGAGCCGGTCGCCGCAGCAATTTGCACCGCCTGGACTGCCATATTTTTTCCTATCGCTTTGCCGTGGCGAACGACAGCGTGCGCCGCCACGCGCCCAACCGGCTGTCGCGCGCCTCGTCGGGATGCTCGATATTCCACATGCGGTGATGCGCGAAATACCATGATGCCACGAGCACGAACATCTCCGAGACGGCGGAACCCAACAACGCCCACGGCGGAGACGCGATTGCCAGCAGGGCCGCGATCAGTGCCAGCCCGACGACCGCGCCGCCCGTCGTGGTGAACGCGACGATCCGAAAATCGCCGAGTATCTCAAGCACGATACGGGGCATGATATAGAGCATGATCGGGACAAAATTCGCGATCACGAAAAGTCCGATGAACCAGGTCGAAGCGTCCTGGAGAGCCTGGGATTTTATCATCGGCAGGACGAACATGATGGCGCATCCATATGCAAGGCCGCCAAACCCCATGACGAGCGCCCAGATCTTGGCCTGCGTCCAGACACGGCCTGTTTCATTGTTCCGCATCAGCCTGGCGAGATCCGGCTGCGTCATGTTGACGAAAGCAAGGCTGATGATGCGCAGCGGGGCAAACAGCACCAGAACCGCCGCCAGCGGTGCGTAGGCGGCAGGACCGGCAATGCCGGCGACCAGCAGCGCCAGACATTGACCCTGGATGTTGGTGGTGGTCGCGCTGAATGCCGACCAGCGCAGCTGGGGCCACAGTCTGACATAGCGTCGCCGCGTCGGCATGCGGAAGCTGATGCGAAGCGAGCGCCGCGCCAGCCGGACCAGGACGAAAATGCCGAATACATTTGCCGCGGCTAGTGCATAGAACACGGTCTGCAGCGGGTCTTGGACCAACCAGATCGACAGCCCGGTCAGGACACAGCCGGCGACTGTAAACGCGCCATCGCTGATGGAGACGACAACCTGCTGGCGCCGTGCGAAGAAAGCCGTGCGCATATGGCTGCGCAACGACCAGGCACCGACGAAGCAGCCGGCGGCAATTCCGCTTGGATCGCCAAGGACATGCATCAGGACTGCCGTGCCGACGGCCATCAGCAACGCCACGATCAGCGCCGCCGTTCCGAACGCCACGTCATAGGTATCGACGCCGGCGCTGTTGGTGCTCTTGCTCATCCAGATGCTGGCGGGAACGGCGGTGAGTGACCTGATATAGGACAGGCCGACACCGCCCATCACCATGCCGATGGCGAAGAGGCCGTAGCCCTGCGCCGACAGCATGTGCAACAGCATGATGTTGAGGGCAAAATGAAAGCCGCTCTGCATCGCCTCGCCGCCGATCATCAGCACGAGGCGTCGAACCAGATGGCTCGGAAACGCTAACTTCACGGCCGCGTCTCCGCTTCGCGGGCAGCAGGCACCCTGCCCGGCCGCGCGATGGTCGTCTTCAGCTTGTCGGCGGCGATCGCGGTGATCGCCGCGGCCGCGACCGGCTCGCTGAAGATTGCCTCGTAGCGCGCGCGCCCGGCAGCGACAAACCCGCGCCAGGCCTGAGGGGCGAGGATGATCTCCTGCAATTTCGCGCCAAGAGCTGCTGCGTCGCCGGGCGGAACATGCCAGCCGGTCTCCCCGTCGCTGACCACTTCCACCAGCCCGCCTATCGCCGACACAAGCGGCGGCCGGCCGTATGCCATCGCCTCAATGGCGACGCGGCCCAGCGATTCCGGACGCCGCGACGGCACGGTGACGATATCGGCCCATCGATAATGCTCCGAAGGGTCGGGAATGAAAGGCAGGACTCTGACGCGCCCGGTAAGCCCCATGGTTTCGACCAGTTCGGCAAGCGCATGCTCGCGCTCAGTGCTTTCGAAGGCGCCGCCGACCAGTCGCACCTCGATCCTCGCTTGGAGTTCCGCCGGCATCGAGGCGATCGCCTCCAGCAGGATCTCCTGCCCCTTGATCCGGTTGATACGGCCAAGCAGCAGCACCCGCAATGGGCGCTTGCCATCATACGTCATCGGTTCGACCGCCGCCGGCCCGGCAACACCGTTGTAGACGACATACGCACGCGCCGCCTTGGGATCACCAAACGCGGCGCGTGTCGCGTGTGAATTGAAGATCAGATCGGCATGGCTCCAGCGCATCAGGCCGACGAGTATCCTGCGCATGGCGCCTTCGGGGATTTCGTGGATGTGCAGGACGGCCTTTTGGGGAAGAAGGCGTGCGGCCAGCGCGTAGTCGGCCACGATCGAGGTGTTGACATAGACGAGGTCGCAATCCTTGAGCCGCCGCCACGCCCTGAACACGGCAACCGGCAATCGCGCCATCTCGACGGTCGCAAGGCGCGCAATGGCCTGGCGCCTCAGCACCCACAGCGGTTCGAAGACGATCCGGCTGGCATGCGCTTCCAGAATCCGCACGATCGGCCCGCTACGTGGCAAAACCACTTCGATGTCGGCCGACGGAAACGCGGCGCGCAACGCGGCAACGCTCTCCGCAAAGCTGCGGTCAGAACCATAGAGTTCATAACCCTGATGAACGCAGGCAATCCGCATCTTTATATCCCGCCGGGTGCTACAACCATCGCGCTGGGCGATTGTGGCAGAAGCCCGTCCGCAAGAATCATGCCTGGTTCGATACGCCCGACTGCCGGCCGTACGCCCCAGGCATTGCTTCGTTTCGATACAGCTACGCACAGAAGGGTTGACCGAGAATGAAACAACCATCGGCTTCAACACCGTTTTTTTACAACCCCGCGCGATGATCCCTCGCAGGATACCGAAATCGGGAGCTGGCACGGAAGTTGCCATCTGCCCATTATAAATTAAGCAATATCTAATGTATGAGACATGTGAAAGTGCGCCGGCCATGAAACCAGAAACGCCCGCCATTCTGATCCTGGGGACCCGCGGCATACCCGCGGCCCATGGCGGCTTTGAAACCTTTGCCGAAAAACTGGCGCTATTTCTTGTCGGGCGCGGTTGGAAGGTCGGCGTCTATTGCCAGGATGAGGTCGAGCGGATCGACCAGAGGGTGCGCAACGAAACCTGGCGCGGCATCGAGCTCATTCACATCCAGGTCGCCTCCAAGGGACCGCGCGCGACGCTGGAATTCGACTGGCAATGCGCCCGCGACGCCGCCCGGCGACCGGGCGTTTGCCTGGTGCTCGGCTACAATGGCGCGGTCTTCCTGACTTGGCTCAGGCTGAAGCGACGCAAGATCTTCACCAACATGGACGGCATCGAGTGGCGCCGCCCAAAATGGGGAATGGCGGCGCGAACCTGGTTCTGGCTCAACGAATGGATCGGCGCATGGGCCTCGCATCGGCTGGTCGCCGATCATCCCGCCATCGCAGATCACCTGGCGACGCGCCGGCCGCGCAGCGCCATCGCCACCATTGCCTATGGCGCCGATCCGGTGACATCGGCGCCCGAGGCGCCGGTCCGGGCGCTCGGCCTCGAGCCCGGGCGCTATCTCATCTCGATCGCCCGCATCGAACCCGACAACAGCATCCTGCCGATCGTCGAAGCTTTTTGCTCTGCCAAGCGCGACATGAAGCTGGTGGTGCTGGGAACGCTGTCCGACGACATCCCCTATCATGCCGCCATCCGCAAGGCGGCGAATGACTCGGTGGTCCTGCCGGGCGCCATCTACGACCAGGCGACGGTCAAGGCGCTCAGATACCACGCCCGCGCCTATCTGCATGGCCACACGGTCGGCGGCACCAACCCCTCGCTGGTCGAGGCGCTGGCGGCCGGCAACATGGTGATCGCCCACGACAATCCCTACAACAGATGGACCGCCGGGGCTGCGGCGATCTACTTCACCGACAAGGACAGTTGCGCCAAGCGGATGCAGCAGGCGCTGGACGATGATGCCTTGGTCCAGGCCTGCGGCGTTGCCGCCAGCGCGCGCGCCCGCGAAGCCTTCCGCTGGGACGATGTCCTGCTTGCCTATGAAAATGAGGCCTATCATTTGCTCGGCGTGACCGCCGCCAAGACCACCGCGATGGATCACGCATCGCCAGGAACCGTATGACAGGCTGGTCGCGCCGGCGGGTGCTGCGGACGGCGCTGTCCACCGCGGCGGCGCTCGGCTCGCTCCCGGTCGCACCAATCGCTCGCGCAGCCGCCGGGCCGCGATTTCGGCGTGGCGTCAACGCCTGGCCCTGGTTCTCGCTGACGCGCGAATTTCCCGCTCCGCGCACCGACTATGGCTGGCCGCCCTTCCAGTCGCAACGGCCGGTGCCGACCCCGGACGACCTGCGTCGGCTGCGCAGGACCGGGCTCGATTTCATCCGTCTGCCTGTTGATCCCGGCCCTTTCCTGGCCGCCGACGCCACCACGCGCGGCCGGTTGCTGGACATGCTGGATGCCGCCGTCACGGCCACCCTCCACGCCGGTCTCGGCATCATCGTCAACATCCAGGCCAATGCCGCCACCCATTACTGGAACCCCGACCGCATGGTCTCCAGCACCGCCGCACCCGCGTTCGATCTCTACCGCGGGCTGGTCGGCGAGCTTGCCGGCAGGCTGGCGCGGTTCCAGCCCGGCAGGGTGGCGCTCGAGCCGGTCAACGAGCCGGCGCAGGCCTGCGCGTCGAACGTCTGGTCGCAGATCCAGCTTTCACTTCTGACGGCGGCGAGAGCATCGGCCGCGACCCTGCCGCTGATCGTCACCGGCGGCTGCGGCTCGATGGTGAGCGGACTGACCGCGCTCGATCCGGCACCCCTGTCCCCGTTCGAGCCGATCCTGTTCACCTTCCACTTCTATGAGCCCTATCTGTTCAGCCATCAGGGGGCACCCTGGATGCGCGAGCCCGTCTACCGGTCGCTCAACAATGTGCCGTGGCCGGCATCCGCCGGCTCGCTGGAACCGACGCTGGCATCGGTCAGGGCGCGCATGGCGCAGGACACCGAAACCCCTGAAGACGCCAAGCAGGCAGCCTATGCCGAGACCGAGCGTGTGCTGAAAGTCTATTTCGACGCCCGGCCCGACCGCTGGTTTGTCGACAAATATCTTCGCCAGGTTCGCGACTGGGCCGACGGCCACGGCCTTGCGCCGGAACGCATCATCATGGGCGAGTTCGGCGCGCTGCGCACCGACGCCCGCTATGTCGCCGCCCCCAATCCGGATCGAGCGCGCTACATCGCCGATGTCAGGCGAAGCGCCGAGGAACTCGGCCTCGCCTGGGCACTGTGGGATCTCTTCGATGGCATGGGCATGATGGACGACACCACCCGGGCACTGGACCCCGATATCATCGCGGCGCTTGGCCTGACCATGCCGGCGGACTGACGGGCCTGAACGCTGCCCGCGTCGGCCGGTAAAGCACCAGCGCCAGCACCACGAACTTGGTCAGCAGCGTCGTCTTCGACGCGACGCTTTCCGAGGTGTTGATCAGAATGACCCAGCCCAGCATCGGCAGCCAGATGCCGGGATGGCAGCGGCGCGCCACCTCGAACAGGAACAGCACGAAACCGAACGTCAGCAAAAGGGTGAAGAAGGCGCCCTGATAGAGGACGGTGCGGATAATCGGGTTCTCGATGCCCTGTTCGAGACCGTTGATGCGGCGCAGGCTGTCGATTAGGTCGACATCCGGCCCCACGATCAGATCGCGTAATTCCAGGTGCTTGAAGAGCTCGAACATCTCGACGCGGGCATTGGCGCTGCCGCTGTCCGACACGAAGCGCTCCAGCAGCGCGTCGAAAAAGCCATAATATGCCGCCACGATGATGACGACCGGCAGCAGCGCGGCAAGCATGAAGCCGAGTGCCGCACCCAGGAGATTGACGCGTCCCCGGCGCAATTTGCTGATGCCCTTGGAAAGCAGGTAGCAACCGCCCAGCACAATCGTCATCACCATCGCCGAACGGCCGCCGAACGCGACAAGTGCCGCGCATTGCAGGCCGATCAATCCTATCCGCACAGGCGTCGACAGGGATCTGGCACCGGAGAGCAGCGCAAGCACGTAGATCGACGTCACCATGGCATTGGCGAGCGGATGTCCCTGCAGAGCGCTCGAGCGCAGATCGGTGGTAAACGCCACGCCGTCGAGGCGATAGGGGAAGATAAGCGTCTTGGTGGCGAACTCGAAAAGGGCAAGCAGCGCATTCGCCGTCATGACAACGTGAACGACGGTCTGCAGCCCGGCGAATGTCCGTTCGTCGTCCTCGCTGAGCATCAGCACCAGAAGTGCCGCGGCCACGAACGTATCGATCATGCCAGCCATGCCGGGCCGCTGCCTGGCGATGACGACGAACAAAAGCACGATCGATATGGCGGCCATCAGCGCGCTGGCCGGCCGCCTGTCGGCGAGATGGACGATATAGCCGACCGGATTGCCTGACGCACAGGAGCGCCAGGCAAACAAGAGGACGATGAGATAGGTGGACGGGTGGATCTTGGTCGCCGGGTTGCCGAACAGGCCATCATAATTGTAGCCGACCAGCCACAGCATGCCGCCCGAGATGCCGAACAGCACCGCTACCGCCGCGATCAGTCCGAAGCGCGTCAGCGCATCGAGCGACGTGCCGGCGCGGGGTGCGGCAGCACCATGGTTCGAAGCGCTTGCGCTCCAACCGGCAGCCATATCAGGCGGCCTCGTCGACCAGCAAGGCCGCCGTCGGCAACCGCCCCATGACGGAAACCGCCTGCGCGGTCGTCGTGACGTCGCGCATCGGGGTGGCGTTCAGCGTGGCGACGAGTACGATCTCGTCGGCCATGGCAACCAGCGGCGAGGCATTGAGATTGTCGGCCAGCGCGCCGCCGTCGATGACGACGAGTTCGAAGCTCCGGCTGGCCCGGGCCAGCATCTGCTGCGCAAAATAGATGCCATGCGCTTCCTGGAAAACCGCCTTTGAGCGGCCCCTGCCCAGCACGGCAACGTTGCTGCCGGCGGCGTAATGGCTGACGGCCTCAAAGGCGTACTCGCCGCGCAGCACATCGAGGATCCCCGGCTGCGGATCCTTCTGGTCGCCGCCGCCGGCATTGGCATCGATGAACAGCACCCGGCTGCCCCTGGACGCCGCGGCATTGGCCAGCAGCCGCGCCACCCGGCTGCGCTGCGCGCCCTCGCCCGGCGACGATGTCACCAGGATGGAAGGCACCAGCGGCCAGTCCGCCGGACGCTGGCCCGAACTGAACATGCGCCTCAGCGCAAGGCCGACAACGGCGTCGGTCTTCTGGCTGGAGGCGGCGGCCGAACTTGCGCCGAAAGGCCACCAGCGCCACCCAGTGCCTGAATTTGCCGGCACCACGCCCAGCACCGGCGCGTCGATGGCCGACTGCATCTGCGCGCTGGAAAGCACCGTCGGCGAGGAATATTCGGCGATCAGCGCCAGACCGGTGCCGAGCCCGAGGCCGCCGAATATCGCGCCCAGCAACAGCAGCGGCAAAGGCGGCCAGCTTTTCTTCAACGCGGGCATGGCATTGGAGATGATGCGCGCATTGGTGCTGTCGACATTGATCTGCTCGCGCGTCTCCTGGGCGCGCTGGAGATAGTTCGAGTACACGGAGCGTAGCGCCTCGAGATCGCGCTGCAATTCGCGCAACCGCACCGAGGCCTGGTCGGTGTCGAGCGACTTGCTCTTCATGCCGGCGACCTTGGCTTCCAGCGCCTGCTGGTTGGCCAGCGCCCGCTCGTAGTCCGTCTCGGTGGCGGTGGCGATGCGGCCGAGCTCGCGCGCGATCAGCTGGCGCGTGTCGCGCAGCTGCTGCTGGGCTGCGATCAGCGAAGGATGACGCGGCCCCAGCTCCGTGCCGAGCTGCGAGACCTGGTCGACCAGCGTCGCCTCCTGTGCCCGCAGGCTCGAGATCACCGCCGAGCGCATCGCTTCCGAGGTTGCGTCCGCCGTGCCGCTCTGCCGGCGCATCTGGTCGACCTGCGCCTTCAGCGCCGCGGTGCGGCTCTGCGCCGCCGCAAGCTGCGTGTTGATCTCGGTCAGTTCCTGGTCGCTGACCAGGTTCCCTGCCGCCATCACCATGTTGTTGGCGGACTTATAGGCCTCGACGGCATTCTCGGCCTGCTGGACGCGTTTGCGCTGCTCGTCCAGCCGGGCGGTGATCGACTCGGAGGCGTCCCTGGCCATTTTCGCGCGCGCGCTCGCCTGATCGACCAGGTAGGCCTGCGCGATGGCGTTGGCCAGGAGGGCGGCCTTGTCGGCGCTCTTGGCGGTGACGATGACGTCGAGGACCAGGACCTTGTCGGCCCGCTTGACCGCCAGGCGCCGGCGCAGCGCGTCGAGTGTCTGCACCGACCTGTCGCCTTCGGCCGATGCCGAACCGAGCAGGCGCGACAGCAAGCCCTGCCCGTTGAATTCCGGATCCTGCGTCAGGTTTGTCGCCGCGATCGCCCGCATCAGCACGCCTGTCGACTGGACCACGCTGACCTGGCTCTCGACCTGCGTGATGCCGCCATCGGGTGAGATACGGCTGGGATTGACGTCGTTGGTGACCACCTGCAGGTCCTGCGGATCGATGAGGATTTCCGCCGCCGAGCTGTAGAGCGCGGGCGTGAAAAGACCGTAGAGAAGGGCGACCAGCGTCAGCAGTGCGACAGTGCCGAAGATCCAGAACCGGCGGCGCACCAGGATGCGCTTCAGGTCGCCCAGTTCGACAGTCGAAGCTGCGTATGATCCCGCGCGTGCCGCATCCGGAGAGTGTTGCTGAGGAACCATGGGCAGGGATGATTGCATGGCTGCCTCCGACAATACTCCATATGCCGGCAAGGTCAGTTGCGGCGCTAACTAGCTATTCCTCCAACTGTTAAAACATTGTTAATTATGTTGAGAGGTGACGTGAATTTTGGCACGCGGTTTGCTTAAAAATATACATATCGAGGTGTTGGTTACGCGGCGAGCGGAGACGGATGCAGATGGGGTTACAATTTGACCGGACCGGCCTGGCCGGCAAGGCCGGGCACCGCGTTTTCGGGCCTCCACCATGCAGATAAGTCTACGCCTGGACGGAGACTGTGTCCGCGCCTTTCATCTCACGCTGCTGGAGCGCCTTGCCGCGCTCGGCGACGAACTGTCCGTCGATGTCAGGCCGGCGGGCAGCGGCATTCCGCGCAGCGCCGCAGCCCTGTTTCAACTCGAAACGGCGATCCACGGACTGCCCCATGATGGACTGGCCCATGATGGACTGGCCAAGCGTGTGCCGCTTTCGGCGCTCGCGCCCTATCGGCAGTCCCCCGCTTCGCCCGACCTGGTCATCGACCTCTGCGGCGATGTCAGGCTGGAAAGCACACGCGTCTGGCACGTCACCTATGACGGCGCCAGCGGCGAAGCGGCCTTGCTGGCCTCGATCCTCGCCGGCCGCACGCCACTTGCCCGCATCGAGGAGAACGGCGTTGCGATCGCGGCCGGGCGTCTGGGCACAGAATATGGCGGCATCGCGCTGGCGTCCTTCCAGGATATGCTGGCGCGCACAGCAAGCCTGATCGTCGCTGCCATGTCAGGCGCGGCAAAGTCGGTGCCCGATCTGCCAGAGCCGGCGCAGGCAGGCAGCCCGCCGCCAATGCCCTCGGCCGGCAAGCTTGGGGTCAGAGCCGGCAAGGCGCTGGCGCGGCGGATCGTCCAGAAGATCTATCACCTTTGCTACAACGCGCCGCATTGGAAGGTCGGCTGGCGGCAAACCGGGGGCTCCGATCTGTTCGACCTGCGTGCCCATCCGGCGTCGGGTTGGCAAGAGCTGCCGGACGATGGCAGCCGCTTCTACGCCGATCCGTTTCCCATCCTCTACCAGGGCCAGCTGACCCTGTTCATCGAGGACTATATCCACCGGCTCGGCAAAGCCATCATCTCCGCCGTGCCCTTCGGCCCGGCAGGCCCGCTCGGACGACCTGAACCGGTTCTGGATCTGCCCTACCATCTCTCCTACCCCTTCGTCTTCGAGCGCGACGGCGAGGTCTGGATGGTGCCGGAAAGCTGCGCCAACGGCACCGTCGATCTCTACCGGGCCACCGCCTTCCCCGGTGGATGGGTCAAGGAGGCGACGCTTCTGTCCGGTGTCGTGGCCAGCGACGCCACGCTTGTCGAGCATGGCGGCGCCTGGTGGCTGTTCGCCACCGTCCGCGACGGTGGCGGCGCCTTCTCCGACGCGCTGCACCTATGGTCGGCGCCGAATTTTCGCGGCCCCTGGACGCCGCATCCCAAAAATCCCGTGCTGATCGACATCGCCTCGGCGCGGCCGGCCGGCCGCATCGTCAGGCGCGGCAACGACCTGCTGCGCCCGGTGCAGGACTGCCGCAGGAGCTATGGCGCGGCGCTTGGCATCGCACGCATTTCTCACCTTGATTTGATCGGCATGGAGCAGGTCGTTGAAACCATCTTAAATCCAGGTGCGCTATGGAGCGGGCGTAAACTTCACACGCTCAACGAGGCTGGCGGCTTTGAGTTCATCGATGGCTCGGCGATCGCACCGCGCTGGAAGCAGCGGACCCGCGATTAACCTAAACATTGGTTACTACCAGGCACGCGCTCCGGTTGCTTGCGGTTGATTTAGCTCCGGAAGATATTTTCTACCGGAGATTGTGAAACGTGCAGTTGCCACCAGAAAGGCAGCAAAATGAGTATCTCAGAGGCTGGCCCGGCCCAAGTCGATGTGGCGATCGTCGGCGCCGGAATGGCCGGCACCACCTTGGCAATGCTGTTGGGACAAGCCGGGCGCAAGGTGGCGCTGATTGATCCGCACCGCGTCCACCACGAGGAATTCCGGGCCGAGAAGATCGGCATGGATCAGATGCTTCTGTTCGAAAAGCTCGGCCTCGATGCGACACTCAAGAGCCTCGTCACCTCGACGACCGACACGCATATCTTCCGCCTCGGCCAGTTCTTCGCGCATGAGAAGAAGGCTGAATTCACATTCTCCTATGGCGCGTTGATCAATGGCCTGCGCGACGCCTTGCCTGCGCAAGTACCGCTGACGGTCGGCAAGGTGACCGAGGTCTCGACTGGACCGGACCGGCAGCGGCTTGTGCTGGCCGACGGCGCCGTCATCGATGCCCGCCTGCTGGTGGTGGCAACCGGCCACGGCGAGGCGGTGCGGCGCGCCGTCGGCGTCGAGCGTATCGAGCAATCGAAGGCGCATTCACTGTCGATGGGATTCGACCTCGCCATCTCGCCGCGTGATTTCGGTCATCAGGCCGTCACCTGCTACAGCAGGCGGGCTGCCGACCGTATCGCCTACATCAGCATCTTTCCCCTCGGCGA
Source organism: Mesorhizobium sp. WSM4808 (assembly GCF_055811675.1). Lineage (NCBI taxonomy): Bacteria > Pseudomonadati > Pseudomonadota > Alphaproteobacteria > Hyphomicrobiales > Phyllobacteriaceae > Mesorhizobium > Mesorhizobium sp. WSM4808. The sequence goes on from NZ_JBVVQX010000022.1 coordinate 57,950, forward strand.
CAAGATGCGGGCGAACATGTTCGGCTATCGGCAAGTGGCCGAGCCGTGGACGCGGGCGTTTCGCCAGGAACCGCAAAAGATGCTCTGCGAACTGATGCCGGAAATAGCAGCGCGATGTGGCAACTTCGAAGTCGCAGGCCCTGTCGAGGTCAGGCAGATCAGCCTGAGCACCACGCAAGGCCATCGCCGCGACGGGGTCATCTTCATCGGCGATGCTTTCTGTACCACGTGTCCGACACCGGGCGTCGGCATCGGCCGGGTGATGACCGATGTCGATCAGCTCCATTCGGTTCACATTCCGCGATGGCTCGAAACACCAGGCATGGCGGCTGACAAGATCAACGCCTTCTATGACGACCCGGTCAAGGTGGCTGCCGATGAGGATGGCATGCGGGTGAGCTACTATGCCAAGTCGATCACCGCCGGCACCGGACTGGAATGGCGCGCAAGGCGCCTGCGCAACAACACCGCGCGCCGGCTGATGATCATCGGCCGCAAGGTCCGGCATCTGGGAAAACGGCAGGCGCCCATGGCCAATATGCAATAGGGCGCGACCAGTCGCGCCCTATCGATTGCCAATATTGATTGCCTTATAAGGCGAATGCGTCAGACGCCAACCGCTCAGGTTGCCGTCGACGGAGGTGCCGATGGGGTAGTCTGGGCCGTGACGCCCGAAAGCCTGTCGCGCTTCTGCAAGGTTGGTTTCTCGTATTTCTTCACTGTAAAGTGCCCTCCAAATTGGTACGGCGCCAGCAGAACCAATTCCCTGCCCCGTGTCAATTGCGTCATTACTGGTTCTTACGTCGTCTCCTCGCCATCGTAGTCAAACGATTCTTCACTGTTGCATTGCCGGCACATATCGGCTCCAACAGGACACCTCATCCCAGCGCCAATCCCGCTCTACTCGCCTCCCCGCGCGATGTTGTAAATCGTTTCATCCAAGGTATTTTGGCCATCGGGAACAGAGGGAATAGCCATGTCCAACAGCGCCTTGCCGCTGGTTATCAGTGCGCCGGAACCACGCACGCTCGAGCTGATCTTCACAGCCCGGCAGCTGGCGCGGCTCAAGGCGCACTATCGCATTGTCGAGACGACCGCTGACGGCGTCGCGAAACTGCCGGCCGACGTGCTGGCCGAGGCGCGCTACATCATCGGCCAGCCGCCCATATCGCCCGAAACGCTCGACCGGATGGAGGCGCTGCGCTGCGTCTTCAATGTCGAGACCAACCTCATCAACAACATGCCCTACGAGACCTTGTTCGCGCGCGGTATCCATGTCGTCACCACCGGCCTGGTGTTCGCCGAGCCGGTCGCAGAGCTTGGCCTTGCCATGGCGCTCAACCTCGCCCGCGACATCGTCGATGCCGACCTCGCCTTCCGCCAGGGACAGGAACTGTGGGGCGGCGACGGCAACCAGACGGCGCGGCTCCTGTCCGGCGCGGATGTCGGGATCATCGGTTTCGGCGATCTCGGCCGGGCGCTCAACCGGCTGCTGTCGGGCTTCCGCACCCGCACCAAAGTCTTCGATCCCTGGCTGCCGCCATCGATCCTCATCGACAATGGCGTCGAGCCGGCCTCTCTCGACGAGGTGCTGTCGACCAGCGACTTCATCTTCGTCGTTGCCTCGGTGACCAGCGAGAACCAGGGTTTTCTCGGTGCCGAGGCCTTTGCCGGCATGCGCAAGGGCGCCGCCTTCATCCTGCTCAGCCGCGCCGGCGTGGTGGACTTCCCGGCGCTGATGGCGGCGGTGAAGAGCGGCCACATCGTCGCCGCCAGCGACGTTTTCCCCGAAGAACCGCTGGCGCGGGACCATCCGGTGCGCACCCTGCCCGGCTTTCTGCGCTCGGCTCACCGCGCCGGCGCGCTCGACATCGCCTTCAAGCGCATGGGCGATATGGTGCTTGAGGACATGGACCTGATCGACCGCGGCCTGCCGCCGCTGCGCTCCAAGCGCGCCGAGCGCGAGACGGTTTCGCGCATGCGTTCCAAGCCGGCCGACAGGAATTGAGGCGTGGGTTTTCGTCCCGGTTGGCCGGCCGTCGACAAGGTCGGCTTGACAAGGGCGCGGCCGGCGATGACGCTGCCGCAATCGAACTTTGCGGAGGGAGGCCATGAACATGAAGAAGACCTATGAAAAGCCGATTCTGCTCAAAAGGCAGAAACTCTCCGCCGTGACGGCGCAGCAAGCCAATTCAGGCGTAATAGGCCCGACAGGCCCGGCAGGCTGACACCTCGCGGCATCCAATGAAGGTTAGCATCGGACGCACCCAGGGCGGGCGGTACGGCAGCCGCTCCAGGCGCAGCTTCAGTGTCCACGGCTGCTCTTCGCCCTGCGGGCGACCGCTTCCATAAAAGAGCGGGCGGCAGCGTCACAAGCCGTTCTGGACGGTCCGTTCGCGGACAGCACGACCTCCGCGGCCTTCCGCGACATGCCGTATTTCCGGGCGAAGACCGCAGCGTCGTAAGGTTCGTTTTCGGCTACCGGTGCTGCGGACGTGATCCTGGCTTTGGTCATTGGCGCGTCCGCCGGAAACTCTCAAGCAACTCGCCTTCATTGCGGCAGCCATTCTGGAACAGCGAAAACACCGTGGCCGCCAGAAGCTGCACGTCCGACTCTCCCGAGATGCGATCGAGTTTGCGCTCCAGGCAGACCCGATCGAAGACGCGCTGGCACAGCTGCAGATCGGAAGGATGGAAACCAGGATTGCGCTTATGAAGGCTCGACATAAGAAGCCCCTTTCGGAGCAGCGACCACTTCCTTGACGCTGTGGGTCAAAAAATGAAATCGGGCTGAGCAAGAGTCAACATCGGCCTTCATCACAGTAAGTATCGTACAATTCTCCCGCCGGTCCGCCCCTTTTTCGAACGGTTCTCGGGCCCGGCGCGACATGGCGCCCTTGTCATTAGCCGGCGGGATTTTATCGGCCCTTCACCGTGATCCGGCGCCCTCATGAATATGTCGGTTTTGTACCAAGTGGCGCTTGGTACGTTTCCGACACTAACATTCAGGCCGATCTTTTCATATGCGAACGGGCGTTGGGGGGCGCCGTGCTTCGAATTTCATATCGCATTGATATCTTTCTTCGTTCAGAGCCCCTATACATAGGCGATCGTCCGTACGTTTTTACGGGCACGGACGGCTGGGAGATTGGATGGCTCTTGCCCTGCATTGGGCCACGCCATGTCTGATCCCACCAAAAACCATCAATACCGAAATCAGCTGCTGCGGCGCATGCCCGCGGATGATCTGGCGTTGCTCGAGCCGCACATGCAGCGCTGCGACTTGCCGCTGCGCATGATGCTTGTGACCCCGAATATTCCGATCGAGGCCGTCTACTTCATCGAACAGGGCATCGGTTCGGTGGTCGCCAGCACGGCAAGCGGCCAAGAGGCCGAAGTGGGCTTCATTGGCTTCGAAGGCATGACCGGATACGCCCTGGTGATGGGCGACGACCGTGCGCCGCATGCCTGTTATGTCCAACTCGAAGGCGAAGCGATCCGCATCGAAGCCGGCGCTTTCAAGGCAGCATTGGAGGCAAGTGCAACCTTGCGCATGTTCCTGCTGCGCTTCGTCAACGCGCTACAGACCCAGGCCGGCTGCACCGCGCTCGTCAACGCGCGGCTGAAGCTCGAGGAGCGGCTGGCGCGATGGCTGCTCATGTGCGACGACCGCGTGCCGGGCGAGCATCTCGCCATCACCCACGAATTCCTGGCCATCATGCTTGGTGTCAGGCGGCCAGGCGTCACCGTCGCCCTTCAATTGCTCGAAGGCCGCGCGTTGATCCGCTCGCGTCGGGGCGAGATCGTCATTCGCGACCGCGCCGGGCTGCTGGAACTTGCCAATGGCAGTTACGGCGAAGCCGAGGCCGAATATACAAGGCTGATCGGCGAGATCGGCGCGGCCTGATCAGGAGCGGTTGCCGCCGGCATCCGGCTTGCCCGATGTCGCTTTGCCGGGCGGTGCCGCACCGCCTTTAAATGCGCCCCGGCCAATCGGCCCATCCCCGTCGATCGGTCCATCCTTGGCTATCGGCAACCCGGCATGCTCCAGACTTGCAAGCTTGCACTTCGTCTGTTCGGCCGCCGCTCCCACAAGGCAGTCGATGGTGAACATGGCACCGGCGTGATCGCTGGCCGCGACCGCCTGGCGGATCTTCGTCAATTGCGCTTGCGTGTAGTCCAGAAGCTCGACCAGGCCGGTATGATCCAAACCGCCCTCCATTGCAGGATGTCGAGAGGCCGATCTCAGGTCGCTCTTGCCATCGAAATACGCCCATTTACACGGCTTGCATAGCCGGACTGTCAGAATCGTACAGTCTACGCGCCACCGGGTCGTTGCCTATTGGCCAAAGGTCCATCTTCGCGCCGCCGCCACGGCATGCAACTGTATATAAGCAATCGCTTGAATACTGGTCCGTACGTCTGTCGGGGAGATGTCGTGCCAATTCGCGAGAATCTCGCCGCCAATCTCAGGCGGCTGGTCCAACGCCACGCTTCCGTCAGCGCGGTGTGCCGTGAGCTTGGCATCAATCGCACCCAGTTCGAGCGCTATCTGCAAGGCAAGGCGGTTCCCAACAAAGCCACCGCAAGGCTGATCTGCGACTATTTCAAGATCGATGAGAATGAGCTGTATCGTGAGCCGGCCGCCGCGGCAGCCAAGAGCGACGGCAACGCAACGCTGCGCCAGGCCCTGTACGAAAACATGGTGCGGCCGCCGTCGCCCGCCATCGCCGGAGGCACATATTTCACCTATTTTTCGATGCCCGGCCGACCCGACTTTTTGATGCGCTCGGTCACCTTCGTGCGGCGCGAGGCCGATCTCGTCACCTTCAGGCGGGTGACGCGCTGGGCTTCGGGCGATGGCCGGGGTGGCTCGAGAATACCCGGCAACCATTACGGCGTGGCGATCTCGCGCCTGAACTGGATTTATTTCACCGGCATCAACCGGCGCCAGACCACCGAGCCCTCAATCATGACCGTGCAGTGGGCTCCCATCTCCGAACCGGTTCTGGTAGGCAGGGCGATCGTCCTCACCGGATCAGGGCCGGCCTTTGTATCCGTCATCATGCGGCAGGACGTCGCCAGGATCAGCATGAGGCGAGCGCTGCAGATGGCCCATATCGTCAGTCTCGACGACCCCAGTGTCGATCGGCTGGTGGTCAGTCTCGCACGAGAGACCCGATAAACTCGCTTCTTACGGGAAAAATCGGGGAAAGTTTCAAGTTTTTCGACTATATTTTTCTTCGTTTCGGGATTTTTGCGCAAAAAACCCCGGAACTTTCACCCAAACCTGTCGTTTTCCAGCTGATCGTTGCTTCGACGATCCCAAAGCAACAGGAGGAGTACCGCCATGAACATCAAGATGATCTGTTTCGGCGCGATGACGCTCTCGATGGTTGCCGGTACGGCGCTTGCCGCGAGCGACACCGGCACGTCGGCTCTCGACGATCCGGCCAAGATGCAGCCCTTCTACACCGACTCCAGCAGGAAGACGATGGTCAGCGACGACGATTTCGTGAAGGCCTGGAAGGCCCTTACGCCGGACGACCAGACCGCGATGATGAAGGCCTGCGAGGACGAGGCGAAGGACGCCACTGCGGCCAACAGCCATCCGGAATTCTGCAGCAGCGTGAAAGCGAACGGCGGCAGCAAGTAGCAATCCAGCGGCCCGATGAGAAACAGCCCCTTCGCGGGGCTGTTTTGCGTCTGCCGCGGGGCGCACGGACAAGCCCGCCACGCAACGATCAAGCCCGGCCGGCGCGCCGGCCCATTCCCTTCCAGCTATGTTGCACCGCGATAAAATTGCTCTATGTTGCACTGCGATAAATTTGTTGCATTGCGATATCAGCCTGCCCGGCCGACGTTGCGCAGGGGCTGGGCCTTGCACGAAGGAGCCGTCGTGGCAGCATCGTTCCGGCCGGACATACAAGGATTGCGCGCGCTCGCCGTCGGCGGTGTCGTCGCCTACCATTTCGGCCTCACCGCGCTCCCCGGCGGCTTTGCCGGCGTCGACATCTTCTTCGTCATCTCGGGCTGGCTGATAACAACCCACCTCATGCAGGAGATCGGCGAGACCGGCCGGCTCGACCTTTGGCGCTTCTATGCCAGGCGCGCGCGGCGGCTTCTGCCGGCAGCTTTATTCGTCATCCTGGTTACGCTGGCCGCCGGCTACTTCATCCTGGCGCCGCAGGAGCAGGCGCTCTATTCGCGCGGCGCCATGTTCGCCTCCGCCTATGCCATCAATCTGTGGCTGCTGCGCTGGTCGTTCGACTATTTCGCCGCCGATGCCACCAGCAATCCCTTCATCCACTTCTGGTCTTTGTCGGTGGAGGAGCAGTTCTATCTGGCCTGGCCGGCGCTGCTTCTGCTGGCCGCCTGGCTGCGGCCGGGCCGGCGAACGGCCGCAGCCGTGATCGGCGTTGCCGGTCTTGCCTCCTTCGCCGCCTGCCAGTGGCTGACCAGCGCGGCGCCGGCCTGGGCCTTCTATTTTTCGCCGCTGCGCGCCTGGGAGTTCGCCGCCGGCGGCCTGGCGACGCTGGTCCCCATTGCGTTGCTGCAGCATCGCATCTGGCTGCGGGCGGCACTTGGCTGGTTCGGCCTGGCGCTGATCGCGACCGCCTATCTCCTGTTGAGCGAGGACCTGCCCTTCCCCGGCTGGTACGCGTTGCTGCCGGTGGCGGGCACCGTGCTGGTGCTGCTGAGCGGCGTCGGCGGGCCGCAGAGCAATAGGCGGACCGGCTGGCAAGCCATTGGCCCGGCTACCGCTTTGTCCCTGCCGCCCTTGCAATGGATCGGCACGCTCTCCTATTCGCTCTATCTCTGGCATTGGCCGGTCATCGTCTATGCCGGGATGCTGGCGCCGGAGCTTTCCGTGCCGCAGCGCCTTGGCTGTGGCGTGCTGGCGCTCGCGCTGTCGGTGCTCACCTATCATTTGATCGAAGACCCGGCGCGGCGCGGCGCCTGGATGGCGGTAGGCGCCCGCGCCTTTCCCAGGGCCATTCCAGGCGCAAAACCGCTTCGCGCTTTTCCCGGCCTTGTGCTGGTTCCCGCGCTGATGCTGACCGGCACCGGCGTGGCGGTCGCCTATGCCAACGCGCATCTGGCCACGCGCAATATCGGCCCCGAGCAGCGCGGCATCGAGCAGGCGGTCGAAAGACCTTCCATCGCGCGGGCTGTCGACAAGAACTGCCTGGCCGACTTCCAAACGGTGACGCCGAAACCCTGCATGTTCGGCCCGGCCGACGCCACCCGCACCATCGTGCTGTTCGGCGATTCGCACGCCGACCAGTGGTCGACGCCGCTGATCGAAGCAGCCAGGCGCAACGACACAAAGATCATCACCTATCTCAAATCATCGTGCCGCGCTTCGCGGCTCTCCACCTTCAACACGGTGCTGAAGCGCGACTACACCGAATGCGACGCCTGGCGCGAGCAGGCCATATCAGAGATCATCCGCCACAAGCCGCGCCTGGTGGTGATCTCCGAATTTTCCATCGGCAATCTGATCCGTGACCTGCCCGCGGCCGAACGCACCGCTGAAGTAGCGCGCTGGCAGGCCGGCCTGCGCTCGACCTTGCAGGCCTTCAGCCGGGCCGGTGTCGAGACGGCTGTTATCCGCGACACGCCGATCAACGCCAGCTTCGCCGGCTCCTGCGTGGCGCGCACCCTGTGGTGGCGCGAGGCACCCTCGCCGCACTGCGACACGCCAAGAGCCGAAGCCGCCAACGACAGCACCGCCGCCGCCGAGCGCGCCGTGGTGACCAGCGTGCCCGACACCCGCTACATCGACCTCACCAACCAATTCTGCGGCCCGACCACCTGCCACGTCGTCATATCAGGCAAGCTGGCGTTTCGTGACAGGCACCATCTGGCGACGGGCTTTGCCGAGACACTGGCGGGGCCGCTGGAGCGGGCGCTGTTTTAGGCGCCTGGGTATCTGCGCCCGGTCCGCATTGTTCATCACATCTTGCGAATCTGTGGAACGGGCTTGATCACCGATCCGGCAGGCATCGCCGGTCGGATCCATTTCACCCCTCACCGCCTCATCATCATCCCGTAATGCACTGCCAACAGATCCAGCCCCACCTTCAGCAGCTTCGTCACCACGTTCCGGCCTTCGCCGGTCTGCTCGGACAGGCGCTTGAGGGAACCGTCCGCGCAGCAGACTTGTCGCACCACGGCGGCCACCTCCCAATGGCCTAGCGCTCTTGTGGCGGCGGCATAGGCCCTGCCGGCGTCGAGCACACTGTCGGCGATGCCGCCGCCATCGCGGCCGCCGTCGACGCGCTCGGTCCAGCGCATCGGCTTGACATCAGCCTGCTGGCTGCAGCGGAAATTCTCGCGGTAGCGCAGACCTGCCTCGAGCTGCTGGCGCGACAGCGAGGTGATGCCGACGAGCGCATCGATGGCGCGCACCCGCACGATGCCGCCGGTGGCGGCGTAGCCGTCATTCGACACCTCGTAGACACGAGCAGCCTCCAGCGTGCCCGCCGCCAGCCGCTTGCGGCCGAAGGCGTCATCCCTGAGCGCGAAATCATGGCCGATCTCGCGGCGTATGCGCACCTGCTCGGCCTCGCCCTTCGGCAATTTCGGCGCCTGCGGTTTGACGGGTCTGGTCCTTTTGCTCATGGGAGGCTCCTGGTTGGCTCGGGATGATGGAGAACGGCAAAGCGGCGATCCTTCGCGCTGTTGGGCATCTCCCCACATGGTCGGCAGGGCGGAGAGAGCCGCCGTTCGGTTGGCCTTCGTTGAATCGGAGGTCGTCGCCTCCTCGCCGCTGCGCCAGCATCCTTGCCGCCCGGCATCCAGGATGGAACCGGCGCGAGCTTTCGACGTTATGTCGCGTCCATGCCAAGGGGAGGTTCGCCGATGACAGCCTTCATGCCGGTTACCGTGCGCTTTTGCGATAACAAAACCATGCTGGTCAGTTCGGTGGCCGGCGCAGCCGAGGCATTGCGCCACCAATGGCCCGACAAGACAGCACCTGGTTATCTCGAGGCGACGCGGCTGGTTACGCTCGCCGTCGAAGGCATCTGCTGCCAGCGCATTGCGTTCGACGCCTTCACCAGGGCGGCCAAGCAACAGAACATACTGGTGGCCAGGCCCAAAAGCCGCGCCCATGACTGGCTGAACGCGGTGGCTAGCCCATGAGGATCGCGCGCCGGCCGAAAAATTGATGCAACCGGCCGCCAGCGGGGCGCGTTTATCGATGCGGTAGTTGGAGCCGCGCGCAAAGCGAAGGTGAACGCCGTGGGTACGATGAAAACCGGAGTGCCGCTCAAAGTGCGGGTGGAAGATGAGATCGAAGAGATCGACAGCGTCAGCGAAGCCGCCGATTTTCTGCAGCGTTGGCCGCTCGAGCGACGCGGCCATGTCTACCGCAGTGCGCTGAACGCCTGCAGCGCGGCGATCGCCGCGCAGATTTCCGAAGCCGACGCCATGAAGGTGTTTACCGGCTTTGCCCGGGTGACCGGCATATTGGTCGACGAGGGCAACCCGGCGATGGCGATGGACGCAAGGAGCATGCAGAGCCGCACGCCCAAGCAAGGCCGGCAAATGCCGAAATAAGGTTTTGCTTCTTTCTCCCCGTTCACGGGGGTGAGGTGTGGTCCGCGCAGCGGACGAAAAGCCAATTGCTTGGCTTTTCGAACAGCGAACGCCCGGCAGGGCAATGAGGGGCGGCGCCAGCGCTTCGGTAAGTGGCATCTGAATCGGATGCTTGAATTTCATGTCAGCTTTCAATCCTGCCTCGTCAGCGCTGCCCCTCCTCCGCCTGCCGGCACCTTCTCCCCGTGAACGGGGAGAAGAGACCAAGCCTCACCCCGTCGCCACAAATACGCGGCGCTGGAAGCGCGCCTGATGGTAGGTGCAATAGCTTTTCAGCGCCCCGGTGCGCATGCCGCAGCACAGCATGTCGGCGCCCGGCCGGCTGCCTGGCGCATCGTTTTCAGAATCCTCCTCCACCGTCAGATCCAGCGGCGCGCGGCAGCGTGAAAACAGGCAATCGATGAAACGCATCGCCACGCCATGCGGCTGCCGGCCGATGGCCGCGCGCGGCGGCGCCGGCGTCTCCAGGCGATAGGCTACGCCGTCGGCGATCAGCACGCCTACCTCGCGCACGAACGAATGGCGCCTGGGCCGGGCCACTTCACGCCCGTCCTTGGTGGCAAGCAGGCCATGCATCTTGCCGAAGACAGGCGCCGCAGTCCCCGGGGCGCCAGTCGCCCGCTTGCTTTCAGCGCGCTTGCCCACCGCCTGTCCGGCTCGCGGCGGCGGCCCCTTGCCATTGGCAAAACCGATCGCGCCCAGCATGGCGTTACGGTGCACGATGCCGATGATGGCGTCGCGCGGCACCGGGCTGCCGCGCAACGCGCTGAACGCGACTGCAATCCTGGAGGCTGAAAGCCCGTCCTTCAGCCAGCGGCCGATCTCGTGCAATTCCGCGTCGCTATAGCTTGCCATATCCAGCTCCATCCAAAGTTCGGCCGCGCGCCGTCGGGCAGCGTCAAGGTTCGACCCGGTGGCCGGGTCGCAGTCAGGTTGTTTTCACGAGCCGGCTGTCAGCCGACCAGCCTCAGCCGGATTGGGTAGATTTCCCGCCGGCAAGGTGCAGAAGCCGCGCATCGGCCGTGTTTCTATCCAGGGCGGAAACCGCCCTGCCCGTTGGCCTGTCGAACAGGATGACGGTGCCGTCCTCGGTGCGGATGCAGGAGCGGCCAGCTGAAAAAACAGCGCCGGCGCCATGCCGGTCGGATTGGGGGCCGGAGCCGCTGGGAGCGGCGGCTCCGGCCGTTCCGGTCGCCGGAGACGGGCGGACCGGACCCGGGGCTGGTGCAGTCAAGCACCGAGCCTCGGGCTTCATCCTGGCCGGGGAGGAGGACAGCCGGGATGAAAGGGGGGCGACAGCCGCCGGGCACACCGCGCACGGGGCCGGCGCGATTGCGCCATCAAAGGTGGACAGGTTTTGCATACCCGTATATAAGCATAACTTATAAATCTATGCAAGTCATTCTTTCATAGACGAGAGCCGCTTTCATCACTCACATGGTCGCCATGGCAAGAACGGAACTGTCGATCAAGGTCGGGGCGGCGATCCGCAAGGCGCGCAAGCAGCGCGGCATGGTCATGCGCCACATCGCCGAGCACAACGACACCGATGTCGCCGCCGTCGGCAATTGGGAAACCGGCCGCAATCTGCCCAAGACCGAGAACCTCTTGAAGACCGCCGCCTTCCTGCGCGTCGACCCGGTGGCGCTGGGTCAAGGGCAGGTCGTGTTTCTCGACGATGCCGGACCGGTCGCCGATGCGGAGATCGTCACCGATGCCGGTCCGCTACCCGCCGGGTCGACGGATATCGAGGTGCTGGGCGCGGCCGTCGGCGGCGACGATGGCGATTTCACCTTCAACGGCGAGCCGGCGGGTTATGTCCAGCGCCCGCCGGGGGTGCGCAACCTGCCGAAGGTGTTCGCCCTGCACGTGCTCTCGGATTCCATGGTGCCGCGTTACGAGCCCGGTGACCTGATCTATTGCGGCGGCCGCGACGCGGTGCCCGGCGACCATGTGGTGATCGAGACCTTCCCCGAAGAAAACGAGCGCAACGGCAAGGCCTTCATCAAGAAGCTGGTCAAGCGCACGGCGGGCGAGCTGGTGGTCGAGCAGTACAATCCGCCGAAGACGCTGACCTTCAACCGCTACGCCATCAAACATGTCTGGCGCGTGATTCCGCTGAAGGAATTGCTGGGGTATTGAGGACGGGGCGTTCTTCCTTCTCCCCCCTGCGAGAAGGAAGAACCAGCGCTGGCACCCTTCCTTCGACAAAACTCAAGCCCGCCGTGATCCCTCCAGCGGCACCTCGCGCTCATTCAGCATCCGCGCTTCGCTGCGCACGCGCTGGCGCTCGTCGACAAACGCCGCCTGGATCGTAACCGTCGCCCCCGGCAGTCCGTCGGCACGGCAGGCCGAACAGACGATGCGGCCCGACAGAGCGGACAGCGGCGTATTCCCCGTCACCCCGAACCGCTTCAGCTGATCGGGTCGCCACCACCTGTTGCGGCCGCAATCGGCGCACTCGACCGAGATCGAGGCGACATGCGCGATTGTCGGCTCCTTGCCCGGTAATGCCATCGCCCCTCCCCATCCTTTTTGTTCCTGATTTGTTCGCATATTCCTGCGTTTTGAGCCGGGAGTCGAGTCGCAGTTTTCAAACTTTCGCAGAAGTTTTCTTCTAGTGTAATTTGAGTTATGCTTTCATATATATATAAAAATGTGAGTCGGACACGAACCTGCCCACTGCATCAGACCCGGGAGCGATAATGGACGCTTTTGCCGCCGATTTTGCCCGTTCCTGCGGTTACGCCGGCGACAGCCTGGCCCTGCTTGAAGCCTTCGAAGCCATCCGCCGAAACGGCATCGCCCACGCCCGTCAGGATCACGTCAGGCGCAAGGCGGTGATCGACGAGTTGAAACCGTTCCAAGCGCTGTTCCTGGCCGCGATTGGCCCGGCGCTCTCGGCGGAAGAGGCCATTGAGGACGCCGCCCGCTTCATAGCCTGCTGGCGCAACATACCGCGCTGGCGCCAAGAGCGGCGCTTGCCCGACCTGGTCAGGGCCAAGCAACAACGGCTGGTGGCACGGTATTTTCGTCGCCATGGCCATCTTCTATGGGCGCGCGAAGCAGCGTGAGGCTGGACCAGCCATTTGCGGGTTCCATCAGCAATTTTTTCTTTCTAGACTGCGCAGGGGTGGCTGATCGTCGACGTGCATAGTTTGGAATGTTCAAGACTGCCCGCTCAAAATTTCAGACCTGGATAACGGCCGGCGCGGGAACCATCGCCGCCCTGCTTGTGGCCGGCCTGATGGGGGCCTTCGGCGCCCTGCCCGCCCACGCCCCGCCGCAATTGCCGTCCAATGCCGCCATCGACGCCGGGCGCTGGCGGGTCCAGCCGATGCGCGCCTATGTCAGCCGCGCCCGGCGAAGTGATTGGCCAGCGCCACCTTCGCCGCGAGCTGCATGAGGAGATCGCCGACCAGCACGCCGGCCAGCACGAGTGCCACGAGTTGCGGCCAGAACCGCCGCAGCAGCGAAAAACCTAGGGTGATCGGTCTGATGATATCGGCAAACATTAGGTTCTCTCACGATGCCACCCGCCAAAACCTTTCTAGCAAAGGACGGCTGTTTTGCAAGAAAGGGGGGCTCCCCTTCTCCCCTTGTGGGAGAAGGTGGATCGTCGCGATAGCGCCGAGACGGATGAGGGGTGCGTGACGGAATGGGGCGTTGGCGTTCCCTGGAACACCCCTCATCCGACCTCGCTTCGCGAGGCCACCTTCTCCCACAGGGGGAGAAGGGAGAACCGTCCCCCTCACCTTCTCACCCGCGATTTCAGCCACCGGTCGAACGCCACCGCCAGGATCAGGATGAGCCCGATGACGATGCTTTGCGTATAGGACGAGACGTTGTTGAACTGCAGCCCGTTCTGCAGCACGCCGATGAGCGCCGCGCCGACCACCGTACCGCCGACCGAGCCGATGCCGCCGAACAGCGAGGTGCCGCCGATGACGACGGCCGAAATGACCGTCAGCTCGTAGCCGATACCGGCGACCGCTTCCGAGGAATTCAGCCGCGCCGACAGCACGAAGGCCGCGAGGCCGGCGAAGAAGCCGACGATGACATAAACCGAGACCAGAATACGGTCGACGCGCAGGCCCGACAGCCTTGCCGCCTCGGCATTGCCGCCGACGGCGTAGACAGCGCGCCCGTAGCGCGTGTAGCGCAGCACGATATGGCACAGGATGGCGGCCGCGGCGAAGATCAGCGCCGGCACCGGCACGGGGCCGATCAGCCCGGTGCCGAACCAGCGCATCGAGGCGTCGAAGCCCGAGATCGGGCCGCCGTTTGAGATGGTCAGCGTCAGCCCGCGAAACACCGTCAGCCCGCCCAGCGTAACGACGAAGGGCGGCACTTTCAGCCGGGTGATGACAAGCCCTTGCACCCCGCCGGCAGCAGCGCCCACAACGACGGCGGCCAAGAGTGCTGCGAACCAGCCGAATCCTTGCGTGCCGCTCGTCGACAGCGACAGCGTGTTGGCGGAGCCGCCCTTGGCGACCACGGCGGCGACCATGCCGCAAAAGGCAAGCAGCGAGCCTACCGACAGATCGATGCCGGCGGTCAGGATGACGAAGGTCATGCCGAGCGCGATCAGCCCGGTGATCGAGATCTGCCTTGTGATGTTGAACAAATTGATCGGGTCCATGAAGCTCGGCTTCAGCACGGTGAAGACGATGATCAGCGCCACCAGGAACAGCAGCGGCCCGAAGCTCATCAAAAGCCGCGCGAAGTTGATGCCGCCGCGCTGATCCTGTTCCCCCGCCACGCTCATAGTGTCTCCTTGCGGTCGAGTGCCATCAGTTCCATCAGTCTTTCCTCGTTTGCCTCGACGCCCGGCATCTGGCCGGTGATGCGGCCCCGGCGCATGGTGACGATGCGGTCCGACACCGCAAGCACCTCGGGCAGCTCGGACGAAATCATCATCACCGCAATGCCGCGCGCCGCAAGCTGCACCAGGATCTGGTGCACCTCTGTCTTGGCGCCGACATCGACGCCGCGCGTCGGCTCGTCGACGATCAGCACTTTCGGATCGCGCGCCAGCCAGCGCGCCAGGATCACCTTCTGCTGGTTGCCGCCCGACAGGCCTTCGATCGCCTGCTCGGCCGAAGCCATGCGGATCGACAGCATCTTGCGAAACCCGGACAGCGCATCGCGCTCGCGCCGCTCGGCCATGAAGCCGAAACCGTTGCTGAAGCTGCCTAGCGAAGCGATGGAGAAATTCGGCAGGATGCCCAGCGCGGCAAAGATCGCCTGGTGCTTGCGGTCCTCCGGCAGCAGGCCGATGCCGAGCGCAATGGCGTCTGCGGGCGATGCCGGGGCGATCGGCTTGCCATCGAGCGTGATGGTGCCGGCCGCGATGCGGTCGGCGCCGAAAATGGCGCGCGCCAGTTCGGTGCGGCCCGAGCCGACAAGCCCGGCAACGCCGAGGATTTCACCGGCCTTGAGGTCGATGTCGACGCCGTCGAGCACGATGGCGTGCGGCGCTTCGGGATCGCGCACGGTGCGCAGGCCGCGCACCGACAGCACGACATCGCCGGCCACCGCGCGTTGCGCCGGCCGGGCGTAGAGCTCGGACGCCGCGCGGCCAACCATCTTCTCGATGATTTTGGGCAGGGCGATCGGTCCACCCTCACGGTCGAGATGCCCGGCCAGCCTACCGTCGCGCAGCACCGTCATGCGGTCGCAGATGGCGGAGGCTTCCTCCAGCCGATGGGTGACGAACATGATGGCGACCTTGTCCTTGCGCAGCCGGTCCATGATCGACAGCAACCGCTGCACCTCGGTCTCGGTCAGCGCCGAGGTCGGTTCGTCCATGATGATCAGCCGGCTTTTCAGCGACAGGGCGCGGGCAATCTCGACCAGTTGCTGTTCGGCCACCGACAGCGCCGACACCGGCGTCATCGGATCGATGGAGAGGCCGACGCGGGCGATGATCGTGCGGGAGTCCTGCTCCATCCGCCTCCAACTGACCAACCCGAACGGACCGGTCGGCGCGCGGCCGATAAAGATGTTTTCCGCCACGGTCAGCGTCGGGATCAGACTGAGCTCCTGGTAGATGGTGACGATGCCGAGCCGCTTGGCATCCTGCGGGCTGGATGGATGATAACCGGCACCGTCGAAAATGATGCGGCCGCCCGACGGCGGCATGACGCCCGAGAGGATTTTCAAGAGCGTCGACTTGCCGGCCCCGTTTTCGCCGAGCAGGCCGAGGATCTCGCCGGGGCGGATATCGAGCGAGACGTCGCTGAGCGCGGTGACGCCCGAGAAATGCTTGGTGATGCCTTCGACGGCAAGCAGGATGGGTTCGGACGATGCGGCTTCAGCGGCTGGCGGCAAGGGTGGCTCCTTCCATGCAGTTGATGTCGCCTGTCAGCGCTTGAACGCCCCCCTCTGTCCGGCAGGACAGAGGGGAGCGCTGTCCCGCCGGCTTTGCCAATCGGCCGATCCCCGCCAAACCCCTACTTCGTCTCGCCAATCCGCTCCGCCTTGTCGAGATTGTCCTTGCCTATGACGATCGGCGTCAGCAGCACCAGCTTCTCCTTCGGCTCGGTCTTGTCCTTGGCAAAGGCCACCGCGATGCGCACCGCGGTGCGCGACTGCTCGCCGGGAAACTGCTCGACGGTGCCCGCAAGCTTGCCGTCACGCACCGCGACCAGCGCTTCCGGCAGTGCATCGAAGCCGTAGATCTTGACGTCGGTGAAGTTGCGCGCGGCACAAGCCTCCATGGCGCCGAGCGCCATGTCGTCATTGGCGCAGACGATGGCGTCCGGCTTGCCGTTGGCGGCAAGGCCGGCCTCGGTCACCGACAGCGCCTCGGCGCGGGCGAAGTTGGCGGTCTGCTCGAAGACGATTTGGTACTTGTCCTTCAGCGGATCGAGAACGTTGTGAACGCCCTTGTTGCGGTCGATCGCCGGGCCGGCGCCGGGCTGGCCCTGAAGGTGGAAGAGTTTGGCGCCATTGGGAAATGCCGCCACCACCGCGTTGGCTTCCGCCTCGCCGCCCTTGACGTTGTCGGCGCCGACATGGGCGAGGATGCCCTCGACGCCGTCGACGCGGCGGTCGATCGTCACCACCGGAACGCCGGCCTTGACCGCTTCCTCGATGGCCGGCGCCAGCGCGTTGACGTCGAGCGGCGAGATGACAATGGCGTTGACCTTCTGCACCAAGGCCGCCTCGATGTCGGCGGTCTGCTTGGTGGCCGAGTTCTGGCCGTCGCTTTCGGTCAAATTGACGCCTTGCGTGGCGGCTTCCGCCTTGATCTCGTTCAGCATGTGCACGAAGAACGGAAAGCCGAGACTGGGCACCGAGCCAAGGATGGTGAGCTTGTCCTGCGCAAACACCGAGGGCGCGGCGACCATCATGGCGCCGAAAGCCGCGGACGACAGCAGGAATTCACGTCTGTTCATGGGATCCTCCTCCACAAGAACGCACGACCCGAAAACCGGGATCGGTTTCAGGAAGGATCATGCGTCGGTTCAAAGTGTGGAGCATCCTCCCTGCGCCCGAAAACGCATGCCGCTCCAGCTGGCCGCCGCTGTAAAAAGAGCCTCCCACCGACGCCTGCGCAGGGATGCTAACCCAGCGCCAACCATTTGTGCAACCTCGATATAACAGCGCTGTTCGGCAAATTATCGGAATTGTCGGATTTCTGGATCGTGGGCATGCTTCCCAGCACAATAGACACGGCGCATCGCCTCCTGCGGCCTATTTGGCGTTGACTGACTTCCTTATTGAAAGGCCACCATTAAATGTGTATAAATACACATGAAAAGCGCCGACATTATCCGCCTGTTGGAAGCTGATGGGTGGGTTGAAGTTGCCCGAAGGGGTAGTCATGCGCAATTCAAACACCGCGACAGGCTAGGGCGGGTCACCGTCCTCATCCCAAGCGCGATATTCCAATAGGCACCCTGCGCAGCATCGAAAAACAATCTGGACTGAAACTGAGGTGACGGCCATGAAGCAGTATATCGGACTTATCCATAAGGATGCCGACAGCGACTTCGGTGTGTCTTTCCCTGATTTCCCAGGCGTGATTACCGCAGGCAAGGATCTGGATGACGCCCGGTCCATGGCTGAAGAGGCCCTCGCCCTCCACATCGAAGGGTTGGTCGAGGATGGCGGGGCTGTTCCTGAACCCTCCAGTTTGGAGGCTGTGATGGCGGACGCCGATAATCGCGACGGTGTTGCAATCCTGGTCTCGGCCCAGACCCAGACCAGGAAAACAGTGCGTATCAACGTGACGCTTTCCGACGACATTCTCCAAAGGATCGATGCCTTTGCCGAAGCTCATGGCTATACCCGATCGGGGTTTCTCGCAAAGGCCGCTGAAAAAGTGATGGCGCTTGAAGCGGCGTGACCCGATGAAGCCGCAAATCATCTGCCATATGCTCGCATCACTCGACGGCGGCCTTCATCCAAGCCGCTACACGACAAGTCCGGACGGGACCCGGGCGGAGTGGTCGAGCCTCTACGAGCATATCCACAGTGATCTCGCGGGCGACGCCTGGATCGTCGGCCGTGTCACCGTGGCCGAAATGAGCAAGGCCGGCGCGCATCCGCGGCCAATGCCGGCAAGGTCGACCGGCCCTATCATTTCGCGCAAAGGGATGCGGGCAGTTATGCCGTGGCGCTCGATGCCTCGGGCAAGCTTCATTTTTCCAAACCGGACATCGGCGGCGACCATGTCGTGGTGCTGCTTGGGCGCGACGTCGCCGACAGCCATTTGGCCGAACTCGCCGCCGACGGCGTGTCCTATATCGTGTCGGAAGCGGCGGACATCGATCTCGCGGCTGTGCTCGAGGTGCTCGGCAGCGAACTCGGCATAAGCCGGCTGCTGCTTGAGGGCGGCGCCGGCATCAACGGTTCGTTCCTTGCGGCCGGGCTCGTCGATGAACTGAGCCTTCTCGTGGCGCCCGCGATCGATGGACGCGCCGCCAACCAGGCCTTCGTCGAGTTCGGCGAGAGCGGCCTGGCGGGCAAGATGCAGTTGTCCCTGATGAGCTGCGAGGCCTTGGCGCATGGGCTCGTCCATCTGCGCTACGCCGTCACCCCTGCTTGACGTTGCTCGCTGAACGGAAATGACCGCCAACCCGGCTATCCCGGATTGGCGGCCCGCTTCTGCGCCGACGCTTCAGCCGGTCAAACGGCGTATTGCATGGCGTCGAGATCGGCGATCAGCGTCGGGCCGGTCGGATGCCAGCCCAGCCGTGCCTGGGTCAGCGCGCTGGAGGCCGGCAGATCCATCGGCGCGAACATCGCCATCCAGCCGAAATGCTCCGCCGCTCTTTCCAGCGCGATGGAAACGACCGGCAATTTCAGGCCCCGGCCAAGCGCCTCGGCGATGGCCCGCACCTCGACGCCTTCCTCGCCGACCGCGTGATAGCGTGCTCCCGGTTGCCGCTTTTCCACGGCCAGCCGGTAAAGCCGCGCCGCGTCGAGGAGATGGCCCGCGGAGAAGCGATTGCGGCCTTCGCCGACATAGGCCGAGACGCCTTTTTCACGCGCGATCTCGATGAGCGGCGTGATGAGGCCCTGCTTGACCGGGTTGTGGACCTGCGGCAGCCGCACCACCGACACGTTGACGCCGGCGTCCAGCAAGGCATTGCCGGCCAGCTCCGAGGCGATGCGCGGATTGGGATGGCTGGGGTTGAAGACGTCCTCGCTTGCCAGTTCGCCATGACCAGGGCTGCCCATGCCGACGCCGGAGGTGATCACCAGCGGCCGGTCGGAGCCGGCCAGGGCGGCGCCGAGTGCGGCGATGACGCGCTTGTCCTTTTCGCAATTTTCGGCAAACCGCGAAAAATCGTGGTCGAACGCCGTGTGGATCACAGCATCCGCCTTGGCCGCGCCGTCGCGCAGCCCCTCGGGATCTTCGAGGGTCCCCCGGTGCACCTCGGCACCAGCAGCAGCCAGCGCCTCGGCGCCGGCGTCGGAGCGGGTCACGCCGACCACCTGGTGGCCCGCCTGGATGAGTTCGGGAACCAGCGCCGAACCGATGAAACCGGTCGCGCCGGTGAGAAAGATACGCATGCAAAATCTCCTGCGCAGTTGCCTGCGTAATATTGCTGGTCTATTATTCTATTAAAGTAGTGATCTTATCATGGTATAATGGCTAACAGGATGCCCTCCAATTCCGCCGGCTCGCTGGCAGCGTTCCTCAAAGACCGGCGCACGCGGCTCGATCCGGCTTCCTTCGGCTTTTCGGGCCGCCGACGCACGCCGGGGTTGCGCCGGGAAGAGGTCGCTCAGCGCGCCAACATAAGCCCGACCTGGTACACGTGGCTGGAACAGGGCCGCGGCGGCGCGCCCTCGGCCGATGTCCTCAATCGCATCGCCAAGGGGCTGCTGCTGACCGAGGCGGAGCGCGAACATCTTTTCATGCTGGGGCTCGGGCGCCCGCCCGAGGTCCGCTACACCGGTGCCGAGGGTGTCAGCCCACGGCTGCAGCGCCTCATCGACACGCTCGATGCCAGCCCCGCCATAGTCAGGACCGCCACCTGGGATGTCGTTGCCTGGAACCGCGCCGCGCGGGTCGTGCTGACCGACTACAGCGCCCTGCCCGAGGGCGAGCGCAACATCCTGCGCTTCATGTTCCTCAGTCCCCATATCCGCGCCAGGCAGCACGACTGGCAAAACCTGGCCCGTTTCGTGGTCGGCTCGTTCCGTGCCGATGCGGCACGCGCCGGCGCTGTCTC
This sequence comes from Mesorhizobium sp. WSM4808, assembly GCF_055811675.1. Classification (NCBI taxonomy): domain Bacteria; kingdom Pseudomonadati; phylum Pseudomonadota; class Alphaproteobacteria; order Hyphomicrobiales; family Phyllobacteriaceae; genus Mesorhizobium; species Mesorhizobium sp. WSM4808. The sequence goes on from NZ_JBVVQX010000022.1 coordinate 78,250, forward strand.
CGAGGTGCGCGAACTCGTCGACGAACTCTGCAGCGCTAGCCCTGAATTCGACGCGCTGTGGCGCGAAAACGACGTGCTCAGCCACGGCGACGGGACAAAGCGCCTCAAGCATCCAAAACTCGGCGATATCGAGCTGGAATATTCGGGCTTCGCGGTCGACGGCCGGCCGGATTTGAGCCTGACCGTCTACAACCCGGTCGACAGCGCCGTCGCCGACCGTATTCGCGCGCTGGCTCTCGCCCAACACCCCAAAGAGTAAGGGCCTGATAACCCGTCCGCGGGGAATGACTCCCGCCCTCAAGCGCGCTCGCAGACCGCTTTCAGAATCTGCAAGGTCGGCCCCCAGTAGAGATTGGCATGCGGACGGATCGCCGGTTCGGCAAAATCGCTGAGCGTCAGCGTCAGCAGCGTTCCCTCATCCGCCGGCGCCAGATCGAAGCTGACCACCGTGTGGTTTTCGGGCACGTCCGCCAGACGCGGGGCCGACAACGTGCTCCAGTAGCTGTAGGCGAACAGTCGCTCCGGCTCAAAAGCGCGGATGGTGCCATGGTTCTCGAACGGCATTCCGTGCAGCAGTCCGCGCATCACGATCGCGCCGCCGGCCTGCCCTTGCAGGCTGACGGTCAACTCCTCGTCGGACATCCATTGCGGGATCATTTCTGGCGTCGTCAGTATCCGCCAGACCTTGGCCGGCTCGGCACCGATGACGACGGTCTTGGTGATCGGCGCGGTAGACTCACTCATGCGAAGCAAGTTTATCGCGAATGCGGCGGCGACAATATCGCCGGTCCAAGAGTTGCGGATGCCGTCATTGCCCTTGCCCTGCGCACGATTGCAGCAGCGCGGCTTGCGAAGCGATCGTGGCCCGTGGCATCTGTCGGCTCCACCAGCGCAGACGGGCAGCATGACACCACGCCAGACACGGCAGAGCGGCAGGCAGGCGGCGCCCGGCGTCAGTCTCAACCGCGCCCTCTCAAAACTTGGCCTGTGCTCGCGCACGCAGGCGGATGTGCTGATCGCGGAGGGCCGCGTGCGCGTCGGCGGCAAGGTCGTGCGCAATGCAGCCCTGCGGGTCGACCTCGACCGCGACCGCATCGTCGTCGACGACAGGCCGGTGGTTGCCGAGCGCAAGGTCTATCTCATGCTCAACAAGCCGCGCGGGCTGGTCACCACCCGCGACGACCCGCAGCAGCGCGACACCGTCTATGCCTGCTTCGAAGGGCTCGACCTGCCCTTCGTCTCGCCGGTCGGCCGCCTCGACAAGGCCAGCGAAGGCCTGCTGCTGATGACCAACGACACCCGGTTTGCCAACCGGCTGATGGACCCGGCTTCGCATTTGCCGAAAACCTACCGCGTGCAGATCGGCACGGTGCCGGACGCGGCGATGTTGAAGACGTTGCGCGCGGGCGTGAGCGTCGACGGCGAGATCCTGACCACGAATTCGATCGAATTTTTGCGCAGCGGCGGCCGCACCGCCTGGCTGGAGATCGTGCTCGACGAAGGCCGCAACCGCCACATCCGTCGCCTGCTCGCCGCGCACGGCGTCGAGGTCCTGCGCCTCATCCGCATCGCCATCGGCCGCCTGCCGCTCGGCGACCTCGCCAAGGGCACGGCACGGCATTTGACACCGGAGGAACTGGCGCTGCTGACGGGGTGAGCAGCGCTTGCGCTGGTGCAGGCTCACAGCAATCCTTCCTGACGGAAAGCTGTCAGGAGGCCTGGCCTATAAGTCGGATGGGAGCCGGCCACGGCTTCAACGATCAGGGAGCCAATGCGATGAACCTCGTCTCTGTCCGCATCATCACGTCGGACGTTCAGCGCCTCGTGCGCTTCTACGGCGAGATCACCGGCATGCCCGTGACGGTCTACACGGAAGACTTCGCCGAACTGGCGACACCGGCCTGCACGCTGGCGATCGGCAGCACGCGCACCTTGATGCTGTTTGGCGGCGACATCGCCCGCCCCGCCGACAACCACACCGTCATCATCGAGTTCCGCGTCGGCGACGTCGATGCTGAATTCGCCAGGCTCTCGGACCTCCTCAGGAATATCACTGTGCAGAAGCCGACCACCATGCCCTGGGGCAACCGCTCGCTGCTGTTTCGCGACCCCGATGGCAATCTGGTAAATTTCTTCACGCCGGTGACCGCCGAAGCGATCAAGAAATTCGACAGATAGGGCGGAAGCGGCGCCGCTGGCCAAAGCCGCCCTACTTCTGGTTCCATTTCCGGATGACCGGCTCGCTCAAATCATGCTCGTAGCCGAGCACGCTGATGCTGGCTGTTTCGAGCACAAGCAGCGCGCCGCCTTCGGGCGGCAGGCCAATCCAGCGCGCCGCCAGCACGCGCAAGAAATGCGCGCTGGAAAACACCAATATGCCGGCGTTGGCCTCGCGCAGCCCGGCGATAATCCTGTCGGCCCGCACGCCGACATCGGCCGCCATCTCGCCCTTTGGACAACCATCGCGAAACACATTCCAGCCGGGGCGCTCGGCCAGGATCTGTTTTGTCGTCAGCCCCTCATAGGCGCCGTAGTCCCATTCCTGCAGATCGTCCTTCTTGGCGCTCTGCGCGCCGAAGCCGGCCAGTACGCTGGTGTTGTAGGCGCGCTGCGACGGGCTCGACCATACGGCCGAAAAAGACAGCCCCTTGAGCCTATCGGCGACACCCCGCGCCGCGGCCTCGCCAACCGGGGTCAACGGCATGTCGGTGCGGCCGGTATGCTGCCCCGAAAGGCTCCACGCCGTCTCGCCATGCCGGACCAGATGGATTTGGGGATACACGCTGCTCATGGGATGCCTTTCGATGTGGTCCGGCACCTTAAGCGACGATGCGGCAAAGGGGAATCCGCTTGGCACAAAACTGCGTGGTCGCCTGGCCTTGATCCGCGGCAGGCCGGCCCTGTGATCGGCCCGAGGCCGCAACTATATCAAGGCCAGCCTCCACAAGGCTCCCGCCACCACAAGGGCACGGGCCCTTGCACAACAAGTCGAGATCGTCATGTACAAACATCTGCTCATCGCCACGGACGGATCGGAACTGGCCGACAAGGGCGTTACTCACGGCCTAACGTTGGCCAAGGGCCTCGGCGCTGCTGTCACCTTCGTCACCGTCTCGGAACCATTCCCGATCTTCGCCTTGGGCGGTGCCATGGCCGGCTATGCCGCCGGCAACGAACTGGCTGCCTACAAGGAAGAGGCGGGACGACACGCTAAGGAAGTGCTCGACAAGTGCAAGGCGTCGGCGAACGCCGTCGGCGTATCCGCGGAGGTCGTGCATGTCGAGGACAAGCGGCCCGCCGAAGCCATCCTGGAACTGTCGCGGGCCCTGGGCTGCGACCTGATCGTCATGGCTTCGCACGGCCGCCGCGGACTGGGCAAGCTGCTTCTCGGCAGCCAGACGGCGGAAGTGCTGTCCTACACGGAAATCCCGGTGCTGGTCGTCCGCTAGGGCGTTTTCCCGGGCTGGAACTGACTTTCGGAATCATGCTCAAATAACAGCCGGAGACCATCCCGGCGCGGCTGTCGTGCGCCAACATTGTTCGACCGCGCCGGAGAAAATTGACGAATGGCGGACGAGGGTCGCACCAGCATAATTCCCAGCGGAATGCCGCAGTCGGCCGCCATGCTGGCCGACGTCAAACGGGCGATGGCGACCACCGCAAGCCTCAACCGCTTGACCTTCAACGACGCGGCTGAAGTCCGGACCCTGTTCAGCGAACTCATTGGCAGGAAAGTCGACGACAGCTTCCTGCTGATCCCGCCCTTCTACACGACCGGCGGATCCGATATCCGCGTCGGGCGCAATGTCTTCATCAATCAGAACTGCACCTTTTATGATCTTGGCGGGCTCGACATCGCCGACGATGTCATGATCGGGCCGAATGTCAGCCTCATCACCTCGGGCCATCCCCTCGAACCGTCGCGGCGTCGCGCCTTCACGACCGCAAAGCCGATCGTGATCGAACGCAATGTCTGGATCGCGGCCGGCGCGACGGTCATCGGCGGCGTGACGGTGGGCGAAAACTCGGTTGTCGCGGCGGGTTCCGTGGTCACTAGGAACGTTCCCCCGAACACGCTTGTCGGGGGAAACCCGGCCAACGTCATCAGGTCGATTGCCGAATGAGGGCGCGACTTTTCATCGGGCGGCCGGACCGACAGATCGTAGTGACATCGTCGCTATGCTATGCTGTTAACGCAGGGAAGGAGCCCATTCATGCGCAAGGACTTCATGCTTGAAGCGTTGCAGCGTGCCACTGAAGACACGTTGCTCAACCGCGACATCTTTACTGTCGAGCCGGATGTCTACGCCGCTTTTCTGGAACGTCTCGACGCGCCGCAGCATCCGAACCACCGGTTGCGCCGCACCATGACGACAAAGCCTCCATGGGACGCTGCATGACGCTAATGATCACGCTCCGCGCCAATCCCCACCGGCCGCTTAGGATGCCGAAGACCAGAGCGCGGCCTCCAAGACCAGATACCCGCCCAGCATCAGCAGCCCGGCGAAGAACACCGTGCGAAACGTCTCGACGCTCATCGCCTGGCGCAGCGCCTGGCCGGCGAACATGCCGGCGAGCGCCGGCGCAAGCGCCAGGACCGATCCCGCCAGTTGCATTGTCGGCGATGCGAACGCGCCTGCCTTGAACAACCCAAGGGCAAGAGCCGCCGTCGACACGGTGAAGGACAGGCCGAGCGCTTGGATGAGGTCTTCCCGGCCCAGCCGCAGCGATTGCAGATAGGGCACGGCCGGGATGACGAAGACCCCGGTGGCGCCGGTGACCAGCCCGGTCGCCACACCGACCAGCGGTGATACCAACGCCTCGTGGTGCGCCGGCGTGGTGAAGCCAAGCTTGAGCAGGCCGAGAATGGCGTAAAGCACCAGCGCCGCACCGAGCCCGGCCGAGGCAACGCCAGAGTGTGTGCCGGTGAGCAGGCCGGTCCCGGCGACGGTGCCAAGCACGACGCCGGCCATCATCGTCCACAACCGATTGCACAGCCCGCCGAAGGATGGGCCGGTGAACAACTGCCAAAGATTGGTGACCAGCGACGGGATCAAGAGCAGGGCAGCCGCCTGCGCCGGCGGCATCGTTACCGCCAGCAGCCCCATCGCCACGGTCGGCAGCCCCATGCCGACGGCACCCTTGACGAAGCCCGCGGCAAGGAAGACCGCGCCGATCCAGGCGATGACGCCGACGCTCAGCACGGTCGTTCCTTCGGGGTGCCGCTTCGATCAGTCATGCAACAGCATGTCCGCCGCATGATCGTCGGGTGCGGGTTTTGCAGGCGTTGCTTCATGGTGGACAGGGGCAGCCATCGCCACGCAACCGCACTGGCCGGGCTCCGCTCGCGCCATGGCAAGCGAGGCCACCGCGATCGCAAGCACGATCGCCGCGCTTTCAAGTATGCCGGGTCCATGCCGGCCTGGCGCCTTTTCGCTCATCGCGCATCTCCATCGCAAAAGATTTGACTGACATGCCGGCCGCCCACAATGTGGAAGTTACGCCGTCAGCCTTCGCCTACGCCGAAGGCTGAAACCCTGCAGGAGAAGAAAGATGCGCTTCGATCTTACCGATCTCCGGCTGTTCCTGCTGGTCGCCGAGCGCGGCAGCATCACCCATGGTGCCGAACTTGCGGGGCTGGCGCTCGCCTCCGCCAGCGCCCGCATCAAGGGCATGGAGGAAAGCCTCGGCGCGCCGCTTTTAGAGCGGCGGCGGCGCGGCGTGGTGCCGACGGCCGCCGGGCAGGCGCTGCTGCACCATGCGCGGGCGGTGCAGAACCAGATCGAGGCGATGACCGGCGACCTCGGCGCCTATGCCACGGGCTTGCGCGCCCGCGTGCGGCTGATGGCCAACACGGCCGCCACCAGCGCGCTGCTGCGCGACATGCTGCCGGCCTTCCTCGTCGCGCATCCCGGCATCGACATCGACCTCGACGAGCGCCCCAGCCACGAGATCGCAGAGGCGGTGGCAAGCGGTGCCGCCGATCTCGGCATCGCCGCGACCTGGGCCGGCCTTTCGCATCTGGAGCAGAAGCCGTTCTTCATCGACAGGCTCATGGTGATCGCCGCGCGAGACTGGCCCGACCTCGAAGGCAATACGACCAACCTCGGCGACCTGCTCGGCGAAGCCTTTGTCGGCCTGAGCGCCGGCCATCCCTTGCAGGAGCACATCACCCGTCAGGCCGCCCGCCTTGGCGGCCATCTGCACTTCCGCATCCGCGTGCCCGGCCTCGACAATGTCTGCCGGCTGGTCGCCCAGGGCGCCGGCATCGCCATCGTGCCCGAAAGTGCCGCGCGCCGCTCGGCACGCTCGCTGCGAAGCCTGCGGCTGACCGACGACTGGGCGACGCGCCAGCTGAACCTCTGTGCCCGCCGCTTCGATGAGTTGACGCCACAGGCAAAACTGTTGGCGGCAGCGCTGGTCTGAGCCCTGACAGCGACCACCTATCCCCAGCAGCGCTGAATCATTGCCTTGCTTTTCAAATATCCGTGACGTAGCTTGTTTACACATTGGCAAAAAAATAGCCAAAGTTTTTTCCTTTTGTGAAAGACTGGGACTTTGCGGGAACATCTCGATCTGACCGATCGGCGGCTGGTCAAACAGCTGTCGCAGGATGCGCAGCCGGGCATCAACCGCATCGCCGAGATGTTGGCGATTTCGGTGCCGACGGTGCGCACGCGGCTGCGCAACCTGCTCGACCGCAACCTGCTCAAGATCGTCGGCCTGCTGAACCTGACCGAGCGCCCCGAGTTGATCTCGGCCATTGTCGGCATCAATGCCCAGGGGCGCGGCCGGGCCCGCGAACTGGCACAGCGCATTTCCGAACTGCCCTTCGTCAACTCGGCTTCGGTGGTCACCGGGCGCTTCGACATCATCGTCGACGTGACGGTGGCCGGTGACGTCGCCGATCTCTACCGCGTCACCAGCGAACTGATCCCCGGCGCCGGCGAGCCCGGCGAAGTCGTGCGCAGCGAAACCTTCGTCGTCATGGCGTCCTGCAACAAATGGGTCAGCCTGCCGGAAGGCTGCTGGTCGGACGACCGCAAGGAGCCGGCATGAAGATCGCGGTACTAGGCGGCCTCGGCCTGCAAGGTCGGGCGGCAATCGCCGACCTCGTCGCCAGCGTCGGCGTCGAGCAAATCGTCTGCGTCGATACCGCGGCGGATGGCCCGGCCCGGCTTGCCGGCCTGACCGATCTTGCCCGCGTGCGCTTCGTGGTGCCTGAAGGCGCGATCGGCCCGGCGCTGGCCACTGTGCTTGATGATGTCGACGCCGTCATCGACCTGTTGCCTCAGCCGCTGATGCGCCAGGCGGTGCAGGCCGCGATCGCCACGCGCACGCCGCTGGTCACCACCAATTACGCCAAGTCGATCGCCGACCTGGCGCCAGCCGCCGAACAGGCCGGCGTCTCGATCATGACCGAATGCGGGCTCGACCCCGGCATCGACCTCGTGCTGTACGCGCGCGCCGCCAGGCAGTTCGACTCGATTTCCTCGATCGATTCCTATTGCGGCGGCATCCCCGAGCCGAAGGCGATGGCCAAGCCGCTGTGCTACAAGGTGAGCTGGAATTTCGACATGGTCCTGGTCAGCCAGAATCGCGACAGCGTGATGATCGAGGACGGGAAACGCGTCGCGGTGCCGGCCGGCCAGCAGCACGACAATCCGTTCATCCATGAAATCGAGGTTGCGGGTCTGGGCAAGCTCGAAGCCTTCCCCAATGGCGATGCGCTGCATTATGTCGAGATGCTGGACGCCGCCAAGGGATTGCGCCGCTCCGGCCGCTACACGCTGCGCTGGCCGGGATGGTCGGCCTTCTGGGCGCCGCTGAAGGAGCTTGGCTTCCTCTCCGAAGACAAGGTGCCCGGCACCGGCAACAGCCCGCGCGAATTCCTCGGCCGTCTGCTCGGCCCGCAACTGCAATATGGTCCCGGCGAGAAGGACCTGTGCGTGATGCGCAATGTCTTTTCCGGCCTCGAAGACGGCCGCGCCAAGACGGTGACGTCGGACCTGATCATCGAGCGGGACCTGGCTTCGGGCCTGTTCGGCATGAGCCTCGGCGTCGGCTATCCCGCCAGCATCGTGGCGCAGATGCTCGCGCGGCGTGAGATCACCAGACCGGGCCTTTTGAACCCGCTGCTGGACGTGCCCGACATCAGGTTCTTCGATGAACTGGCCAAGCGTGGCATCACAGTTTCCGAGACGGTGGCACGGGACTGAGGCAGGAAGATTTTCGAACGGTGGCTGCCGTCGGCAACGGCGCTGCCGCTCAAAAAGCACCCCAAAGGGTGAAAAACAACGTGGAACAATAAAACAAGGAGGAATACCGAAATGAAGATTGCCAGACTTTTCATCGCCGGGCTTGCACTCGCCGGGCTCACTGCCGCTGCCAGTGCCGGTACGCTCGACGACATCACCAAGCGCGGCGAGTTGCGCGTCGCCGTGCAGACTCAAGGACCGCCCTTCTCGCTGGTTGGCGCCAACGGCGAACGCACCGGCAGTTCGGTCGAACTGGCCGAACTGATGGCCAAGGAAATGGGTGTGAAAATCACGTTCCTCGACTTCGACTGGGATGGTCTGATTCCGGCGCTGTTGTCGGGTAAGGCCGACCTTCTGGTCGCCGACATGACACCGACGCTGGCGCGTGGCATGAAGGTCGCCTTCACCACGCCTTACATGTATACGGGCAGCACTGTCTTCACCAAGGCCGACAGCAAGTTCCAGACCACCGAGGACTGCAAGGCCAAGGGCACTAAGATCGCCGTGCTGCTCGGCGCCACCGGCGAGAAGGAAGCCAAGAACGCCTTCCCCGATGCGGACATCAAGAGCTACAAGGGCGGCGGTCCGCTGCTGCTCGACGCCGTCAACAACGGCCAGGCCGATTGCGGCGTCAACGACGTCTCGGCGGTCAAGGGCCAGTCGACCGCCTATCCGGCCGGCAGCTTCACCATCATGCCGGACCTGTTGTCGAAGGAGCCGCTTGCCTTCGCCACCCGCTATGACGAGCCGGACCTGTTGATCTGGATGAACCTGTTCCTCAACCAGGTCACCATCGACGGACGCCTGCAGAAGAACCTCGACTACTGGGTCAATTCCGACGCCTGGAAGAAGGATCACTGAGGAATTGAATTAGCGAGTAGCGAATAGGGAGTAGCGAATAGGGAATGGCCGTTCCGGCCATGCTTTGCTGCTCCCTAATTCTCTACTCGCTATTCGCTACTCGCCCTTCCTGCACTCTGGGGATTGCACCCAACGATGCTCGAAAATTTCAGTTTCCGCACCATCGTCGAATACCTGCCGCTGTTCGGACAGGGCCTGATCACGACCGTCTGGCTGTCGGCGCTGTCCTTTGTCGGCGCGCTCATCGTCGGCATCGTGCTGTGCGCCATGAACCTGCAGCGCGGCTGGCTGTTTCGTGTGCCGGCCAAGGCCTATATCGATGCGGTGCGTGCCACGCCCTTGCTAGCGCAGCTCTATTTTCTCTATTTCGGCCTGCCCCGGCTCGGCTTCGTGCTGCCGGAACTCGTCGTCGGCATCCTCGCGCTGTCGCTGAACAGCGGCGCCTATATCGCTGAAATCATTCGCGCCGGCATCCTGTCGATCCCGCGCGGCCAGGTCGAAGCCAGCGTCGCTTCGGGCATGACCTATGTCCAACGCATGCGCTTGGTCGTCCTGCCGCAGGCCTTCAAGGTGACGATCCCGCCGCTGCTTGGCCAGGCGATCGTGCTGGTCAAGGATTCCGCCCTTCTGTCGCTGATCTCGGTTTCCGAACTGACGCGCGCCGGCCAATTGCTCGCCTCCGACCGCTTCATGCCGGCCGAAGGTTTCCTCACCATCGCTGCTTTCTATTTGCTGCTGTATTACGGACTGAAAGGACTGGCTGGCGTCTCCAGCCGCTGGCTCGGCACGGCGGGGGCGCGGACATGATCTGGCAACAACTGCAAAGCCTCGCCGGCTCCTATCCGCTGGCCCTGCGCGGCCTCGGCATGACCGTGATGCTGTCACTGATCAGCCTTGTGCTCGGCACCCTGCTCGGCTTCGGCCTCGGCATCCTGCGGACCGGCGGCAACCGGCTGATCTCGGGCTTGATCGGGGCCTGGGTCGACCTGATTCGCGGCACGCCGTTCCTGGTGCAGATCTTCCTGATCTTCTTCATCCTGCCTGAGTTCGGTATCGAACTCGATGCCTTCACCGCCGGCATCATCGCGCTGACCAACCTCGCCGCCTGCTTCATCTGCGAGATCGTCGTCGCCGGCATCCGCTCGGTGCCGACAGGTCAGGTCGAGGCGGCGCTGGCGTCCGGCCTGTCGCGCTTGCAGCGCATGCGCCAGGTGGTCCTCCCACAGGCGATGCGCATCGTGCTGCCGCCGCTGGTCGGGCAGTATGTGCTGCTGATCAAGGATTCTTCTGTCGTCTCAGCGATCGGGCTCACCGACCTCACCCGGGTTGGCTGGCTGGTGGTGCAGCGTGTGCCCAACGGCCTGCTGGTCTTCTTCCTCGTCGGCGTCGGCTATTTCATCGTTTGCTATCCGCTGATCATGCTGGCCCGCCGGCTGGAGCAGCGCATGGGCGCGGCGCATGGCGAGGTGCAGTTGTGACTTCCAACCCCAAAGGTCCAGAAAACATGACCAAAACGGGTCTTGCCAAAACCGGCATGATCGACTTTCGCGGCGTCAACAAATGGTTCGGCACGCTCAATGTGCTCAAGGATATCACGCTCAGCGTCGAGCCGCGCGAAGTGGTCGTCGTCTGCGGCCCGAGCGGCTCGGGCAAGAGCACGCTGATCCGCTGCGTCAACGGCCTGGAGGCGATCAAGGACGGCGACCTCGTCGTCGACGGCCAACGCCTGGGCGACCCCGCCACCAACATGACGCAGCTGCGCACCGAGATCGGCTTCGTCTTCCAGTCGTTCAACCTCTACCCGCATAAGACGGCACTCGAAAACGTCACGCTCGCCCCAATCCATGTCCGCAAGATCCCGCGCGCCGAGGCTGAAAAAGCAGGCCGCGAATTGCTGGCCAAGGTTGGCCTCGCCGACAAGGTCAATGCCTATCCCGCACAGCTCTCCGGCGGCCAGCAGCAGCGCGTGGCGATCGCGCGTTGCCTCGGCATGCGGCCCAAGATCATGCTGTTCGACGAGCCGACCTCGGCGCTCGATCCCGAGATGATTTCCGAAGTGCTCGACGTCATGGTGGCGGTCGCCGAGGAAGGCATGACCATGATGGTGGTGACGCACGAGATGGGCTTTGCCCGCAAGGTAGCCCAGCGCGTGGTGTTCATGGACGCCGGCGCCATCGTCGAAAGCGGCACGCCGGACGAGTTCTTCTCACACCCCAAGACCGACCGCAGCCGCGCTTTTCTGAGCAAGATTCTCAGGCATTGAGGCGCGGTCAGGCCGCCTCTTCCGGATTGCCGCCAATGGCGAACGCAACCCGGCCGCGGCGCCTCAGCAACACGATGGCGAGGAAGGCGATGACGCCGCTCGCGGCGACGACCACCAGGACCCACAGGGAATTGGCGACGGATGTCCGCGCCATCATGAAGGCGAGCGCGAACGGCGCGAAGGCCGAGGTGAACTGACGGGCAGCGCTCGCCCATCCGAGCCGCGCGCCATAGCCTTCGCGGCCGAAGAGTTCGAGTGGCAAGGTGCCGCCGACGATGCTGGTGAGGCCTGAACCGAGGCCGAACAGCAACACGAACAGGAAGGCGCCGGGCAGCCATGGCGTGGTCAGCAGCAGTGCGCACAGCCCGGCTGTGATCAGCGATGCGGCGATGACGGCGAGGTGCGTCTGCTGCAGGCGGCCGCCAAACAGCATGTTGATCAGCCGGCTGGCGACCTGCGCCGGTCCGAACAGGGTCGAGACGAAGAGGCCTGCGGTTCCGAGCCCCAGCGCCGCCGTCAGCGGCACCATGTGGATGAGGATCGCCGACAGCACGAAGCCCTCGGTGGCGAACCCCGCCAGCATGAGCAGGAACACGGCCCGGCCACGCCGCGGATCGAGCGGCGCGCCCGCTTCAGGGATCGGCTCGCGTTCTTGGCTTCTGGCCGTTGCGTGGCGGCGCGACAGGCGCATCAGCCAGGCGTGGATCGGCAGGCAGAGCCCGAGATTGAGAGCGGCGAACAAGAAATAGACCTCGCGCCATGTCAGATGCGCATGCAGCGCCGAGGTCAGTGGCCAGAACAGGGTCGAGGCAAACCCGGCGATCAGCGTCAGATGGGTGATGCTGCGTTGCGGCCGGGGAACCCCGATCTGCACGATCGCGACGAAGGCAGCGCTGTAGAGGACGAAGCTGGAGGCCAGTTCCATTGCCAGCAATGCCAGAACGAAGCTCACGCGGTCGGGCGCGACGGCGCACAGCGCCAGCGCCACGGCTGCCGCCACCGAGCCGACGGTCATGATGCGGCCGGCGCCGAAGCGGTCGGCCCACCGCCCGGCAGTCGGCGCGAACAGGCTGCCGGCAAAGAGCGAGGCCGACAGCGCGCCGAATACCCAGCCTTCCGTGAGCCCGAACTCCCCAGCCATTGCCGGCGCGAGGATCGAGAAGCTGTAATAGAGCGTGCCGTAGCCGATGATCTGGGTCAGCCCAAGCGCCCAGATTGCCTTGCGCAGGACAGATCGTTCAGGCATCGACGCCATTCTCTCGCGTCTCGGTGGCTGGCGCGGTTGCGCAGCCGCAACCCGATGCGCCGGTTGCCTTGGCGTCCGCATCCCTGACACAGCAGGCATCGACAGCGGCGGGCGCAGGCCCGCCGCAGCAGCCGGCGCTTTCCGATGCCGTCACGACACCGACGGCGCTGCACACGCCGGTCTCCGGCAGCACCAGCCGGACTTCGCGGGCCGCGGCATGGTCTCCGGCAATATCGGCCACCACCGAGCGGACTTGCTCGTAGCCGGTCGCCATCAGGAAGGTCGGGGCACGGCCGTAGGATTTCGAGCCGACGATGGTGAAGCCCGGTTCGGGGTGCGCGAGCTCTGCAATGCCATGCGCCGGAACCGTGCCACATGAGTGGAAGTTTGGATCGATCAGCGGCGCCAGCGCCGGCGGCGCTTCGACGGCGGGATCGAGCGCGATGCGGATTTCGCTCAGGAACGACAGGTCTGGCCTGAAGCCGGTGGTGACGACGATGCGGTCGATGACCAGGTTGAACGGCTTGCCACCCAGGTTGGCGTCGACCACGAGGCCCTCGCCTTGTCTCTCGATGCCGTTGGCGGCGAAGGGCGCCAGCATGTTCAGCCTGCCATCCGCCATGGCCTGCCTGGCCGCCAATCCAAGCGCGCCGCGTTCCGGCAACTGGTCGTTCAGCCCGCCGCCGAGCAGTCTCTCGATGCTGGCGTGGCGCAGCGCCCAGAAGACTTCGGTGCCAGGCGCCGCATCCTGCAACTCCATCAGCGCCAAAGCGACGTTGATGGCCGAGTGCCCGCCGCCGATGACCAGGATGCGCTTGCCCGCATAGTCTTCTCTCGCCTTGCCGACCACGTCGGGAATACCATAGGCGATGCGTGCCGACGCCTCGCCTTCGCCGGCAACCGGCAGCCCGTCGACGCCGATCGGATTTGGCCGCCACCATGTTCCGGACGCGTCGATGACCGCGCGCGCGAGAACGCGGTGTTCGCCGCCGGCATCGCGATAGCGGATAACCAAGGGCGCGTCCTTGCGGCCATCATTGGCGACCTTGTCGTGCCCCTGACGGGTGATCGCGGTGACCTCGGCGCCGAGCTTCAAATTGGCGGCGATCGCGGGAAGCCGGCCAAGCGGCGCCAGATAATCGCGCACGATCTCGCCGCCGGTCGGCAGGCGCTGGCTGTCCGGCGCTGTCCAGCCGGAGCGGTCGAGCAGCGCTCGCGCCGCCGTATCGATGTTGTATTTCCATGGCGAAAACACCCGCACATGTTCCCATTCGAGCAGCGCCGCACCCACGCTTTCGCCGCGTTCCAGGACGAGCGGAGTGATGCCGCGCTCGACCAGATGCGCCGCGGCTGCCAGTCCGACCGGGCCGGCGCCGATCACCGCGACGGGAAGGTTTGCCATCACGTCCATAGGTTCCATCCTTCCGGTATGTTCGAATTATAAGCGCAAAAAAATCAAGCCAGTGCTTTGCCGACGGCGGGTGCGCAGGCGGCATCGGCGCAGCACTCGTCGGCGAGATAGCCGATCAGCGCATTCATGCCGGGATAGTTGGCGCGGCAGATCAGCGTCGTCGCCTGCCGCTCCTGCGTCACCAAGCCGGTGTCGACCAGCCGCTTGAGGTGATGCGACAGCGTCGATGACGGGATGTCCAGTTTTTCCTGGACACTGCCGACGGCAAGCCCGTCATCACCGGCGCGCACCAGGATACGATAGAGCTGAAGCCGCGTCGGATTGCCGAGTGCTTCAAGCTGGACGGCTGCTTTTTCGAGTTTCATGGAAATAAACTACGCGGCACTTTTCGCGCCGTCAACTTAATTTCGAAAATTATGGAAATAGCATCAGCCGGCGCGTTTGCCCAAGGCGCCTGTGACCACCTCGCCATCCTCCTTGGTGAACGCGCCGATCTCCGGGTTGGGCAGGATGTCCAGCACCTTTTCCGACGGCCGTGCAAGGACGACGCCGAGCGGGCTGACCACGATCGGCCGGTTGATCAGGATCGGATGTGCCAGCATGAAATCGAGGATCTGCTCGTCGGACCATTTCGGGTCGGCAAGGCCGAGTTCGGCATAGGGGGTGCCCTTCTCGCGCAGCAGGTCTCGCGGTATGATGCCCATCGCGGCGATCAGTTCGACCAGCCTTTGTCGCGACGGCGGCGTCTTCAGATATTCGATCACCTCCGGCTCCTCGCCCGACTGCCGGATGATGGCCAGCGTGTTGCGCGACGTGCCGCAATCGGGATTGTGATAGATGGTGATAGTCATTTCGAGGCCTTCCCGGTCGACATGGTATTCCGGACGGCGCCGCCCTTCTCGTACCAGCCCTTGCTGCGGTTCACGATCCACACCACCGACAGCATGACCGGAACCTCGATGAGCACCCCGACCACGGTGGCAAGGGCCGCGCCCGAATTCAGCCCGAACAGCGCGATCGCGGCGGCCACCGCCAGCTCGAAGAAGTTCGACGCGCCGATCAGCGCCGATGGTCCAGCCACGCAGTGCCGCTCGCCGCTGAGGCGGTTGAGCAGATAGGCAAGACCGGAGTTGAAATAGACCTGGATCAGGATCGGCACTGCCAGCAGCACGATCACCAGCGGCTGCGCAATGATCTGCTCGCCCTGGAAGCCGAACAGCAGCACCAGCGTGGCCAGCAAGGCAATCAGCGACAAGGGCTGCAGCGTGGCAAGCAGGGCATCGAGCCCGGCCTGTCCCCTCGCTGCCAGCAGCCGGCCACGAACCAGCTGCGCGACGATCACCGGCGCGACGATGTAGAGTGCGACCGACAGCATCAGCGTGCCCCATGGGACGGTGATCGCCGACAGGCCGAGCAGCAGGCCGACGATGGGCGCGAAAGCGACGATCATGATCGCGTCGTTGAGCGCTACTTGCGAAAGTGTGAAATTCGGCTCGCCGCGCGTCAGGTTCGACCAGACGAAAACCATCGCCGTGCAGGGCGCCGCAGCAAGGATGATCAGTCCGGCAATGTAGGAATCAATCTGCACGGCGGGCAGCCACGGCCGGAACAGCCAGCCGATAAAGAGCCAGCCCAGCAGCGCCATCGAGAACGGCTTCACCGCCCAATTGATGAACAGCGTCACGCCGATGCCGCGCCAATAGGTGCCGACCCTGGCCAGCGAGGCGAAATCGACGCGCAAGAGCATCGGCACGATCATCAGCCAGATCAGCACGGCGACAGGAATGTTGACCCTGGCGATCTCGGCCGACGCGATGGCGCCGAACACGCCTGGCAGCAGATGGCCAAGCGCGATGCCCGCGACGATGCACAATGCCACCCACACCGTCAGATATTTCTCGACGAAGCCGATGCCGGGCCGCACCGCCTCAGCTGCGTTCAGAGCATGATCGGTCATGATGGCTTTCCTTGTTCGAACGCGCGCGGCGGACAGTCACAAGCCCCTCAGCAGTCACAGGTCACGGCATTGATGACCGGACGGCAGAGCTCCGGCGCGCCATTGCAGCAATCTTCCATCAGATAGGCCAGCAGGTCGCGCAAGCCGGTCATGTCGGCGACATAGCGCACGGTCCTTCCGTCGCGTTCGGGACGGATCAGCCCGGCATGGGCGAGCACCTTCAGATGCGCCGACATGGTGTTCTGGACCGTGTCCAGCCTCGTTGCGATCTCGCCCGCCGGAATGCCTTCCGGACCGGCACGCACGAGCAGCCGGAAGACATCCAGCCGCGTCTCCTGGCCAAGTGCGGCCAGCGCGTTCAAAGTGCTTTTCTTATCCATATATTCGAATCCTTGGATTTATGGATATCGGCTTCCCAGCGATCTGTAAAGCGTGTCCGCCGCCATCATGTGACGGCAAGCACCTTTCCCGTATCGTGCTGGCGCACGAAGTCCACGCGGGCGCCGTCCCAATGGTAGCTGTAGTGGCGACCCTGCACTGGAATGGTAATGACATCGGGCCAGAAGATGCCGATGCAGCCGCCGCCCGGCATGCGCACGCTGTTCCATACCAGTCCGTCGCTGTCTGCTGCCCGCAGCGCCCGCCCTTCCGCCTGCGAGGCGGAATAGTCGTCCGGGTCGAGCACGCCGGGCACGGCGTTGACGTCATCGAGGTCGCGGTCGACGCTGCCGATCAGCACGCGGAAATCCGCCGTCCAGCCCGGCCCCTCGTTGGTGGCGCGCATGAACTTCTGATGATGGTGGATGGTCTCGGCCAGAGCGACATCCTCACTGTCGCCGGCATAGTAGATGCCGTAGCTGCCATCCGAGAAGCGACCTGGCCTCAGCGTCGAGCAGTGCACGAAGGGCGCCATCACGAAGCTGGCGCCGGGGCCGGAAACCCGCCTTGCGGCCGACACCTTGCCGAGGTCGCCGATCTCGAACCTTATGCGCGGGTTGGTCTTCGCCTCGACGGCGGCCAGCGCCTCCCAGTCGCGCGGGTCGGCAATGTCCTCGAACAGGTCGATGGGCGGATGGATGGAGCGGATGATGCGGAAGGTCTGGGGCCAGTCAACGCGGCGACGGACCGCAAGCCCACTCACCATGCACCACGCTCCGCATCGAGCCATTCGCGCATCGCCGAGAGATCGGAGATTTCGCCGCGCAGCATCAGGTCGAGGGCCGACTGGCCGCCGAAGGTGGCATTGGGCTTGCGGATCCAGGCGTAGCCCCGTGCCGGCTCCGTGAACAGATAGCGCAGGCCCTTATGGATGCCCATCAGATGCGCCATGCGGGTGCGCAGGTCGCGGTCGATCCTGCCGACGCCGCCTTCTTTCCAGCGTGCCCAGGTCCGGGCCGATATGCCGCCGAGCAGGATACAGGCCTCGACGTCGCTAAGATTCCAGGCCTTGAACAGATTGACCGTGGTGCGCGCCAGCGCGCCGGCCTCGTCATCCGATATGACGCTGCCAACCGTGGCCGGTGTCGTGACAATGGACTGAAGCTGCATTTTGTTGCCTCGCTATTGGCAGATATATAGCATGAATTTGCCAATCGGCAAGGAGATCAGCAAGGCAGGGCCAATCGCTTTCAGGCCAATGACGGCTTCCGTCTTGTGAAGGCCACCAATCGCCAAAGTCGGCGCCGCCGCTCATCCGCCTGCCGGCACCTTCTCCCCCGTATAGTTACGGGGAGAAGGGAGCTGGCCGCATCGCTGGCGCCTATTCTGCAACATTGGAGATTGGCGAAACCGTCCATGACGGTGTCCAGCCGATAGATGGGTAACAGTTTGAACCGGATAGATAGGTAACAGTTTTCCCCCTTATGATGGGTTCGC
>NZ_JBVVQX010000023.1:0-65174 GCF_055811675.1 Mesorhizobium sp. WSM4808
CTTTTGGTTGACCCCGTAGCGCTTCGCCAGCGCCCTCAGGCTCTCTTGACTATGCTGTATCGCTCGACGGACCGCCTGTCGTCGTGGCGCTCCCATGAAGAACCTGGCCCATAGCGCATCCCTTGATTCGGAGGACAAGGATGCCCATCAAAATCTGGGATCAAACATCTAGTCCCTCATCGCTCACGCCTCGACGTAGAATACCAACTGGGGCACGTATATCGGTCTGGTTGACCATGCTGCTTCAAAGCCTTGCTGCCGAGCAGCGTAGCGCCTCATATCAGCCGTTGCGCGATACTGTGCGCCGCCTGGAAGCAGACATCGTCCCGAGATTCGGGATGTTCGGAATTTTCAGGCCACGTCCCGCCGAACTGGCTTGCCGCCATCAGCCGCGAACACCGCGCTCGCCTCGCTGACGATAGAGACATGATCCCTGGCGGCCTTGCCCGCAGCAGCGCCGTCTCCGCGCATGATTGCGGTGACGATTAACTCGTGTTCCTGCCAGGATTTGGCCAACCGTCCGGGCAGCATGAACTGAGCGCGCCGGAAGGGTGCCAACCGGCTGCGGGTCATCACGGTGAGATCGTGGATATGCGGGTTGTGGGCACCACGATAGAGCCGGGTGTGGAACTCGGTATTGAAATACTCGTAGTCCTCCTCGGCGCCCAGTTGCACCATCCGCGCCGAAGCCTGATGCTCGATTTCGAGCGAGCGGCGCTCGGCACTGGTCATGCGCTCGGCCGAGAAGCGCGCGCAGATCGCCTCCAGTTCGGCCATGCTCTCGAACATCGAGGCGAGATGCTCTTGCGTCACGACAGCCACGATAGCACCCCGGTTGGGCCGCCTTTCGACCAGCCCCATGGCGCTGAGGTGGCCGAGCGCCTCCCTGACCGGGGTGCGTGATACGTCGAAGCGGGCGGCGAGGGAGGTCTCGTCGAGCTTTTCGCCGGGGCGTAGGTAGCCGGTGACGATCCGGTCCCCGATCGCCCTCACCATCTGATCCACGGTCTTGCCCGACCTGATCAAGTTGCGCTTCCCCGACAAATCTCCTCCGCCCGTCTTCTTGTGGAGGGTCGACGCAGCGGCCCATCGACTCAACATACCCCTGTATGCCTCTATTTTAATCTGCCTGTCAAATTGGCTGTTTTCAAGGCAAGAAGTGCATGCAATTGCCCGCTACATAAGCAGGCTCTTTTAAATGTACGACTGATTCCATTCATTAATTTCGCCAAAGAAACTGGCATGGCGATTGCATGCACTTTGTTGACGGCATGTTAACCGGCCCGGAAAGGGTCCTACAGGGGAGCATTCACAATGACCGCGAGATTCACGCTTAACCGCCGCGAGCTACTCAAGACCTCCGCCGCTGGAGCCGCACTCGGGCTTGCGTCCGCTGCCTTCCCCATCAGCAGGGCCTTTGCCGCTGCCGCCACCGTCGGCTTCATCTATGTCGGGCCGAAGGACGACTACGGCTACAACCAGGCGCATGCCGAAGGGGCGGCGGCGTTGAAGGGTATCGAGGGCATCTCCATCGTCGAGGAGGAGAACGTGCCGGAGACGGTCGACGTCCAGAAGACGATGGAATCGATGATCAATCTCGACGGCGCCTCGCTGATCTTCCCGACCTCGTTCGGCTATTTCGACCCCCACATGCTGGCCATGTGCACGAAATTCCCCGACGTGCAGTTCCGCCATTGCGGTGGCATGTGGGACAAGGCCAAGCACCCGATGAATGCCGGCTCCTATTTCGGCTATATCGGTATGGGCCAGTATCTCAACGGCGTTGTCGCCGGCCACACTTCCAAGACGAAGAAGCTCGGCTTCGTCGCCGCCAAGCCGATCCCGCAGGTGCTGCTCAACATCAATTCCTTCCTGCTCGGCGCGCGCTCGGTTGATCCGACCATCACTTGCCAGGTCATTTTCACCGGCGAATGGTCGCTGGCGGTCAAGGAAGCGGAAGCCACCAACGCACTGGTCGACCAGGGCGCCGACGTTATTAGCTGCCATGTCGATAGCCCGAAAGTGGTGGTCGAGACGACCGCCGGCCGTGGGGCCTTCGTGTGCGGCTATCACGCCAACCAGAGCCCGCTGGCGCCGGAAAAATACCTCACCGGGGCCGAGTGGAACTGGGCCAAGGTCTACAAGATGTTCGTCGACGACCTCGTCGCCGGCACGCCACTGCCCAACTTCACGCGCGGTGGCCTGGCCGACGGCTTCGTCAAGATGAGCCCGCTCGGTCCCGCCGTCGGCGAGCCGACGCGCAAGCAGTTCGACGCCACGCTGGCCGAAATGATGAACGGCGGCTTCGCCGTCATCAAGGGACCGCTGAAGAGCAACAAGGGGGCTGTCGTCGCCACCGCGAGCCAAGCATTCCCGGAGACCGCGATCGAGCTCGAAAGCATGGATTATCTGGTCGAGGGCGTCGTCGGTTCGACCGCCTGATCTGAGGGGGTGGGGCGATGACGGACACGATGACAGGGGCCGGCATTCCGGCACTCTTCAGCGCCAAGGCCTATTCGGCGGCGGTGGAATGGATTGCGCGGCGGGCGGAGGCTTTGGTCATTCCGCTCGCGGCGCTGATCGTCGGCATGGCGCTGTTCAGCCTGTTCATTGTGCTCGTCGGCAAGTCGCCGATCCTGCTCTACCAGACCATGTGGCGCGGCGGCTTCGGCTCCTGGTTCTCGGTCCAGAACTCGCTGTCGCGCGCCGCTCCCCTGCTGCTGGCCGCGCT
This sequence comes from Mesorhizobium sp. WSM4808, assembly GCF_055811675.1. Lineage (NCBI taxonomy): Bacteria > Pseudomonadati > Pseudomonadota > Alphaproteobacteria > Hyphomicrobiales > Phyllobacteriaceae > Mesorhizobium > Mesorhizobium sp. WSM4808. The sequence goes on from NZ_JBVVQX010000023.1 coordinate 2,732, forward strand.
CTGCGTGGCCCTGCCGGCCCGGCTCGGCCTCGTCGTCATCGGCGGCGAGGGTGCAATCGTGCTCGGCGGCGTCGCCGCTGCGGCAGCCGGCACTGCGCTCAGCGGCGGGCCATCGTCAATCGTCATTCTTGCCATGGGCGTGGCGGGCATGGCCGCCGGCGGCATCTGGATCGGTGCCGTCGGCGCGCTGCGCCATTACCGGGCCGTCAACGAAACCATTTCCAGCCTGCTGATGGCCTACATCGCCATCGCGCTGATGAACCAGCTGGTGGAAGGGCCGTTGCGCGACCCGGCCTCGCTCAACAAGCCGTCAACGCAGCCGCTGGCGGACATCTACCGCATCGGCAACATTCCGGGCATGGACGTGCATTGGGGGCTGGTTGTCGGTGTCGTCGCTTGCATCCTCTCCTGGTTGCTCATCGAAAAGACCCGCTGGGGTTTTGCCGCGCGCATCGCCGGCGGCAATGTGCGGGCAGCACAGGTACAGGGGCTGGCCGTCGGGCCGCTGATCGTCGGCTTCACCGCGCTCGCTGGCGGCTTTGCCGGGCTTGCCGGCATGCTGGAGGTCGCCGCCGTGCAGGGGAGCGCCAACGCCTCGCTTTCCGCCGGCTATGGTTACACCGGCATCCTTGTCGCCTTCCTGGCCCGCCACAATCCGCTGGCCATCATTCCGTTCGCCATCCTGCTTGGCGGCATCGACGCCTCGGGCGGGCTGATACAGCGCCGCATGGACCTGCCCGACGCCACGGTGCTGGTGCTGCAAGGCATGATCTTCATCGTCATCCTGTTCAGCGAAACCCTCTACGGCCGCTTCAAGGCCTTCAATCCCGATCTTTGGAAAAGACCCGATCTCGTGAAGGGAGCCGCCTGATGGACGCGACCGAGATCGGCCTCTGGGGCGTGCCGCTGGCCGTGCTCGGCGGCGCCATCCGCGTGTCGACGCCCTTCATCTTCGTCTCGCTGGGCGAGGCGATCACCGAGCGTTCGGGTCGCATCAATTTGGGGCTCGAAGGCACGCTGGTCTTCGGTGCGATGACCGCCTATGCGGTGGCGGTGATGACGGGCTCGCCATGGCTCGGCCTCATCGCCGCCGCCTTCGCCGGCCTGTGCTTCGGCCTGTTCCATGGCTGGATCTGCAGATTCCCGAAAGTCAACGACATCGCCGTCGGCATCGCGCTGATGCTGTTCGGCTCGGGTCTCGCCTTCTTCTTCGGCAAGCCGTTTATCAAGCCGAAGGCGCCCAATCTGCCGGCCATTCCCTTCGGCGGCTGGTCCGACATTCCGCAGGTGCAAGCCGCACTCGACGTCAACGTGCTGTTCCTGATCGGCGCGGTGCTGTCGGTCATCCTGTGGTGGGCGTTCCGCAACACCCGCGCCGGCCTCATCGTGCGCGTCGTCGGCGACAGTTCGGACGCGGCACGCGCCATGGGCCTCAACCCCGATACGGTGCGGCTGCTCGCCACCGGTGTCGGTGGCGCGCTGGCCGGCATCGGCGGCGCCTACCTGTCGCTCTACTATCCCGGCAGCTGGACCGAACGCATCTCGTCGGGCCAGGGCCTGATGGCGGTGGCGCTGGTCATCTTCGCGCGCTGGAACCCGCTCGGCTGCTTTGCTGCAGCGCTTTTGTTCGGCGGGGCGGGAGCTCTCGGCCCGGCGCTTCAATCGGTCGGCGTCACGCAGGGCTACTACATGTTCTACGCCGCTCCCTACATCCTCACCCTCATCATCATGATCGCCACCTCGTCGCCGACACGAACGCTTGCGGGCGCGCCGGGCGAATTGTCGATCACCAAATGACTGGAGTTTTGCCGATGAACGCCAGAGCCGAAGTCACTCAGCATACGATCGACGCCGAGCCTTATCCTTGGCCCTACAATGGCGACCTGCGGCCCGACAACACGGCGCTGATCATCATCGACATGCAGACCGATTTCTGCGGGCCGGGCGGCTATGTCGACCATATGGGCTACGATCTGTCGCTGGTGCGCGCACCGATCGAGCCGATCAAGTTGGTGCTGTCGACGATGCGAGCCAAGGGCTACACCATCATCCACACGCGCGAGGGGCACAGGCCCGATCTCGCCGACCTGCCGGCCAACAAGCGCTGGCGCTCGCGCCGCATCAATGCCGGCATCGGCGACCCTGGCCCGTGCGGGCGCATCCTGGTGCGCGGCGAGCCGGGCTGGGACATCATCCCCGACCTTTACCCGACCGAGGGCGAGCCGATCATCGATAAGCCCGGCAAGGGCTCGTTCTGCGCCACCGACCTGGAGCTCATCCTCAATCAGCGCGGCATCGAGAACATCGTGCTGACCGGCATCACCACGGATGTCTGCGTGCACACCACCATGCGCGAGGCCAACGACCGCGGCTATGAATGCATGATGCTGGAGGATTGCTGCGGGGCGACCGACTACGACAACCATCTGGCGGCGATCAAGATGATCAAGATGCAGGGCGGCGTCTTCGGCACGGTGTCGAATTCCAAGGCGCTTGTCGCGCAGTTGCCATGAGGAGGCCGCGATGAATGACAGGAAAGCGGTCGGCGTCGAGACCATCGGCATGACCATGCGCTTCGGCGCCTTCACGGCGCTGGATGCCGTGTCGGTGAAGGTGCCGGCGGGCTCCTTCCACGCGCTGCTCGGCGAGAACGGCGCCGGCAAGTCGACGCTGGTCAAATGCATGATGGGTTTTTATCACCCGACATCAGGCGACCTGCTGGTCGATGGCCGCGAGGTGGCGATCGCTAGTCCGCGCGACGCCTCGGCGCTCGGGCTCGGTATGGTCTATCAGCATTTTACGCTGGTGCCGTCGCTGACCGGTGCGGAAAACCTCGTCATCTCGCGCGAGAAGGTTCCGGGCATTATCGATTGGCGTAGGGAACGAGCCGACCTTGCCGTGTTCATGGAGCGCATGCCGTTCAAGCTGCCGCTCGACGTTAAGGTGGCGGAACTCGCCGCCGGCGAAAAGCAGAAGCTCGAAATCATCAAGCAGCTCTATCTTGGCCGCAGCTTTCTAGTGCTGGACGAGCCAACCTCGGTGCTGACGCCCGGTGAGGCGCAGGAGGTGCTGGGGCTGGTGCGCGACATGACCAAGGCCGGCGACCTCACCGTGCTGATGATTTCGCACAAATTCCATGAGGTCACCGCCTTCGCCGACGATGTCAGCGTGCTGCGCAAGGGCAGGCTGACGGGAACCGGCCGCGTCGCCGACCTCGACCACAAGGCGATGGCGGCGATGATGATCGGCGACCAGCCGATCGCCGCGCTCGACAGTCGCGCGGCGCCGAAACCCGATGCCGAGATCGTGCTCAAGGTCAAATCGCTGAAGGCGCCGGACCGCACCGGGCTGAAGTCGATCCGCATCGAGAATCTCGGCGTGCGTTCGGGCGAGATCGTCGGCATCGCCGGCATTTCCGGCAATGGCCAGAAGGAATTCCTCGAGGTCCTGGCCGGCCAGCGGCCGCGCGACGGTGGCGAGGTGCTGGTACGCGGCTCCGCCTATGCGGCGACGCGGGCCGAGGCGCGCGCGCTCAATGTGCGGCTCATCCCGGAAGAGCCGCTGAAGAATGCCTGCGCGCCAAAAATGACGGTGGCCGAGAACATCTCCTTCCGCACCTTCGACATCGACGGCAACGGCAGGCCGGTGAACTGGATCAGCGCCAGCGCCATACGCGCGTTCAGCGCCAAGCTGGTCGAGCAGTTCAAGGTCAAGACCGCCTCGCTATCCTCGCCCATCGCCTCGCTGTCGGGCGGCAATGTGCAGCGCGCCGTGCTGGCGCGCGAACTGACCGGCGAGGTCGACCTGCTGATCGTCTCCAACCCGTGCTTCGGCCTCGACTTCTCGGCGGTGGCCGAAATCCGCGCCCGCATCATGAAGGCGCGCAATGCGGGTGCGGCAGTGCTGCTGATGTCGGAGGACCTCGACGAGCTTTTGGAACTGTCCGACCGCATTTTCGTCATGTCGGACGGCGCGCTGGTCTACGAGACGCCGATCGCGCAAGCGAGCGTGCAGACCATCGGCGAGCATATGGCGGGACATCACTGATGGCGGAGATTGATGCGCAGCCGTTCGCCTTCTCCTTCAAGCCGCAGACGATGGCGCTGGTCGTCATCGACATGCAGCGCGATTTCGCCGAGCCCGGCGGCTTCGGCGCCAGCCTTGGCAACGACGTCAGCCGGGTGGCCGCGATCGTGCCGACGGTGAAGAAACTGATCGAAGGTTTTCGCGCCGCCGGCCTGCCGGTGATCCACACCATGGAGTGCCACCGCGCCGACCTGTCGGACCTGCCGCCGGCCAAGCGCAATCGCGGCAATCCGGCGATCCGCATCGGCGATGTCGGGCCGATGGGCCGCGTGCTGATCGTCGGCGAGCCGGGCACCGCAATCCTCGACGAGCTTGCGCCGCTGCCGGGCGAGATCGTCATCGAAAAGCCCGGCAAGGGCGCCTTCTACGCGACCAGCTTCGGTGGCGAGCTGAAGCGGCTCGGCGCACAGCAGCTGGTTTTCGCCGGCGTCACCACCGAGGTCTGCGTGCAGACGACGATGCGCGAGGCCAACGATCGCGGCTATGAGTGCCTGCTCGCCGAAGACGCGACGGAAAGCTATTTTCCCGAATTCAAGGCGGCGGCACTAGCCATGATCCGGGCGCAGGGCGCCATCGTCGGCTGGACGGCAACGACCGACCAGGTGCTCGAGGGAATTGCCAATGCCTAATTTTGCCTTTGCCGGCCTGCTCGACGGCGGCTGGCGCGATCTCGCGTTCGAATATTTCCGCGACGGCATCAGCGTGCACTGGCTGCTGAAGGGCGGGCCGGTCGAGCCGTCGGTCGCGATCCTGAAATACCGGTCCGGCGCCAGCGTGCCGCGACACCGACATGTCGGGCTGGAAACCATCGTCGTGCTGGAAGGCACCCAGAGCGACGAGAACGGCGACTATCCCGTTGGCAGCGTCATCCTGAACCCGGTCGGCACCGAGCATTCGGTGTGGACGAAGGACGGTTGCGTCGTGCTGATCCAGTGGGACCTGCCGGTGATCATTCTGGAGAAGACGAAATGAGCGATATCCATTTCGACATAGCGAGCCTTCACGCAGCCTATCGGGGAGGCCTCGCCGTTGGCGATGTGATCGCGACGATCTTCACCCGCATCGAAGCGGCCGACGACCCGGGCATCTTCATCCATCTCACCGCCAAGGCGGATCTCCTAGCCCAGGCCGCGGCACTCGGTCCGTTCGACCCGGCGACAAAGCCGCTCTGGGGCATTCCCTTCGCCGTCAAGGACAACATCGACGTCGCCGGCATGCCCACGACGGCCGCCTGCGCCGAATACACCTATTGGCCCGAGAAAGACGCCACCGTTGTGGCGCGGCTGAAAGCGGCCGGTGCGTTGGTCGTCGGCAAGACCAATCTCGACCAGTTCGCCACCGGCCTCGTCGGCGTGCGCACGCCCTGGCCGATCCCGCGCAATGCCATCGACGAGGCGCTTGTGCCAGGCGGCTCCTCCTCGGGGTCGGCGGTGGCGACGGCGCGCGGCATCGTCTCCTTCGCGCTTGGCACCGACACCGCCGGCTCCGGCCGCATTCCGGCCGGCCTCAACAACATCGTCGGGCTGAAGCCGACGGTCGGCGCGTTGTCGGCCGCCGGCGTCGTGCCGGCCTGCCGCACGCTCGATTGCGTCTCGGTGTTCGCGCTGACCGTCGATGATGCGTATGGGGTGTTCTCCGTTGCCGCCGCGCGCGACGCTGCCGATCCTTATTCGCGTGACATCGCCGTCCAGCCGCTCGCCGCGCGCCAACCGGTGCTGACCGTCGGCGTGCCTGTAAAAGCGGAGCTCAAATTCTTCGGCGATACGGCCATGCAGACTGGTTTCGAAGCTTCGCTTGCCATTCTGTCGCGGCTTGGCTGCCGGCTGGTCGAAATCCCCTTCGGCGATTTCTACGCCACCGCCAACCTACTCTATGAGGGTGCCTGGGTGGCCGAGCGCTATGCGGCGATCCGCGATTTCATGGAAGCCAACGAAGCCGCCTTGCATCCGGTGACGCGCAAGATCATCGGCGGCGCCAGTAACCTGTCGGCGGCAGACGCCTTTTGCGGCCTCTACGCCTTGCAGGCCTACAAGGCGAAGCTCGCCCCGGTCATCGCCTCGGTCGACCTGTTCTGCGTGCCGACCGCCCCAACGCACTATACCACTGCTACCGTGCTCACCGATCCCGTCGAGACCAACAGCCGGCTCGGCACCTACACCAATTTCGTCAATCTTCTGGACATGTGCGGCATCGCCGTGCCGACCGGCAAGCGCGACGACGGGCTGCCGATGAGCGTGACGCTGCTTGCGGCCGCCGGAGCGGACGGCCTTGTAGCATCCGTCGCGCGCGATCTCCATGCCGCGAGCAGTCCCACCCTCGGCGCGACTGGCTGGCGGCAGCCGAGCGCGCAGCCTGTCGGCGCATCAGTCGAAGATGGCACTATCGAGTTGGTGGTGGTCGGCGCTCACCTCTCGGGAATGCCGCTCAATGGCCATCTCAAGGAGGCTGGTGCCCGGTTCTGCCGGGCGATGAGGACGGCATCTTCATACAAGCTATATGAGCTCGCGGGCCAGACCACGCCTAAGCCGGGACTGGTCCGTGTTGAAAACGGCGGCACTGCGATCGAGGTAGAGGTTTGGCGGCTACCTGCCGACGCATTCGGCCACTTTGTGGCCGCCATCCCGTCGCCCCTGGGCATTGGCAATATAGAGCTTGATGACGGCAGCACCGCCAAAGGTTTTCTAGTGGAATCTGTGGGCTTGCTGGGCGCTTTTGATATCTCGTCATTTGGGGGCTGGCGCCGCTTTCTGTCAGATCGTTCCCGCTTGAACACTTCGTCAACGGAATATGCGGAGGCAAGAGCAGGTGGCGACACCGCCCGCGGCGGTTAAACTTGTGATATCCTTGATCGCGAAGCCGGAAGCTGCCGTTTCGCTATCGGCCCCGCTTCTGCCTTCATCTCTCGTTTCTCGAGTGGCCAATCAAAACCGGAGGAGTAACACGATGGGTTACTCGATTTGATCCCGCCACACGGTCGCACACCATGGAATATCGGAAAGACCGGTAGGACGAAGCGGCTAGCTCTGCCCGCGAAGATTCTTCGTCCCGTTTCGGCGATCAATCCCGGCGTGGGTCGTAAGGCTTGGCGGCCCGTTGAGCGACGCGCTCGCGGTACCTCGCGTCGGTTCCACTTCGGTTTTCCGGCTTGGTAAGCGTTTCGACAGGCTTCCCGAGGACGACCAGCAGCGTGTCCCATTCTTCCTGGCCGAGCGTCTTGTAGCGGTACTTCAGACCCGGCGAAGCCAAGAGCTGCTCGATCTCAGGCCGCGCGAAAGAGGCCGCAGGGCCAATGCGGCGAAAGCCGCTACGCACGGCATCGGTAGCCGCGGTCAGGTCGCTGAAGCCATACTTGCCCGGATCGTAGACGGAGTACTCGCGCAGCAGCCGCAACAGGTCGGGCACGGCATCGACGCCGCGGTCCCCCTGGCGCTTGATCAGGTCGGTGGCAAAGCGGCTGACCGCCGGATCTGCGAGAATCGCGCGCTCTTCGGGCAGAGGATCGGTGTATGCACCCACAGGGAGGCCGGCCAGGGCATTGATCCAGTGGCGCGCCTCCTTCTTGTCGGTGGCCGCGAGGTAGCGGCGGGCGGCGAGCCGCCGCAAATCGGCGGAGTCGCCATCGACCTGTTTGATGATCGCCCACAGCCCGTCTGGGGATCGCACCCGTGGGTCCTCCAAGACGCGAACCAGCAGGCGCCGGTCGCTTTCGCCGAGCGGCTGGTCGTTCGCGCGGAACGAGTCCATCCATTGATTGGCGAGCGCGAACACGGGACCGCTCACCGGCTTACGCGGATCGTCGAGCGCTCTGGCAAGTTCCTCGCGCGTTCTCGCTTTCGCCGCTTCCATATTCACGCCGCGCGAAACGCTGGTGTGGTCGAGCAGCAGCCGGTTGACCGGAACCTCGGCGTACATCCTTCCGTCACCGAGCCGCAGACGCGCCCAGCCGAACCGGAAGTTCTCGATCCCGCCCGAAGTCCCGATCAGCAACGGCGCCGCCGGGGCAAAGATCGACAGGATCGACTGCCGCAGCAGCACCTGTTCACCGGCGTCGGTGATGGTGAGCGCCTTGCGGTGGGGTGCGGATGGTTCGAGCGACCAATCCAACCGTCCCGATCGGGGCTTGGAATCGGGCGCGGCAGGGCCGTCCTCGATAGCGATGGTGAAGTCGGGTTCGGGGGCGTCGTCGCTTTGCAGCAGCGCCTTGCCCTCTGACATCATCAGGTTCCATTCGGCTTCCAGCGCGCGCTGAGGGGCGAGCGGATCGGAGGCATCGTAGCGGCGCTCTTCCAGCAGGCCATGCCCGATGACGGTGCTTCGTTTGCCGGGCGTCGAGTCCGGCACGACGCGATAGGTATAGGATTGACCGCGAAGGGTCTGGACGCGGACCGAAGTTACGCCCGGGGTCTTGAGCAAGGCAGCGCACAATGCATCGCAACGGCCCTCGAACGGGCGGGCGAGGAGAATATCGCCCTTGAGCGCAATCGGTGCGTTCGACTGAATGTCCGGCTCCTCCAGGCTGGCCAGCATGCCCCTCGCCCAGGTGAGGCCTGGCTGGGGGATGGTCCAAAACAGTGCCAGCGTCGCGGCGCCCGACATGACGTTCAGAGGAACGCCTGAAAGGAAACTTCCGAGCAGCAAGCAGAACAGCGCGAAAGCGATGCCATACATGAAGCCCGTTGGCATCCACCCGAGGATGAGCCCCGGGATGATCAGGAAACTGCCGATGATGACCAGCCATGGCATTGTCAGCGCCACGAACGCGCCGACGCCGGTGATGATCAAGTAAGTCTTCAACCACATGCGCGGAACTTACCGCGCAGAATTCAAAAAATGATAAAGCTACTGATCTCGGGTCGGTGCCGTCTTTCGGCATCCACCCGTTGACGGAATCTCGTTACGCTCACCTCAAAGGCTGTCGACCGTCCGCCTTTGGGGGTTCTGGCGCCCACATCACATGACCGACTCGGGTCGCAAGGGGAACGCCAGCCTTCTAGCCCATCGCGCCCAAAACCGGAAGGACAGCAGACGGCCCCAAAGCTGCCGGACTCCAATGCGCCTCATGTCGGCCGTTGAAGTCCAACTTTGCCACGACCTGAAATGCCCAGGGTCGGAGGACGCGAAGACCGAAATCGCCTTTGGGCGGCAGCGGTCCGATGGCCGATTGTCCCGGAACCTCAGGCCGATCGAAGAGTTGCCATTGCTTCACAAAGGAGAGGCTGATGGTGGAAAAATCGGTCGACAAGAAAGTTGGCAAGCGCCCCGGCAAGGAGCTTGAAGCAGACGCGCGAGGCCAATCAGAAGAGCACCACAAAGGCGGAAAGAACGACGGTGTCTCAAGCGCCAATCCGCGCGTTTTATCAGGCGAGAAGGATGGCGACGCCACATTTCCTCTAAAGCGGGAACAGTGACAGCAGCGTCATTCCAGCGCTGACCGAACCAAATCTCGCCCACGGTTGTCTGCGACTGATTGCGCCCCAACTGGCCTCGGGAACGAGGCTGGACCAGATAGCTCTGATGTCGCAGCCGATTCAGGGTACAATTTCCGCAATACAGAAACCCTGGCGCTGAAACCAGTGGTTCCAGGCCTAATGAAGAGGACGTCTCATCTCTGGCCTAAACGCGTTGTCGCGCGAAGGTGTTTGGGTGGTGATTATGTTGTTTTCTGTGGAAGAGGCCACCCTCAGTGGCGGTCGTTTTTGTGTGGATAAGACGTGCATGGCCTATTGGTTCTGCGCGTCATGCCGCGCACTCTCACGCAATGAAGGCGGAGTATGTTGAACTGGTTTTGTTCGAGCAGTCTTTCGCCAATATCAATCGGCCGTTTGCCGATCGAGTGGCTGACGTCGCGGAAAAGACTGGTGGCTCTGTTCTGTTCGATATTCGCGTCGAGGACGACACTCGCATTCAAAGGATGGCAGCTATCGGTTATGGCGCAAACGGAACCGTAGCGATCATGATGAACAAGCAGGGACAACTTAGCACCACGCCGGTGAATGGGAACGACGACATTCTCGTTGCCGAACTTACTGCTTGGTGTTCGCTACCGATGGCTAAACAGGTCTGCGTTAGTTACCATGGTGCAGCCGCGCGCCTGCTTGCTAACCTTCTTTGAAACGAAACGTGTTGGCGCGTTTGACACAAGGAGCCACCTCAATGGGGGCCAGGCGCCGGGGCCTCAGCGTAAGGGTGTGGCCCTACGATATCTCCAGCGCACGTATGCGGGTTGGTACCTACTCCGGCGCAATTTCAAATGTCGGGTTTTCTTTACTAGCGAATCGTCATTGCCGCACCAAAGACGCAGTTCCAAGAACAGATTTTGTACTCTTGGCGACAGTCTCTACCCCTGCTGGTATTACAAAGACTGTAGACTTGCGCACAATCCGAACCGCAGCTTTTATGCTCGCCTACGTCCGCTAGAGCGCTTTCATCGATGCTGTCCTTAGAGGTCACACCACATTGATGATTATAACCTGGCAGGCCAGATGACGCGGTCGCGTCGCCACATTGTTCGACGGCGATCGCCGATACATTTGCAAGGGCGACAAGACCGAGAGAAGCTAATATTACAATTGATATGTGGCGCATGATTGCTCCATTCGATCGATGAATTAGTTGAAGAAAGTGGAACAAACATTATTCCATCTTTCATTGTCTTTAAAAAATCAATGTCGCTTGAAGGTGCTTCTTCGACAGGATTAATTATCCTCGATGACGGCGCTGCTGTCTTGTGCTATGTTTTGTTCAGCCTGCTGCAAGAATTGCAGCGGTGATGCCGGGGGCTGCCGATGCGTTACCTGAACTCCGCTCACTATATCGATGTGGTGGCCAAGACCGGTTCGATCCGCGCCGCCGCGGAATTGCTCGCCATAACCTCGACGGCGCTCAATCGGCGTATATTGGCGATGGAGGCCGAACTCGGCGTTGCCATTTTCGAGCGACTGCCTCACGGCGTGCGATTGTCCAGCGCCGGCGAACTTCTAGTGCAGCACATGCGCAACCAGTTATCCGATATGGAGCACGTGAAATCGCAGATTGCAGACCTTGCTGGCGCCCGGCGCGGCCATGTGGCGATCGCCTGCAGCCAGGCGCTATTGCCCTACCATCTGCCGATGCAGATCTCACTCTACCGCAAGGAACATCCGAATGTGACCTTCGGAGTGCACCTGCGCGACCGGGAGGAGGCCGAGCGTGCCTTGGTCGATCACACGGCCGACATTGCCATCGTCTACGAGCCAACCCGGCTGGCTGCCTTCATGACACTAATACGGGTGCACCAGCCGGTGCATGCGGTTATGCGGCCCCATCATCCGCTGGCTTCTCACGAGACGGTGCGCTTGCGCGCTTGCCTCGACTATCCAATCGCGCTTCCCACATCAAGTTACGGTGTGCGCTACCTGCTCGACATCGGGGCGCAATCGTCATCGCTGCAGCTGGAGCCGGTGATTCAGTCAGACAGCTTCGAATTCCTGCGCAACCACGCTATCTCAGAGGATATCATCACCTTCCATTTCCCGATTGGCCTATCCCACCAGACGATGACCGGTGACATGATCTCCCGGCCGCTCGACTTGCGCGACGTGCCCGCTGGCATGCTCTATGTCGGCCAACTCAAGGGCCGCACCCTACCGGTGGCCGCTGCACGTTTCGCCGACCAGCTTTCCGCTTCGCTGGCGCAGCAGTATGAGGTCTCGTGATGGCGCCTATTAGGGGTCAGAACAAGAGCAGTGCCGGGCATCTTGCATCCTATCAAATGAATGCAATCGAAGGACGACCTATTCCCGGAACGCTATCGCACGCGACTTCATGCCAAGTCCTTGGTCGCTTACCACGAAACCTTGATCGCCCGGGGCCAGAAGATGACCGGATAGCTGTGCTCGGCCGGCCGTGCGACTGGGCTGACGCAGGCATTGCCGGAGCAGCAGCCGCGCCTCACGGGCAGAGAACCTGCGATCGGTGCCGATCGGGGCAATCAGCTCCAGCCCGCTAAACTTGGTCGTCAAAGCCGCGTGCGCCGATCTGCTCTCCGCATTGAGCGAGCTCCGATTGCCACGACGCTCGTAACTCGTCTTACCGTGCCCGCCCTATTCGACCGGCCGGAGGGCTCTCGTGCCGGCGCCGAGCTATCCGGCGGACAAGGACGCCAGGGGCGCTCACAGCCCCAGTGCCGCAGCGACCCGTTCCTGGAAATACTGCACTCCCCGCTCATGCCGCCCCGAGAGCGGGCCGGAGCTATAGGCCCCTGCGGCATAGTTGCGATGCGTATCGGCGCAGATGGCGTAGTCCTCGCGTACCACGGCCAGAGTGCCTTGCACAGATTTCGCCCTGCTCTCGGATGTTTCTGCAGCGATATCGGCAAAGAAGAAATGGTAATGCTGGTCTGTGTGATGCGGTGAGGTCGGATTGATCCGGCTAACGTTCATGCCGCCATCGAAAAGCGACAGCGTCCAGTTCGGCCACATCCAAAGCCATTTGCCGCGATAGAACAGACCGTCTTTCGGCGGTGCGGTCATCCGGACATAACCGGGATGGGCGGTGGTCTGGAAAGCTTCGAAGTCGATGGCAGCGTAGAACGAGGGATGTGTGCCAGGAATGTGGTAGCCTTCGACGAAATTGTCGGTGTAGATCTTCCAGTTCGCCGTAAAGCTGACGGTGGCCTGATCGGTGGCGGCATAGGTCTCCAACGGCTCGTCCGCCAGTTCGTCGGGCAGAGAGCCAAGTTGATCCAGAAGACTTTCCTTCGGGTCGAGTGCCGCGAAGAGCAGCCCGCGCCATTCCGACAACTGCACCGTCTCCAGCGGCCAGTCTTCGGCGATGATCGCGGGATCCTTGCCATACCATGGGGCCTGCACCAGGCGTCCGGTGTCGGCAAAGGACCATTTGTGATAGGGGCAAACGATCAGCCCACATTTGCCCGCGCCATCGGCCAGAAGTTTCGCCCCCCGGTGGCGGCAGACGTTCTTAAATCCGCGCAAGGTCCCGTCCCGGCCCCGGATGGCGAAGATCGGCGTGCCGGCGATGTCGATGGCAAGGTATTGACCGGACGTCGCGACCGAGGCGACAGGCCCCATGAACTGCCAGGTGTGCGCGAAGATGCTGCACCGTTCCTGCTGCCAGATATCATCGCGTACATAAAGCGACGGGTCCAGGTTCAGGTATTGCACAGGCGGAGTGTCGAGTGGCAGCTGGTCGGGCCGCAAGGGGTCTGGCGTCATAGGCTAACCTCCAGTTGCGGCAATCCTGTCGTAAGCGGGGCGGCATCGCAAGAGAATTGGCTCTGCTGCGCACAGCCTGTAAGCCGGCGTGCAATTTTGCTCTAAAGCAGATTTGCTGGAGTGGCGGTCGTTTCCAATTCGCCGACCTAGTTGTCGACCGCGATCATCACGTGGGATGCTTAACCGCAGCACAGGTCCCAGGTCGACTTCGAGCCCAGTTCGTCGTCCGCCTGGTGGACGGCGGGTATCAGAATAGTGCCGTTCGCTCGCGAACGACGGGGGATGGAGTCGTGAGCTGACGAGAGAAACTTTGCCCGAGGACGCCAAGCTAGAACGGCAGCTTACCGCCGAGCGTTCGGCACGCCGAATCCTGATGTTGGCTTAAGCGTATCTCAGACATTCAGTCTGACCAGACTTTTGCGAATGGCGTCTTTGCGCTTCGTCTCGGTCATTGAGATATTAGCAGCCGCTTCCAAGAAGCAGACATCACAGTGACCGCGCCATAGCTCTCGATGCGCAACGATATCAGACTCTCCAACCCGCCATTGCCCACATGCATTTCCCACGACGGCCATTGATTGCTCAGGCAGGAATTCCGGACCGGCCCGGATCACCCAGGTGAGATAGCGTCTGCCGGGTCGACGCTTGCGTCAGGCGGCCTACGTCAACTCGTTTTGACCGCAATAAATTCGAGAGCCAAGGCGGACTGCTGGGGCAGAAAGAAGCTGGGGTATTTCCACACTGGTGAGATCCGATACTTAACATATTATGTGACCTTCAACTGGGGGTTATAGCGAATGAAAGATGAGACCGGCGTTCAGAAGTTGGTGCGCACACTGCGTGCCCGGGCACCCGACGACGCAGCTGAATTGCTGGCCAGAGAGTCTCCCGAGTTCATCCGCGACACACTAGAGCTGTTGCCAGAGGGGCACGCCCGCAAGGTGGCCGAGCATTTGCCATCGCATATGCGGCCCATCAGGCCCCCTGACGATGGCGAGGATTTCGCGATCCCCGAGTCGCTTGTCGAGGTAATGGACCCGATTTCCGCCAGCGTTCCTGTCGGGACGACGGTTGCTGCCTCGGTGGAAGCTGTCAGACGCGCCCAGGTGCCGACCGAACTCACTTATCTCTACGTCACGGACGAGGGCAATAAACTGGTTGGCCTGGTGGTCCTGCGCGATCTGATGCTGAGCGAACCGGACGCCATTGTCGACCAGATCATGCTGCCCAAGCCGTTCGCTCTTCATGTCGGTCTCTCTTTGAGCAACGCCTGCAAGGCAGCGGTACGGCGTCACTACCCTGTCTATCCGGTGGTGGACGCGGAGAACCGGCTGCTCGGGCAGGTTCGCGGCTGGCGCTTGTTCGAGCAGCAAGTCATTGAGATTTCCGCTCAGTCTGGCCAGATGGTAGGTGTCCAGAAGGAGGAGCGCTCTTTCACGCCGCTGTTTTCAGCCTTCTTGAAGCGTCATCCGTGGCTGCAGTTGAACCTCCTGACGGCCTTCATGGCCGCATTCGTGGTCAGTTCGTTCACAGGAACCATCGAGAAGATCGTCACCCTGGCGGCATTCCTCCCGGTCTTGGCCGGGCAGAGCGGAAACACGGGCTGCCAAGCACTGGCTATGACGCTGCGTGGCCTTGCGCTGGGGGATGTGGACAAACGACCGAAGCTGCACTTGGTGGTGAGAGAGGGCGCGCTCGGGATCGCCAACGGCTTGCTTGTCGGCCTTCTTGCGGCTGCGGCGATGTGGTTCTACGCCTCGAGGCAACCGGAGTCGGCCGCCCAAGCGCCCATGTTAGCACTTGTGATCCTGCTTGCTATGTCCGGATCGTGCCTCATGTCTGGAATCTCCGGCGTGCTGATCCCGTTGGGCCTGCGCCGGGGCGGCGCCGACCCGGCGGTCGCTTCGGCGATCTTCCTCACCACCTTGACCGATATTGTAGGCATGGGCCTGATGCTGGGGCTGGCCACCATACTCGTGCTGTAGCGAGGTACGTTCCTGGGAAATTGGGGCAACAAGCTGATCTCGTCGCGTTCAGCGAATTGCGAGAGCCAGGCCGCATCGCGCACGCATCGTGAGAAGCACCCTCCGGCAGCTCTCTGACCCCTTGCGCAACGCGCCGGAAGACCTTTGGATAGGCCGTGGATGACCTTGAAGCCTATTCAGTGACCAGAACACGCGCAGAATCGCGCAAGCAATATTAACCTCGTCGGTTTGCGATCCGCCACTCAGGATCTGGTTGTTTGCCACTGGTGCCGAATCCTTCAATTACGTCCAGCAACTCCAAGCAGACGTTTTTGCGACCAGCGCAGCCAAAAATAGGAATAAGCCTGTTAGCTTGTTGCGCAGCTGCAACAGCTGCTGAGGCTCGCATGATCTGGTGGCAGTTCAGTCGCCTTTTTTCTTGTAGTCATGCGATTCCTTCGCACTAGTCCGGTCGGGGTGGGTTCTCGGCATGCAATCTTCGTCTCGCACGATTTTCGGCTTCGCCGCAGCGCTGCTTTTTAGCGGGGTATTGCCGGCCGGCGCACAAGGTCTTTTTACGGCCTATGACGATGCGTTTTCGGCCCGCATCGCCAGTCCGGCCGACAATGGAACGCTCGCCCAATTCGTCACGGTTGCGGTCAACGCGGGCCAATACGATCAGGCGATCTCCTCAATCGAGCAGTATCTGATCCAATACCCCCGCGATGCGCGCGCCAGGCTTGCCGCCAGCCGGTTGTACTATCATGTCGGCTCCTATGAATTGGCCCGGCGGCAGGTGCAGTACGGCATCGAAGTCGGCGGTCTGACCGCGGGTGAGCAGCAGGAAGCTGTTCGCCTCCTCGGCCGGATCGATCGTGCGTTGCGTGGCGTCACCTGGGAACTCGCCCTGACCGGCGGCGTATTCAGCGCATTCACCAATTTTGCGCCGGGCGGGGCGCAGGACGAGGAAAGCTTCGTCTCGCCCTACGGGCGGGCGGAAGGCTTTGTCCGGTGGGACCTCGGCACGCCAAGTGCCGACGCGCTGGTGCTTTCAGGGTCGTTGACGGCGACAGAGCGTTTTTTCACGGAAGACCTGTCGGTTCCGGGTAGCGATAAGACTTTTGTCCACGGCAACGCAGCGATTACCTGGGACAAGGGGCTGCCCAATAGTGGGATCGATTCGCTTCGCCTGCTGCTCTCCGCGTTTACCGTTACAGACCGTTTCGACAGCGATATTCAGGAAACCGGCATTGGCCTTGGTGGACGTTTCCTCGTTCGACCGACGGTCGAAACGACGCTCTTCGCCGGTGGCGGCTACATCGATCTAAGCGCCTCGCAAGGCATTTTCGCCGACAGCAGGGTCTTCTATGAGGCAGGCGGCAGCTACCGCTTCCGCAATGGCCAGGCGCTCGGACTGCGCTTTGTCGGCTCGAATGACTTCGCTTCCGGATCTGGAGAAATCGGCCGCAGCTACTCAGGCGAGGTCCGCTATGGCGGCCTGTTGATGAACGTACCGGATCTTTTCGCATGGTCACACCAGATCGCCTTCTCGGCCGGCCACAGCGACATTCCCGATCTCTCGGTCGGAATCGGCACAAATATTAAGAGCGACTTCTGGCGCATTGCCTCGGAAAGCGATTTTCAGCTGACGGAAGCCCAGAAGATCAGCGTTGATCTCGCCTGTCGAGAAACCACCTTCGCCATCGCCAACCGCGACCGAAAATCGTTCGAAATGCTCATCAGCTATACGTTGACGCTCAATTGAAAGAGGCCTCGATGAGGTACCGTCAGATCGCTCTTTTTATCGCCTGCCTTGCTTTCACGGTACCATCCGCCGCTGAGACAGTCGGGTCGATGACAGCCTATCAGACCAACATCGTCCGCAACAACGGTGGGACAATGAACGTTGGTGCTGGCGTCGAACTCGGCGACCAGTTGCGCAGTGACCCCACCGGTCTTGGAATGCTGGTGTTCCGGGATGAATCGAGCGCCAAGATTGGTCCGAACACCAGCCTGACAATCGATGAATTCGTCTACAATCCGGGCTCCGGTTCCGGAAAGATCGATATCGGGATGAACAGCGGCCTGGCACGTTTTTATGGCGGCCAAGTTTCTAAAGGGGGCGTCATGCAGGTTGCGACGCCGCACATGGTGCTCGGGGCGAGAGGCGGCATCATCGAAGTGCTGGTGGCAGCCAGCCAGACTGTCGGCATATTGCGCGCCGGCCGCATGACCTGCACGATCAATGGCAAACGGCTGGTCATCACAAACCCGGGCTACGCCTGCACGTCGGAAGATGGCAAGCTGCTGACCGGCTACGGTGGCATCGACACCTTCCCGATATTGGACAGTATTGACCGGATAGCGGGCACCGGCCTGCCAGGGGCTCCGGGTCCTGGGTTGGACGTAAGCGCAATTTGTGCATCGGCACTCGGCGGCTCGCTCGAAGTCTGCGGGTCCACGGACGGCGCATTGCCAGGAGTGGTCTTGGAATTCCCTGACAGCCCAATGCCACCTGCGGGCAGCGGGGGGCGGAGGGGCGAGTGTGAGGGTGAGCGTTGCTGTTACTACTGCGATTAGACTGGCCCCACGATGAGCCGCTTGGTCGGTAGTCCCTGGGCTGATTGGCGGCAAGCTGGCAGGCGCAAAATATCCGGCCTTGTGGTCGTGCTCCTGCTGCTCGCTTGCCATTTGGCTTTTGACGCACCGTTGTCGCGTCTGCGTGAGCGGACGTACGACTTCTATCAGTTTCTCGCCCCACGCCAGACGACGAGCAATCCTGTCGTGGTCGTCTCGATAGATGACGCCAGCCTCAAGGCACATGGGCGATGGCCTTGGAATCGTGGCCTCTTGGCCGATCTGGTCGATGGCATCACCGAATCCGGCGCGGCAGTGGTCGGGCTTGCGCTGGTACTCCCCGAGGCCGACAACTCGCCTGAAGGCATCGCCGGAGACAAGCACTTAGCAGCGGCGCTGGCCAAAAATCGAACGGCGCTTGCCGTCAGCCTAGGCAATGAGGCGACAGTTTCAGAAGCAGAACCCAAAGCCGGCTGGTCGATCGTCGGGCAAGTACCCGATACACTTCCCGGCTTCACCGGCTTGACCGGCTCGCTTGCCGAATTCTCGAACACTGCCGCGGGCCTTGGCGTAATTCGCACCTTGCCCGATCCCGACGGCGTACTGCGCCATGTGCCGCTGCTCTGGCTTCGCAACACCGCTCAAGGCGTGCAGCTGTGGCCGTCCTTCGCACTCGAGCTCCTGCGCCTCTACGCTGGACAGGACGGGTACATAGCCCGGATGAATGCAGCCGGGTTCGACGCACTCAGGATGGCCGGGGCCATTGTGCCGCTCGAGCCGGAGGGGAGCATCCGCCTCTGGCAAACCGCCACCGATGCGCCCCGCCTGTCTGCCAGCACTATCCTTTCGCGCCATGGCGATCCGCGGCTGCGCGACGCCATCGCCATTGTCGACCTGTCGGCTGTGGGACTGACGCAGTACCTGCCCACGCCAAGGAGTCCAGCACGATCAGGAGTGGACATCCACGCCGATGCGGTTGGCCAGATGCTTGCCGGGAGCCACCTGGCCGAGCCAACGCACGCACGTATGCTCGAGCGGCTCTGGTTTCTCCTCAGTGCCGTCGTTTTCATCGGGCTGTCCGGAGTGCTCGCCGGGCGTGTCGTGCTTGGCGCCCTCGCACTGGCGCTGCTGGCCGTCACGCCGTTTGTGTTCGGCGCTCTCGAGTACAGCATTCAGGGTGCACTCTATGACCCGCTGCAGCCGGCGCTTGCAACGATCATGGTTGCGGGCTTCGAAGGCTATGTCCTCTACAGGCGCAGCGAGCAGCGCCGGTCCACCTTGGCGCGACAGTTCTCCCAATATCTGTCGCCCTCCGTGGTGCAGCGCCTCGCAAGCTCGGACACCGAGGCAATCCTGTCTGGCGAGAAGCGCGAGATCACAATCCTGATCAGCGACATACGCGGCTTCACGACGATGAGCGAACAGCTCGATACCCATGAGATCGCCAAGGTAGTAAACCATTTCCTTGGTATTGCGACCGATGAGATACTCAAGCGCGACGGCACCATCGACAAGTTCATGGGCGATGCGGTGCTGGCCTTCTGGAACGCGCCGCTTGATCAACCCGATCATCGCGAGCGTGCGCTCGACGCGGGTCTTGCCCTGATCGAGCGGGTGAAGCGCGAAGATGCCGCCTTCACTGCGGATGGCCATCGCTCGATCGAAATCGGCGTCGCCATCGAGACCGGCATCTGCTCAGTAGGCAATTTCGGCTCCGAACGACGCTTCGATTACACCGCAATCGGCTCCCCGGTGAACCGCGTGGCACGTCTCGAGTCCACGACCAAGAAGCTGGGCATCGAGCTGGTGCTCGGACCCGGCTTTGCGGCAGGAGCATCGATGCCGGTCGTCCAGGCGGGCGCCTTTGAGCTC
Source organism: Mesorhizobium sp. WSM4808 (assembly GCF_055811675.1). Taxonomy (NCBI): domain Bacteria; kingdom Pseudomonadati; phylum Pseudomonadota; class Alphaproteobacteria; order Hyphomicrobiales; family Phyllobacteriaceae; genus Mesorhizobium; species Mesorhizobium sp. WSM4808. The sequence goes on from NZ_JBVVQX010000023.1 coordinate 22,443, forward strand.
CAGGGTTTCAAGGGCGAGGTGCCGGTTTTCACTGTTCCGGAGATGCAAGCTGCTCACCAAGGTGTGAGCCGCGAAGTAGAGATCCAACAATCTGGCGCCCCTGGCGCGGTGGTTGGTTCGGCGCCATCCGAGCAAATGACACCGCCTGATGTTGCGCCCCCAACCCGAAGCACACGCTGACCGGATTCAGCCGATCGCAGTGGTGCCGTCCTGCATCGTGAACTAAGACCGCTGGGGAGGCCTAGGTGCCATCAGGCGGCATCCGGCCTGCGCAGCCGTTGTTTTTGACGGCGGGCGTCTCGCACGCCTGCAGGATTAGGCCAATTTGGGCGGCCGCAAAATACCGGAGCTGAAAGTAGTCCATCTATTCCTGAAAGCTGCCATTCTATTTGCGGCCCCACGCTCATCAACCGTCTGCCGGCGCGCAGCGGTCGTCCAACAGAACACCGGCCGACCTGTTCAGTTCGAGTTGATGAGCGACCCACGCTCCAGCCTTCTCGCATGGCTGGAGCGACGCGGCCTGGAACTGCTGAGGCTACGGAAACCTACAGATGCGGCTCCATTTCCGAGTGGAGCCGCGTATGCTAAGCGCCTTGTTTCGGTCGTTGAGGCGAACTCCTGCGATCCCATATGTGGACATAGTTGCTGAAGACGCCGTGGCGCTGTGAACCAGACTCGCGTGGGAGTGAGGTTGCAAAACGCCTCCTCCGGGTGACAACTCCCCGCAGAAAGCCGCTTCTTCAGACAGGCTCCGACCAAGCCGCAGGATAGGCGAGGCAGCCCCAGAATTTGGAGACCAGAATATGGCAAGCGGGGAGCAGCAAGACAAATCAGCGGCGGAAAAGGCAGTATGGCCGCTTCTCTTTCTAACGGCGGCGCTGCAGGCGTATCTGGGTCTGTCGTTGGTAGCCTATGTGTTCATGGGCGTGTCAAACCCGGGCTCCGGGATTGCCGGATGGACAGCGGCCATGACAGGCGGGCTCCAGACGATTGCGGCCATGGCGGCCTTTGTGCTGGCTGTTCGAGGCGATCTTCGCGGCACTAACCTGGCGTTAGCCGGCAGCATCATGCTGGGCTGGTTTTCGATGCTGCCTTCGGTCGCTGAGCAAGGGCTCGACTTTGGCGGTGACGACTGGGGTACCCCGGTCTATTTCGTGGTCTCCCCCATCATCGCGATCGTTACGGCAACGCTAGCTTGGCGCAACCTATACCTGGTCCCGGCAGCTTTCATCGTAACAGCACCGACCTTCATCGGCATTTTGGTCGTCATCGTCTTCGGAATCGCCATCGCTTTATACGGCTTCTGAATGCGTGGCAGGTTCGAGGCTCGAGGTCGCAAGGATTGGCTTCGGCCCGTGAATCCGAGGCGTATCGAAGGTCCGGCTTCGGGTCGCATCCGGCCCGCTGCAGCATTTTCCACTTTGAGGCGAAATCATTCTCGACTATGGTCTGCCAGACTTAAGGCATGGGGGATTGCCGATGGTTTTATCACGCAGGGGAGTCGTCATCGGCGGCCTGGCGCTGGTCGCGGTCGGTGCAACCGGCAATATTGTTCTAGCCGCGACGGCAAAATCCTTTTTCGCCGGTGACGCCAGCGACAACAATTTTGTCTATCGCAAGACCAACTTCGCCAAGATCGACAAGAGATGGCATCGCCAGATCGTGAAGTATTTCAGCAGCGAGCCGGTCGGCACCGTCGTGGTCGATACCCGCCACCACTTCCTCTACCTCATCATGGAAAACAAGACCGCCATCCGCTACGGCGTCGGCGTAGGCAAGGACGGCTTCAAATGGTACGGCCGCGCGACGATCGACCGCCGCGCGCTGTGGCCGCAATGGGTCCCGCCCCCCGAAATGCGTAAGCGCAAGCCGGACCTACCGCCGATGGTCGCAGGCGGCGCGTCCAACAATCCGCTCGGGCCGCGCGCGCTCTATCTGTACCGCGACGGCGCCGACATCGGCTACCGCCTGCATGGCACCCTGGAGCCATGGAGCATCGGCACCGACGCTTCCAGCGGCTGCATCCGCATGTTCCCGGAAGACATCATCGACCTCTACCAGCGGTGCCCGATCGGCACCGCGGTGGAGGTGCTGCCGCACATCGCCGACCAGGCGCCCGCTTCCACAACTGTCGAATGATTGGCGCCTCATGAACCGCATGATTGAAAACACGCGCCGGCTGCTCGCTGCCAGCCTGCTGGTGTTTGTCGCATCCTGCTCGACCAGCAACACGCTGGCCCCTTCCACGCCAGACGTCACCAACGCCGAGATTGCCGGCTTCCAGAACGTGCAGCCGGGCAGCGAGGAGGATTTTATCCTCAATGTCGGCCGCCGCACCTATTTCACGCAAGGTTCGGTTGCGCTCGATTCTGTCGCCAAGGCCACCCTCGACACCCAGATCGCCTGGTTAGCAAAGCATCCGCGCTGGCTGCTCAAGCTGCAGGGTTTCGCCGACGATCCCGGCGCAAGTGAAACGGCGCTGTCGCAGCAGCGCGCCGATGCGGTGATGGACTACCTCGCCGCCGGCGGCATAGACCGCAATCGCATGTGGGCCAAGGGCTACGGCAAGGACAGGCTCGTCCGCGACTGCCCCGACGCCGCCTGCAGGTCGCAGAACCGCCGCGTTGTGTCTAATTTGCGCGATGAGAGGGACGAGTCGTAGGTGGCAGCAGTTTTGCTTGTCATCGGAGGCCGTAGGCAGCTTTGTCCCCGTAAAGCAGACATGCCGGCGATAGCACTTGCCGCAGGACTGACCAAAGCGAGAAGTCGCATCGCCCAGTTTGGCATCTCAAATCGCGGCGCTTTTGCTCCATGAGCACCCAGCCGCGACCTGAGCACCCGGGCTATCTCGTATATGCTCATTGTTTCACCCGCTATTGCAACGAACCGCTCGCCATTTGCTGCAGGATCGGTCATAGCGCGAATGTGTAGATCGGCGACGTCGCGGACGTCCACGATCCCGTAGGAAAGCTTCGGAGCTAACGGCAGATTTCCGTCCAGCATACGTTGGATGAGTGAAATTGACGGAGAATAGTCGGGGCACATGACCGGCCCCAATATCACCGTCGGGTTTACTGCTGTAAGCTCTGGCCCACCTTTTCGCCTCACAAAATCCCAAGCATCTTTTTCGGCTAACGTCTTCGATCTGACGTAGGCGGTAAGAGTGGGAATGCTCAAGTCACTCCAATCGGCCTCAGTGAATTCAGCGGTGTCCATTTCGCGAGCGTAACTCATGGTAACGAATGACGATGTGATCACCAGCCGTTTAACCTTCGCTTCATGTGCTGCTCGCAACCCTCGTAGTGTGCCAGATCTGGCGATGCCGATGGTGTCAATATTGCCATCCTTTTGTCCAACGGAAAATGGAGAGGCGACATGTAGCACGTAGGAGCTACCGGCGGCGGCATCATCCCAACCGGGATCGGCACTCAAATCTGCCTCGATGAAGGAAAGAGAAGCGCCAATTGATGATGCGCCCATCTGCTCGAGTGTACGACGAACTTCTGGTTCGCGTGTCAGCGAGCGTACAGTGCATCTAACCCGGTATCCAAGATCGAGCAGCTGCAAAATACAGTACATACCGAGGAAGCCGGAACCTCCCGTAACCAGCACTTGTTGGGATTGCGTAGAACGTTTGAGAGGTCTGATCATCGGCATCTGAAGTTGCGGGATCTCCATCGCAGTTTGAGCACTGATTCGATAGCCGACCACGCCCTTTCCCGATACCTTGGTCCTCTCCCCGGAAAAGTACAATCTCATATAGCTGGAAGACATGCTGCCCGACGACTATGCAGAGTGGGTCAAACCACGTCCACCTCCTCCCCATCTGAGAGCAAACCGACCGGCGCTACTTCCTCAAGCTGATCAAATGCAGGCGCGCCGAATCATCGCACCGCGCGCGGGCGCAAAGCGGCTGGAATGCTTGGACCGCTTCAAATGCCCGCACTCAATCGCTTTTCCGGACCTTCGCGTAACGACAGTTCGGTTCGAGCCATGATAGGCTTTGCGCCTCGAGAATGGTGGCGTCATTGCGCGGCGAACGGCCTTCTTGCGTATCCGGCGGGTGACAAACTGGGCAGTCGGACTTTTTGAGAGGGTGACGATGGCGTTGGGGGGGCCCGCGGATGGCAAGCGCAGGCGCTTTGCTCGACACAACACGGCCGCCCGTCAGGCGATGAATCTTAGTGCCAGCGGGGTAGTTGGAGCGTTAGCATGCCTGGTCATCGGGCAAGTTTCCGTTCACTTGAACCCGGCGGGTGCTCCCGCAATAGCGGTTGGCGATGCATATTCTCGCCATCGTGATTGTGTTCGCTGTGCGCGAACCGTTCCGTTTGCCATCTTGCAGCACTTCTCGCCCACTCGCCAAGATGATTGCCGTTGGCTGCGTCCTCGTTCTCGCAGCCGCTCTTTATGTCATCGCGCTGGCAGACTTCCCCCACAGGGTTGATGGAGATGCAGCGGCGCAGGCGAACAACGCTATGGAATTTTTGGTGGGAAACGGTCGTCACTACGGGGGCGGCAACGTGGTGGAAGAGACGGCCGAGATCGATGACGGACATCTCGATCTCTATAGCTTGGAAATGACGAACCTCTGGAAACTGGCGCTGATGCTCCGCTCCTTCCGTTCTGGAACGCATGGCGCCTGGCGAGAGGTTCGGACGGCTAGGTGCGTCGAGTTCGACATCGAGACGGAGAAGCCGATGCCGGTCAACACCGATGGTGAGATCGTCACCTCGACACCAGCTCATTTCAAGGTCCACGCAAAGGCGATCTCGGTCTTTGCGCCTCCGCCCGTGGGCATTCGACGTCGCACAGAAGGAGCATTCGGTACGGACCTTTGATTTGTCGGGCGACCATCCCGGTGTCAAGGCTGCGCAATAGCTCGTCCGGCCGCCGAGGCATGCATGATTATCGTGTTCTCGACGCGCTTCAAAGGCGCCTTCCACGCACCGCGGGTATTCTCCAAACGCTCGCTTAGAAGCAGGGCCAAAGATTTGTTGCCCTTCGCCGCTCGAATATTAGCAACCTCTTGACGATCGCCAGCCGCGCTCCAGAATCCCTCACATGGTGCGGGAACAGACTGGCATCGGCTTTGGCCACGAGGTGACGATAGGCGTCACCCATCTGGAACTGCTCGACGACCGTCGGGCCAGCGTCAGCGTTGCGACCTACAACTTCCTCTTCTCGATCGACACGCCGAAGAAGGCAAAGGCGCCGGACAAGTTGAACCTCATCGGCCACGCCACGGCGGTCGATTATGAAGCTGGCAAGGCCACGGTCGGCGGTTTGGTCACAGTCGAAGCGGGCTCCCATCAGGGGGTGGAAACTCGCCGCGCCGGTGCTCCGCGATGAGAAAATCCGGGACTGACAATCTCGTCCCGGCCATCAAGAGCCCCGGCGATGCGCCGTCGATGAAGGGCGCAGAGCAGTTCGAGATTTTCCCCGACTACGGCCCGACGATCAACAAGCGCCACATGGTAGCGGCAGCGGTCGTGACAGTCCCGCTCCTGTTCGGTTTCACTGGCCTTGCTATTCGTTATGCCGCTGTTGCTTCAACGTTGGCGGAACCAGGCTTCGAGTCTTATGCTCGTGCGCTCTGCCGATGGGATTGCCACTGGTATCTGGATATTTCCGAACGCGGCTACGAGCGCTTTCCCATCCCAAACCAAAGCAACGTCGGACGATGGGGCTTCTTTCCATTCTATCCGATGCTGGTAGCGGTGATCCGGGCGATTTTCCCCTTCGCCACGATACTGGTCGCGACGATCACTTCGATTGCATGCAGCTACACCGCGTGTCTGGTGGCATGGCCGCTGCTGGAGAAGAACATGCGGGCCTATGTACTGTACTGCGCTTTTCTGCTTAGCGGCCCGTTATCCTTCCACTTCACAACTTTCCTTTCCGAATCTCTTTTCGTGCTCCTGACCTCGATTGTCTTCCTGGCACTCAAACGTTCCAGCTATCCCGTCGCTGGCATCTCGTCAGCGCTCCTCTCGGCAACGAGGCTCGTTGGGGTCCTCGTCGTCTTTGCGACCGTCATTCAAATGTTCCAGCAGCATCGCGAACGGGGCGGCTCACCACTCTCCTTTCCGCGTTGGGTGCTCGGTCGACCGGATCTGCTCGTCGCTATCTTTATCTCGCCTGCCGGCTTGTTTGCCTACATCCTGTTTTTGTATGTCACTGTCGGCGACGGCTTTGCATTTCTGCACGTCCAACGCGCCTTTGGACGAGTGGCTGGGAACCCGCTCCTGTTTCTATGGGACGGACTCTCAGCATTTCCCAAGACCGGGTGGCTGCCCACGGCGCCGCAATGGAGTGCGCTCGCAGCGATCATCGGGCTGGCGCTATCAGTCGTGCTGGTGGCTCGCAAGCAATATGGCGCTGGGGTCTTCTGCGCGATCTGCATTCTCGTGCCATTGATAACGAATCTGGCCTCCATGGTCAGATACGTCATTGGGCTGGCGCCTCTGATAATGTTGATGGCCGTCCTGTTGTCGGCGTCGAAACTGACCTGGCTGGCCGCTTTGGTTCTCTTCCTGGTCGCCTGCTATTTCATGACGGTGGCATGGATTGGGGGCTACCTTGCTTTGGTCTGACACCCTCAACCCCCATGGACGCGCTATCTCGCTTGGCGCTTACGCGCTCGCCGCGGTTCTGGCCGTGTCCGAACTCGCCATCCTTGCGCTGGCCCTCCATCCGAATGTCCACGCCGACTATCGTGCCTATTACATCGACCGCACGACGACATGCCTCAACCGCGATGCTATTGGCAGCTACTCACTCGGCCAGACAGTGTCCTTCCGGTCCGATGGCGCCAAACGGGTAGCCGGCATGAAAGTTTGTGGCTGGTCGGGGCCGGTAGCCGACGGCACGCATTCGCTGGGCGAGACCTCGCGGCTTCGCCTGCAGATACCGCCACTTCGCGACGGCCTTAAGGCAACGCTACAAATGGCCGCTGTCATTCGTCCGCCACAGATGACGCAGAGGGTGATAATCTCGGTGCATGGCGTGTCCGTGCATAAGGTCACACTGTCGGGCAAGCAACCGATAACCGTCTCGTTCGTCATTCCGCACGCAGCTTTTTCGGACGCCAGCACGTTCGAAATGACCTTTGACTATCTTGACGGGATCCCGCCCAGCCAGGCCGCCAGCGACATTTATAAGCGCTCCATCAAATTGGTGTCGTTTCGACTGGACGCCATTTAGAGCATTATTGCCTCTGGCGGGAGCGATTGCCGTGCCGACCGGGAATGCGTCCGGCAAAAACCCACCGGTCAAGCACGAAGAAATTGATGCCGGGGACAAGCAAGCACGTAATCAGCACGGGAATGATGAGCGGCAAGCCCAGCTTTACCGTCAGCAACGCCGGCGCCCCATAGGCAATGGCCAAGCCTGTTGCCGCCAGCAGGAGAAAACGCGGAGCTTCAGTTCGATGCGATCGGCTCGACACGAACGTCAGGGATTTGTGAGCCAGATACGAAAACAGGGTGGCTGCGGCATATGCCCCAAGCGAGGCATGGATGGGCGTTAAACCGAGCCATTCCGATTTGGAAAAAACAGCAACCAAAGCGGCATACAGAAGTGTGGCAGCGATGCCGACCAGGCCGAAGCGTGCCAGTAGCTTCAGGGCGTCGTCGCCGGCAGGCCGATGCTCATGCATGCGCACTACACGCATACTGTGCCCCCAGCGGCAGGGGGGCGAGCGCGCGCTCGACTTTTCGGGCCAAGGGCCCGCCCGACGGCAGCAGCAGGAAGTGCTCGGATCGGATGTTGCTGAAGCCTGCTTCTTGAAGGAGGGACGCTGTTTTGGCTGCGCTGAGCAGCACCGCGTCATGGTCGAAGGGACACCGGAACACAGCCAGACGCGTCAGCGGATTATAGGGATTGTGCTCGATGATGCAGGCGGCACCGCCTGGGCGTACGACGCGCCGCATCTCGCGAACGAACCCGAGCCAGGAAGCGGGCGGAACATGATGGACGACGCAGCTGGCGAAGGCCAGATCGAAGACGCCATTGTCGTATGGCAGGTTCGGCGTGGTGCAGACCGTGTAGGTGACGCTCGGATTCTCCTGGCTGGCACGCAAGATGGATTCCTGCGAGATGTCACAGCCCTCCAGGCACTCGAAGGCGCCTTTGAGATAGGGATGGAGCACACCTACGCCGCAGCCGACATCAAGCACCCGCAAATCCGGACCGGCATGACGAAGCCCCCGCTCGACCACAACGCGTCGCAGCAACTCGGCCTTCGCCATGAGAAAGAAGTCGTGCTTAAGCCCTGAAAAGCGGATCGATCCCTGGACCGTCTCACCATAATTGAATCTATAGCTGTCGAAGGGTTCGGACATTGGCCGGGACTCCAAGCCGGGATTTTCGAGGCGAGCGGCGGCTCTTGCCCGGGACGGCTGGCATCGGCCGGTCGAAGCCGGTGAGGCGATCGATCACGTAAAGCGGGCGCCGTTTTACTTCGGCGTGGATGCTGCCGACATACAATCCGACAACGCCGGTCATGAAGAGGTTGATGCCGCACAGGAGCGACACGATCATCACGGTGGATGTCCAGCCGGCAACAATGCCTGTTTCAAAGGCCCAGGCGTAGATGGCGTAGGCACCGAAGGCTACGGCCAGCGCAGAAATGGCCAAGCCACCCCAGAGCGCCAGGCGCAGCGGCTGTTCCGAGAAGCTGACGATGGCGTGCGCAGCAAGATGCACCATCTTCCAGAATGGGTATTTGGTCTGGCCATGGGTTCGTGCCGGGCGCTCGAAAGGCACCGACGCCTGCTTGAATCCCATCCAGCCAAACATGCCCCTGACGAAGCGATCGTGTTCGGGCATCTGCCTAAAAGTTCTCAGCGCTTTGGGACCGACCAACCGGAAATCTCCAACATCGCGCGGAATGTCAACGGTCGTCATCCTTTCCAGCAAGCGATAGAAGAGACTTGCCGTGAAGCGCTTGAACCAGGATTCGCCCTCGCGTTTGACGCGCCGGGCATAGACAATTTCGAAACCTTCTTTCCACTTCGCCACCAGATCGAGAACCACCTCGGGTGGGTCTTGGAGATCGGCATCCATGACGATGACGGCATCCCCCTGGGCGGCGTCCATACCGGCTGTGATTGCTATCTGGTGCCCAAAATTGCGGGAAAGCTCGATTAGCCGAAAACGAGGCTCGGCGGCGACCACACGCCGAAGGTAAGTGACGCTGCCATCGCTGCTTCCGTCATCGACGAAAATAGCCTCTGTCTCACCGTCCAGCTGGTGGATTAGCAACCTGATCCGCTCGATCAGACGAGGCAGCACTTGTTCCTCGTTGTATATCGGCAGAACCAGCGAGTAGCGCAGCGACACGTTCGCTCTCATCCCGGCACTTTGGATTACAGAGGCCTCCATGCCGATCAAATGAAACGCCAGCCTCAAAGTTCCATAAGGCATTACTAATTTAATTTGTTGTTGCAGGCGGGTGGCGAGCTGTTCGTTCTGAACGGCTTCGGTCTGATTTGGGATGAGATATCGTTTCGCGCGCCGGCGGAGCAATGCGCTGTTTCGCAATCATTGTCGGGCAAGTGGCCGCCTTGCCAGCTCTTGTCAGCGCGTCGGCGCGCGATAATTTTTGAGGGGAAGGGACTTCGACCAAAGGAGCCGACGATGGAACACCAAACTTTAAGCCAACTGCAGACAATTGCAGAAGTAGAACCCCTGTCGACATACCCGATCATGACCCGGCAACAGCGCATTGAGCGCTGGGCAGAGTTGCTGGAACAACATCCCGAGCGACGCCTGACAGCGCTTACCGGCACTGAGTATCTGAAGCGGGAAGCTCGCGACGCAGCGCGCGGTGAGGGCTCGCCAATTACTGTGGCCTTCGAGGACCCGCTACTGCGTGCGTTAGGCCTGAAGGATGACACCTATGGGGCAGCAAAGCGCTTCTTCGAACTGTCTGACGGGGAGTTGCATGACATCGTCTGCAGTTGCCATGTCGGAACCACGTTCAGAGGGCAGTGGGCTGCCGCTAGAGTCCGCCGGGCAATCGGAGGGAACAGGTTTCTTAAGTGGCTTAGAGAGAGTGTGTGGCACTGAGGTCGCCAAGGACGGCGATTGAAGCTCGTTTCAAGCGAGGTGGATGAACGATTGGGGCGCCAGTGGAGCGCCGTGTTGACGACGGGGGTCGGCGCCTGTCCCACGGCTGTGCAGATGGGTGGGGCGCTCCTCGGTCCCAGTTTACTCGCGGTGCGTTCCAGCATGGCTGCAATACTCCAGGGGCAGGATTCTGGAATCCTGTTTGCGGCTAGCATCACCACGTGAAGACATCGATCGTTCGCCATCTGCTGCGCTAACCTCAATCTCGGCGGCGCCTGGCCTGTATGGCAGCAAAGGTGACTGGGCGAAAATCCCAGGCGTCGACGCCGACGTCGTGCTGGCGCGTCATTGGCTTCAGCCGGCCATGAGAATGGCCGTGCAGGTTTATCGATTTCTTGCCGATCTTGTTCCAGGTGCGGAACGGGTAGTGGCAAAGAACCAAGAAACTGCCCTCGACAGTTAGCTCCTTGTAGTGTTGCACGCTAGCCCAAGCCGAAGCGCGGAGCGTTACCATGCCGTCGTTGTTGCCGATGATCAGGTGTTTGGTGCCGTGGAGGCAGGACAGCAGCGAAGACACTGTCTCGGCCGATCCCTTGGCGAAGTCGCCGAGGTGCCAAACCTCGTCATTTGGAGCAACAGTCTCGTTCCAAAGTTCAGTCAGTGCCTGGTCGTGCGCCACCAATGAACTGAAGGGGCGGGGGTCGAGCCGCAGAATGCGGGGATCGTTGAAATGCGTGTCGGAGGTGAAGAAGATCATGCGCCGCCGCTGGCTGAGATGAGCGCTCAACGGACGCTTTTAAGTTCGGTTGCCGGAGCGGCTTTTGGGTCCATCATCGATCCTGATTTGGGCTTCCCTGAGCATCTTGAGTGCCTCTTCCTTGGTGAGGCCGCACTTGCGCGCAAAGTAGAGAGCTTCGATCGCCTTTTCACGATCTGTGGCTTCTGTGTGCTGTTTAAGCTTTTCACCCATCGTTCTCTATCACCTTTTGATGCCACCGAACCATCACGGTGCCGGGTTGTTCCCATCCATCGGATCTGCTGACCTGCGGAGCGCCGCTGCCTGATGTCGCCGATAAACGAGATCCCGAGACCTGTAGCAGGCATCAGCTTGGTCGTTTCTATGTGGCCCGTCTGGGAGGCACTGTCGGAGCTCTAAAGTTGCCGAACGCTTTGCGGCGGTTGCTTTTGGCTACGAGCGGGCGCGGCAGGCATCTACTGCCGAAGGCGGCTCGCGCTCGCGGAGGAACCATGCAACGCGCTTTTTGAATCGCAGTCTGAAGACCCAACTGCGATCACCTGGTGCGCCCGACGGTAGGACAGCGAGAAGCCTTGCCTATGCCTTTGCAAGGTTGCCATGGCGATCCGGAACCTCGAGGCATGTGGAGAGTTGTCCAGCAGCCCAGCGGAGATTCAAGCCATGGCGCCACCAGATGCCAATCCCGGCGTCGCCGCGCAGCCGAAACGCTCTAGCAAGCCGGCAACTCCATCACCGGCACGGCACAAGGCCTCCGGAGCAGGATTATCTATCGACGGGCTCCCAATGGTATGAAGGACAATGGCCCATGAACGTCGCCAACCTGCAATTGGAAGGTTTGCTTATGGCGGTCGCGGCCGTCAATAACGCCTTGGTCCGCAGAGGCCTTCTCTCGGTCGATGATATCGACACGGCGTTGAAAAACGCGGAAGCCTCCTTCACGGTTGATGAGCGCCTCTTCGAGGATATGTCGCCGGCTAACCGCGACGCAGTGTGTTTCCCTTTGCGGCTTTTGCGGCTGGCTAACACCGAGCAGTTCGAAGCGAGTGTGCCACCGTTTTCCGAGCTGGCCAGGCAGGTGGGGATCACCAAGGAGCCTAATAACGACCAGATGTGAGGGAGGAAGGTCGACCTGCGCGGGTGGCCTCGAAAGACGTGATGAACGATGACCCTGTAGATTCGCTCGCCAACGCAATTCGGCATCGCAGCGCAATTCTGTTTGTTGGGGCAGGGGTTTCGATCAGCGTTGGATTACCCTCCTGGGAGAAGCTGATAGAGCGAATGGCAAAGGAGCTCGGCGTCGACGACGAATTTTCCACGAGACGCGATCGTTTTCAAACCCTGGCCGAGTACTATCGCATCAAGCATGGCAGCATCGGGCCACTTCGCAGTTGGATGGACAGAAACTGGTCCGTCCCCAAGGACCGGATCGAGAAATCCGAGTTGCATCGTCTCATCGTGAGGCTCGACTTCCCTGTCATCTACACAACTAACTATGATCGGAATCTGGAACTGGCTTATGAGATATACGGTCGGGACTACGTGAAAGTGGCCAATGCACGCGATGTGGCGCAGGCCCGCCAAGGCATTACCCACATCGTCAAGTTCCATGGTGATTTCGACGAGGATTCGTCCCTCGTCCTCACCGAAACGGACTACCTCGATCGTCTCTCCTTCAATTCTCCGCTGGACGTGCGTTTTCGCTCGGATGCGCTCGGCAGCACGATCCTCTTCATTGGCTATAGCCTTTCCGACCCAAACATTCGGTTGTTGCTGCACCGTCTCTGGCAGACGTGGCATCGGTCCGGCTATGAGAAAGATCGCCCGCCCTCGTTCATCTTCATGACCAGCCGAAACCCTGTGGAGGAGGCCGTGCTTGGACGTTGGGGCATTTCGGTCGTGGTCGGCGAAATCGACGAGCCGCAAGCTGCTTTGGTGGACTTCCTCAGCCGGCTGGCGGAGATGGTTGGGGATGGGGAACTGTCGCCAAAAAGTGGGCGATAGCAACATCCGTATGATGGGCAGTTCGGCGGGCTCTCAAGGAGCGGCACATGGCAGAGAATTCCGTCCGGAATTTCAAGTTCAATTGGCGTCAAGGATACTATCGCGGCACGGAGAGCTAATCGGAAACTTACTCACGCACTGCCTACTTTGAAGTGCCTTTCAGCGGTAACGGCTCAACCTCGATGCGCCTTGCGCCGAGCTTCGGCGCAAGGGGCGAGCTTGTTTAGCGATACGCTACCGGCTGATCAACGCTTGGCGTTTTCACTCTCCGAGTCGGCCCGCGCCAGGAACTGCTCGGTTGTCGTTGGAATATGGCTTTTCAACCAGTCCGCCATTGCGACTTCCTCACGCAGGTTCTCTTCGCAGACCTGGGCGACCTCTGCTTCACCCAGCGATTTGGCAGCGGCGATAAGGATTGTGTAGGAGGCGATTTCCATGTGCTCGAACGTGTAGCTTGCAAGCGATCCTTTCATCACTTCGTCACCGGCGAAGACACCGCTGAGCGACTGCGCCATTGCCGTCAGCTTGCCGCCGGCATCCTTCAGTGTGGAAGATCCTTGTCCGATGCGGTCGAGACAGGTTTTCAGCCGAGCAGCCTGCTGCCTGGTCTCCTGGACGTGCTGGCGAATCCGTTCGCTGAGCTCAGGATAGTTCTCAATTCGGTTCAACTGCCCATTCAACATGGTCTCGGCCTGCTCTTCCATGGCGTGAGCATCCCTGAGCCATTGGACAAGCCATTCGCGCGATTCTGACATTTCATATCTCCTTCATGGGTCGGCCAGAACTTTCAAAGGGAGATATTGTTCCTCATAGTTTGACCTGCGGAGTCAGCCTGTGTCGCAGGCTTTTCCCAGTCGGCGCTGCAATCAGGCTCTCGGCACCAGGAGAGAATAGCGCGGTACGGGCACTGCCGCTGTGTCCAAGCTGGCAAACGCATTTCTGCAGAAATGACCGAACCTGCTGCCTGTCGCGGGTTCGGCGACGGATGGACCTCTGTTTCGCCTCGGCTCGTATTCCGATGCCCGCGCTGCCATGTAGGGCTAAGCTGTATCTCGCCGGAGCGGCTTCGCATTTTACCGTTCGCTTGCGAAATCAACCCCTACCTGATGCGCGTCCAGGGACGAGGCATGTTCACCTGCGGAGATCTTATCTCACGAAGGGATCGCAATGGAACGTCAGGGCATTTCGGAGGTTGGTAAGGAAGTTTCGCAGCTAAGGAAACGAGCCATGACTTCTTCAGACAATTCTTCAACTGGCATATCACCACGCCCCGAAAAATCGGGCGGCAGGACCTCGTCTAAGCCGGCGACACCGTCACCGGCCGCAGAGAAAGTCTCCGGAGCAGGCCCTGCGATGGCCGAGCATTCGAAAGACGCCAAGGCGCCCAGAGGCGGTCGTCAGCCTGGGGCTTATGTCAAGGATTAGACGGCCGAGCTGGGTTGAGTTTCGGCTGCCCGCTGCAGTCGAAGGAGGTTCTTATGCAGATGATGGGAATTGTCGTCAGCCGAGACCAGGCTCCGATCGTGGAATTCCGCGGAGAGGGAGGCGAGTGTATTACAGTCACCCTGCAGGCCGGGCATACTCTTCCCGACGACCAACTCATTGCAAAGGCCAAGGCTATGATGATTCAGGTCGCTCAGTTCGGGATGGACCAGACCAACAGTGCAGCGATGTCCGACCGGTTGTCAGCCGATGAGGTGATTCGATCCGGAATGTCGGGATAGAATAGCGGGAAGGCGAACAACCACCGCCGGGGCAGCCTTGCGCAACCGAGCGGGCAATAGTTCCATGCAGACCGATCGAAGAGCATGCGGATCGACGAGCGCTCGGTGGGCGTGAACTCATCCGGCGGCCTTGCTCCCGGTACGGAGCCAGCACCGCGCAGACGAATTTTCGGGATTATCGGCCAAGCCCACCATGAGCATATCCCCTTGCTGATTGGGAAAGTGACGGCATTGCGGAACTTCGGATCGCCGCCGCGCTTAATCCGGCGAAGGAGTGATCCGATGAACGCGACCAAAGAGTTTTTTGAAACCTGGCTGCAGGAGAATGTCGGCACTCTTGCTGGCAAAGAGGAAGTGAGCTTCGCCGTGCTGGTCCAGCAATTCGAGCAGGATGCCGAAGCGGCCGGTTATGGTCGCGAGGTGCGTGAGGACGAGCTCGGAAACATTGAAGATGCGATCGAGCAAGCGCTAAAGAACGCCCGGACTGGCGTGCATGGTGACGCCGATGGCGAACCCACCGACGTGGCAGCCCTCATGGATGCGCTGGAGGTCGAAGATGCCAAAAGCGGGCCGTAGGCCTTACCAGATTAGCTCTATTCGTTTGTCGAAGTTGCCGGGGTAGCCCTAGGGAGCAGTTTCGCAAGGACATGGCCGCCTTGGCAGAGCCAGCTTTCTGGGTGACGATAGGTTTGCTTCTGGTCCCGTATGCGCTTGGAACGGTGCTGCTCGTTTGGACCTGCGGCTGTCTGTAAGTTTGCTACTGACACACCCGTAGCGGTTCAACGGCCCTAACGCCCGAATTCCCTACAATACCGAGCTGATGCGCTTGCGGGGGCCCTGTGCTGCAGCAAAGTCTGAACGATCTCGTCGCGAGAAAAGTTCTCGTCGACACCAGGCTCCTTTGCTCCTGGTAACAATATCGCGCTGACAGCTTTTTGCGAGAGGGGGGGAAGGCCGCCGTTCATGTTCAGGCGACCACGCTATCTGCGCTCTCATAGTTCCAGCTACGGCCCTCCAACACAATGCTCCGATCACGCGCCTGAGCATCCGCGCGTGCCCCTACATCGAAAATAGCCCTGCAGCTTGCGAGTTGCCTTGGAACACTTGTGTCATATCGAAGTTCGGCCTCGTAGGAGAACAAAGATGGCCATCACACAAGCTGCCAACGACAACCACCAGCCGGGCGAGAAACCGGAACATGCAACCGAATTCTCACTCAAAGCGGCAATAGACCAGTTCAGGGCGGGACGCAGGTGCAAAATGGCACTATGGGCGACAAGAATCGGGGCGAGGCACTGAGATGCCGCGGATCAATGATGACGGTCGCAACGAGAATACCACATCAGCTGCAGCAATCATTATCGACAAGGAACGTGCTGAGCGCGCCGCCAAGACGGCGCGGTTGAAGGAGGCTCGCCTCGCACAAGCCATCACGCCCGGTCCCAGCCAACGCAAGCCGCGTGTCACCAAAAAGGTTCGCAGGATTTTTGTTGCTGGCTAGGAGGTGTCCGTGACTCGCAATCACGACTAGGAAAGATACGACCGCGCCAAACGTATCAGCCAAGAGATGCTGGACGCTGAACGAGCCGAACGCGCTGAGAAGACGGCGCGGCTGAGACAAGCAAGGCTTGCACAGCATCCGGTGAAGTCACCGCCGGCGCAGCCGCAAATGCATCGCGAACCCATCCCGGCTCTCAAAAAGAGAAGCCGTAAGGTGAGTGAATTCTTTTAGGCTCTCTCGCTCGCCTACAGCACCATGCAGGAACACCGTCGGGACTTAACAGGCCTGGCGGCAGGGGCTTTCACGACTTGCCCAGCTCGATCCGTGCACATGCTCCCTTTGTTGTACATCCCCCTGCAGTTGGTGAATCCGGCGCCCTGTTCGAACTTGCATAGGTTAATGACCTCTTCCCTGAAACGAGTCATGCATGGGCTTGCCGCCCAGCATCTGCGGCCTTGAATTAAGTCGAGTCAAAGGGGCGTACATGACCTACGACACCGCCGGTGATCAACCTATCTATCCTGAAGGGTTGAGATTGCTGGAATCGGTCCTCAAGAAGCTTTGCAAGGAAGCGGAGATTCAACTGATCTCTTACAACGCCGAGCAGATTGCGGCCGAGCTTATAAAATTATTCCAGAGTGGCATGAAAGACGAAACGGTTCTGCTTGTCATCATGCGGGCGCGGCTGCGAAAGAGGCCGGTCTTGGCGGTCGGCTAGTCCTTCTTACCGTCAGTCCACGATCCACGGCGCGGCGTTCAACGGCGACTTGCGAGCGTCTTCAGCGTACGATGCCGCACGATCTCGCGGAGACTTCTGCATCTCCGCCACCTCGCCATCGTCAGAGCTGCGAGCGTAGCGTGCTGGCAAAGTAGCACGAGTGGGAGATGGGAGGCAGCAACGCTGCCTGAGGTTTGATGGTCACGCGCACACCCGCTGCATCCTTTTCGACACCGCCTCGTTGAGGTCAAACCTGCCAGAAATGTTTGATCCGCTGGCACAATGACTGGAGCGGCTAATGCCGAAATTTCGCTTCGAGTTTATCGAGGGCATGTCGCAGCCTGCAATCTTTGCCGATATGGCTGATCGAGATGAGGCTGTCAGAGAGGCGAAGCGCACCGCCAAGGAGGCCATGCTCGACGGAATTGTCGAGGGCGTGGACCCGACCAGTTGGGTGACGAAGGTTTATGATGAGGCAGGCTATCTCGTCGCTACTCTCGGATTCCAGGATCTGGTCTCCGCGCCCAAGGATACGGAAGAGCTCAAGGAAACAGAGGAGCCTGGCGTCCTGCGATCGGGTTGAAGCCTGGTTTCTACGCTGTTGCCATCGAGCAGATGTCCCGAAGACCGCCCTTTGAACATTGCACGAACCAAATCGTTCGCCGGTGATGCGTCGCACCATGCACGACAGCCACGTCAGCCGACCGACCGCCGAGACCGAAGATGTCCTGATCGTCGGAGGCGGGCCGGCGGGATTGACCGCCGCTCAATATCTCGCCCGTTTTCGCCATCGCGTGCTGGTGATCGATGCCGGCGATCCTCGTGCCGCCTTGATCCCAACGAGCCATAACTGTCCTGGCTTTCCCGAAGGGATAAGTGGAGCCGATATTCTGGATCGCCTTCGACGTCACGCCACCTTGTATGGAGCCACTCTGGTTGGAGGGCAGGTCCATTCCCTCGCCGCTGCCTATCGGGGGTTCGTCGCTGAGACCTCGATCGGCGCAATCCGGACACGCAAGGTGTTTTTGGCGACAGGGATCATCGATACGACACCTGTCATTCCGCGTCTGCGCGAGGCAATTGCCGCAGGTGTCGTTCGACTCTGCCCTGTATGCGACGGGTATGAGGCGATCGACCAGAAGATTGCGGTCGTCGGGCACGACGAGAGAGCCTTTAAAGAGGCCATTTTCCTCAGTCGGTTTACATCGCTCATAACGATGCTTGGGAGCGACGCATCCGACTTTTCGCCCAGCACTCGTCGTGCGGCGAGGGCAAGAGGCATAGTCATCGGTGACGCTCTCGATACGCTCTGCCCGACAGCAGACGGTTGCGAGGCGATTTTGAAAGATGGGACGTCATCCCGCTTCGATGCCATTTATCTGGCACTGGGATGCAAGGTACGTTCTCAACTCGCCGAGGCGGTAGGCGCAAGATGTTGTGAAGAGGGCTATGTCACAGTCGACGAGCATCAGCAGACTTCCATCCAGGGCATGTACGCCATTGGTGACGTTGTCAAAGCGTTGAACCAGATAGCCGTCGCTTTTGGACAGGCTGCCATTGCCGCGTCGCATGCCCATAGAGAGCTTGAGAGCGCCGAGCGGACTGGATTTGCAGATCAGCCTTCTCAACGGACATGAAGATCACGGGGCTGATCGAGCTCTTGGCTGCCTTGATGGCGCCTGTGAACGTCTTACCCGGCCGACAAAGGAATTGCCGCAACTGGCCGAGAATGTCGATCGCGAAAGGTCCTGATACTCCCGCCGACAGTTTGCAGCCGCGGAACATTCACTGCGGTACGAGGTTTGGTTGCCGGCCTACAATCCTCCCTCATTGTCTGGGCCTTGAGGCTGCCGAAGCAGCTTCGGCCCGTCTCGGCTTGTCCGGGGCGGGCTTTCGTGGCTGTCGCAACTCGGCTTGCCAAGCCATTGTTTCTGTCCAAGATCATAACTGCCAGCCTCAACTTTAAACGTACAGCAAGCCCAGAAATTCCCGTTAAGGAAGAGGCTTTCCGGATATGGTTGAAGGAGATCACACGTAGACCGGTAAAAGGCCGTTGCTGGCTCGGGCCGGATGGGCCTTTTTGTTCAGTGTCCGAAAAACGCGCGGAACATTCTTTCTGGTCCAGCGTTAGCGCGCGCCGGACGACCCGTTCTGCGATCTCTTGCTGGCCGGCGCTGCAATCAAGCTTCAGCGCGCCTCGGCCCCTCCAGAGACGGTGACGCACGGGAGTTGAGATGCGATGCATAGAGACGCCTTCACCCCATCAGAACTTGCCCTGCTCACCCGCGTCTTCGCACGCAGCAAAATTAAAAACGAAACCGCAACCGAGAGGGAACGGCGCGCATCACGTATTCTGGCTTACTACCAGGCGGGAATCACGGATGAGGATGAGCTGGAACAGCTTTCTCGCCAACCGCTGGGAAGGTGACGACTAGTCTTCCTTCTTCAGAGCTTCAGCCTCGTCTTTGAGCTTCGGCCAATCGGCTCCATGCTTGCGAAGCAGCGTTCGGGCCTGCTCGGGGTCAATTTCCGTGACCTCGACAAGATGTTCGACCTCAAGCTCCTGGCCTTTCGCAACCCGGCTTGCTTTGTTCGCTTTTCTTTGCACGTCGACACCCACTGCTGAGACAACATGAACGAGCGCTGAGAATGCGCGTTCCAGAACTTCATACAAAAATACGCGACATCGATTAAAAATCGGTCGGATGGGACATGTATGAGACTGGCCATGACCTGCTGCTGTGCCTTACCGTTTTTTTTCCATGTGGGGGAACCCGAGCTTGTTCGCCGGTCGAAATGGCGGCGGCATCTTCGGGCGATAGTCCGATCACGCGGCGTTCCTCGCCGCTCATGCCATTCGATGTGCCGGCACTCGGCAGCATTCTGACGCAGCAAGTCAGGCACGTTATCTCATCAACTTGATCTGAAGCGAGATGCTCAGCCTCAGAATCCTGTCGCCGTTTTCGTTCCGCACTTCAACAAATACTTGCTGCCCGTCCACCTCAGTAAGCACATCTCTCGTAAGGTCGATAAGGCCCTCGAAGCCCGCGCGGCGCACCTCCTCCAGATCGGCACATTCGATGCCGATTACGTCCTCGACGACCACGTCGTGATCGCCACTATCAAAGAAAAATCGTGCCATCCGAGAGCTTCCGTCACCACTAAGCTGCGGGGTTCCTTTGGTGCAGGTAGGTCGTGTCGAAATCACCTGCACGAGTGAGGCCGGGCCAATCAAGAACATGCACTCTTGACCCCGTCGTGGCGATGAGGCCCCTGCGTCGAAGTTCCTGAAGCATTCGGTTGACGTGGACTGTAGACAAGCCCAATGCATCGCCAAGTGCTGCCTGGGTAATCGGAAGATCCGCGACGTGATCCTGGATGCGTCCAACCGAGCGCAAGCGAAAGATCAGTTCGCACAAGATGTGAGCCATGCGCGTGTATGCCTCGCGTCTTCCCACATTCGTTACCCATTCTCTGTAAATCGCTGCATCGATCAGCGTCGACCGCCAAAAAGCCGTCGCGATTCGAGGATGCTGTTCGCAAATGGTGCGAAGAGCGTCATGTCGCATGAAGCCCAGTCTGGCTGCTGTCAGGGTCGTAAAATTGCAATCCATGACCGACAGATGCAGTCCGTGCAGATCGGGAATATCCCCAGCCACAAAGAAGGATGTAATCTGCCGTTTGCCGTCGCCGGTAAGTTTGGTGGAACCGAGCAGGCCATCCAAAACCACGAACGAATTGACAGGGCGGTCACCCTCACGCACCAGGTCGTAGTTGGCCAAAAAATCCTTCTCCTGAATTTGGATGCCTTTCAAAACCTCGACATCGGCCTCTCGGAGATCCGAGATGCTCTGGAGCTTGCGAATAAGGACATCCAAGGATGAGGTGGGTGACAAATTGGCTACCTAGCTGATGTTGATTATCGAACTTGCATTCGCTTCAAAAGTTCCGGGTAGCCGTAAAGAGGCGCCGGACTGATGGGTCGGCAGTTGGGAAAGACGCGAACGCACCCAGGACCCCTGGTTGGGACCTCAGTGCCCAGCGGTAGAAGAGGCCACGTTGGGTTGCTCGCTTGGGGTGCGGCAACGCTCCCGACGTGAATAAGCCGCACCCTTAAGGGAGCCGCCTAGGCCGTGCAGCAACCTATGACATAGGCTGGGTTCGAATTTTGACGTCACATCAGGGGCTCAAGCTCCGTTGAGCCCGCCCGAATTCCGCACAAGCCGCAAGAAAGAAAGCGGCAGGCCAGAAAGGGGTGATAATCCCTTGGCCATCGCGTTTGGCATGCGATTGACGCGCACCCAAGCCGAGGCGACGCGGTATGTGATTATGCGATAGCCGAAGGGAGATATCGAATGAAAGAAGACCTATCAGGAGGCTCATTTTGACAAGCGTGAGCGACTGTCGGCGGCGAGGGCTTCGCCCAGCTCATCGCCCCTCAGCTCGGGGCCGACTGACTAAAGGCCGTACTGATTGGAACTACAAAAAGAAGCTTGTTGGGGCCGGCCCTTCTCCAAGTTGCCTGTCTCTCAAGGCCCCTGGCTCTCGGTAGCGGGCTTTTGCAATCCCCGGAAGGGCCGGGAAGTCCGCCACATTGCGTGGAACATGCCGTATCGCGGGGAACATTTTAGCAAACTGTAAATTCAACGGTCTTCTGGTAGGAGGCCAATGTGTCCCGGCGAAGCGTCGACAAAGACCGATTGGAGCGCGCAGACCGTGAGGCAAAGATTGCTAACGCGGCCGAGAGAGAGGCGCGAGATACAAAAACTGCGCGACTTCGAGAACAACGCCTTGCTGCCGAAGCCAAGGCTTCGCAATCATTCAAGAAAGGTCGATCCAAGGGCTAGGTCGCTTACCCGCTGACGCTCGCCCCGACGCGCGCAAGTGGTGCGGGCCCGTCCAAACGTGAGGTGCATGCGATTGCGAATTTTTTCTTGGAACCGTCTTTTCGCAGCGAAGTTCGGTACCGAAGGGACATTCCAATATGGAGTTGATCATGAAACAGGTTCTTTTGGCTTCAGCCATTATGGTACTGTCAACTGGCCTCGCTGTTGCGCAATCGACCACCACGACCACAGGCGGATCGTCGACCTCGACGACCCAGACAACGCCGAGCACTACGACCGATCAGGGAACGGATTCGACCACCACGAGTGGAACGAACTCTAACTCGAACTCCGCCAAGGACTGCGCTCCAGGTCAACAAACTGGCAGCGCCAAGCAGGCCGCGCCAGGTCAACAGGATACCGATGCTAACTCGGCTGCTCCTGGCCAGATGAAAAAGACCACGGAAGGCTGCTGACGTGTCTTGGAACTGTTGCCCTGTTCCAGATTGATGCAAAGGGGTCGACTCTCAGGGTGTAGCCGCTCTCGAACGCCCGTCGTGCTAGGTCGGCACGGCGGGTCGATACCAGACCAAGGTCTTGTCGTTTCGCGGCGAGTCGCACGCGAGGTGTGCCGTGTTGGTTCACCCTAGGTGGCACCTGCTTTGCACCGCCCGCGACAGCAGGGGAAACCAACACCCCAGCGAGTCCCGTTATCCCAGGGACGGCCCGCCGCTGCCGCTAATGGGACGGCGGGCTTTTTTCTTATTCCATGAAACGAAAGGTCATTCCGTAAGTTGGCTTCCCAGGGAGGAACCAATGAAAAAGGATGGCGACGGCCGTGTGAAGAAGGGCAATGAGCAATTGCTTGCCCGACGTTTGTCTGAAGAAGTCGGCATTTCGGAGCCGGATGCGCGCGGTCTGATCAAGCTTATCGGCACGGATTGGAATTCGCTGCTTCGTGAAGCCCGTTTTTTGAAAGAGCGGCATTAGAATGCTCCTGCCTGTCGTGACTAAATTATTATTCAATCGACTCTCGCCAATATGAGCGTAGTCTACTCTCATCGGCGGTAGTTTCAGGGCACCGCCGGCTGTGAGCGAAGAACATGCTTCCGCCCCAACGGAGGAAGCCATGACCGCTCCCGCTACCATCGGCGTTGCAAATCCCGAAGAACTCGCCCTCCTACAGCAGGTGTTTCAGCGGGCCTGCAAAGAGCGTGCGCTAGCAGAAGGCAGCGTCGAGGCCGAGGCACTGAGCGCCCGTCTGATGTGGCTGTTCCAGCACTCCGGAGCCTACTTCGATGAAGCTACTTTCGAAGAGATGCTGCGGGGTGAAGGCTGATGAGCCGCGCACCTTATCTGGACCGCCTGGATGATCTTATTCGCCAGCACAAGGAGCTTTCTGCCCAAGGGGAGATCCTGCGGGCGGAATGTCGACTGAGTTGCTATGTCTTGGAGGAATCGGCCGATGGCCTACGTGGAATAGTTGGCAGGGCTTGGGACGCCAGAGTAGCACGGCTTCGCCGTGATACTATTCGGTCCGGAACGTGATTACCGTTGCAACTCGGGTATAAATAGCGCCATGTTCACAACAAGTCCTCCAGTCTTAATTGTAGCATTTCCCTTGTGCCGGTAGCGTATGCGTCAGGTCATTCGGCCCACGCTTGTGTCCAGTTAAGGTCGGCACGGTCACTCAACCCGAGCTTGGTCCGCTTGATCCTGCCGACTCCCTTACGCGAACGCTTTTTGTCGCACTGAGCCAGAGCTCCGATGCATTTGAAGCACCCTTAAGCACCTCGTGTGCTTGCGAAAGCGACGTCTGCTCCTGCGATCGGGTGGAAAGATGCCGGCGCACGTCGCGGAACAGAACCGTGTGCCTGACGTTGTGCCGAGATCGAGGTCTAGGAGAAACGGCATGGTTGCGCCACGCGCGGTGTGGAAGGGCTTTCTGAGGGTCGGTTCCGTGTCATGCGGGGTGAAGATAGTTGGTGCCACAAGTGAGGCATCCAAGATCCACTTCAAGATTTTGAACCGCAAGGACGGTTTACCCGTCAAAAGCGCCTATGTCGATGAAGAGACCGGCGATGTTGTCGAAGCCGAGGATCAGATCAAAGGGTATGAGGCGGACAAGGGTGATTTCATTCACGTCGAGCCGGACGAGATAAAGAAACTGAAACTGACGTCGCAGCATACACTTGACGTCGATTCCTTCGTTCCGGTTGCCGAGATCGACACACGTTTTCTGGAGAAACCATACTATTTGATCCCGGCAGACGGTGCCTCTCTGGAGGCCTTTGCCGTCCTGCGCGATGCGATGGCCAAGAAGCGCGTTGCGGCACGCTCCTGCGTCGTACTCTATCAGCGCGGGCGCGAAGTGTTGATACAGCCCCTTGGAAAAGGGATGTTGCTGACCGAGCTACGGACCCACAATGAGATGACGTCGGAAGACACCGTCTTCGACGATGTGAAAAGCCCAAAGTATGATGCGGATCTGCTCGAAATCGCGGGGCTTCTCATCGACAAGAAGGTGACAAAGTTCGATCCTTCGAAATTCGAGGATACCTACGAGGATGCGCTGATTGCCATGATCGACGCCAAACGCAAGGGCAAAAAACCCCCGAAACCGGCGCCAAAGCCCCAGGAGAACGTGGTCGACCTGGCCTCGGTTCTTCGAAAGAGCCTCGCCAAGGAAGGCATCGGCCAAGACCGGCCAAAGGCCAAAAGCCGCAAATCAGCATAGTCAAAGATAGCGATCACCAACGCGGCGGTGCTGAAAAGAACCAGTGCAATTGCAGTGCTAGGTTAGAGGGTGTGAGCAAAGTTCATGTCGGCGCCGAAGCAATGCGCGATGAAGTGGCGCAGGGCCAACGGCCGCTGATCTTCAGGCCGTGAGCCCAGCCTCACGCCTCAAACGTTGAAGCCGTTCGCTCGACACTCGACGCCGTGCATGCTGCCCGTCGGAGGCGTGAGCGTTGACCGCGCCTTCATCTACAGTGACTGGCAAAGGTACGATCATCACCTCCGGCGCCATATCCCCCCATACAGCTTGCAGCTTGCTCGGGACTGCGACTGATTCATGCCGATCGTCGGTGCGTTGCGATGGCACTTGGTAGGAAGGGTCTGCCCGGATCACCGGCTCCAGATCGTGGGGGAAGTTCGGCGCATGGACGGGCAGTGCTTCGGCCGAATTTTCGCCCTTTTGAGTGATGGCCGGAAGCATTTCAGCGATCTCGATCAGGATATCTTTGACCAGATGTCTCATCTGTGCGCCCGCCCGCTGCGGCCCATTGCTATGGCGATCAAACTTGTTGAGGCAACCAATGTTCCCGCTTGAAGCGAATGACGGGCTTACCGGGAAAGATCGGCGGAGCGGCTCATGCGATACTCCAGGCGACGTCGCTGCGATCCTCTCGCCTGGCATGATCGATGTCGGGAAGTCGTATTTGAACGTACTGTTCCCTGCCTTCGTCGGAGGGGTGGAAGATCCGATGACGGCTGTGTGCCTCGCCCCCGACTTGCCTTGCGCAGCTTCTTCCCTGGCTGCTGTCTGCCCTCCGGTGGGTTCGATCGGGAACAAAGGCTCGACCACCCGGTTTGGAACCATCCCGTTAAGCACAGGACCAATGTGCAGCCTGGCGGATGAGAGACGGCTGCCGGATTGCTATGGCTGTTCCCGATCTGCATTCGGCAGCCGAGATTGAGCCCAAATGCCCTAAGGAGACTTCGCATGAGCGAAGCAGGACACAGCGCAGGCAATGAGGTGACTTCGATTGCGGGCACGTCGCCGTTCGCCAGTTTTTTCATGGCTGGCTTCGAGTGCTCGTCGCACCGGCGCAAGGACGGCGTTCGCCTCGATCTTATCCGCGCGACGTCGCATTATTTGCATGCCCTGGGCGACTACCGCAGTTGCGCCGAACTCGGTCTTCGTACCATCCGCGACGGCTTGCGCTGGCACCTCATCGAAACCGCTCCTGGAACCTATGACTGGTCAAGCTGGACGCCGATGGTCGAAGCAGCGCAATCGGCAGGTGTCCGGATCATCTGGGACATCTTCCACTACGGATCTCCCGACCATGTTGATCAGGGATCGATGCATTTCATCGATGCCTATGCCTCGTTCGCCGCGGAAGCTGTGAGGGTTCATCGTTCAATCGCCGGTACAGCGCCTCTGTTGTGCCCGATCAACGAAATTTCGTTTTTCGCCTGGGCTGTTGAGGTCGGCTATTTCCCGCGCGTCGGCCCGAAGAAGCGGGGATGGTTCAAGCGGCACCTCGTGAAAGCAGCAATAGCCGGCGTTCGCGCGATGCGGGAGGTCGATCCCGCTTGCACATTTGTCTGGGCCGAGCCGCTTATCCACATCGCTCCTCGCGACCGGACCCGCACCGAACGGCGCCGGGCCGAAAATGCCCGTCAGGGACAGTTCGAAGCTTACGACATGCTGCTGGGCCGGGCCGAACCTGAGCTGGGTGGGAGCGAAGATGTCGTCGACGTCGTTGGCTTGAATTTTTATCCACACAATCAGTGGTACCTAAACGGGCCGACGATTCCGATGGGGCATCACGAGTACCGTGCCCTATCGGAGATGCTGATCGAAGTCGCGCATCGATACAGCAAGCCTATGTTCATCGCCGAGACCGGCTCCGAGGGGTCTGGCGGGCCGGCTTGGCTCCACTATGTCTGCGACGAGGTGCGTGCCGCAGAAAGCCTCAAAGCCCCGATCGAAGGTATTTGCCTTTACCCGGTAACCGCCTATCCGGGCTGGGACAATTCGCGGCATGCGGAGGTGGGATTGTTTTCAGTCGTCCAGGCGGACGGCAGCCGACACGTCCACAAGCCCGTCGCGGACGAATTGGCCCGCCAGCAAGCTTTGTTCGCGGCGAACCCGACGCGTTAAATACATGAGCTGCACGAGGGACTGCGCGAGCGCCTGTCGGCCCCGCGCCGATGCTCCCGGGTCCAGGTGGGGGAGCTACAGCGCCCCTTCGGCCAACGACGCATTCCCCACGCCCGCCCATTCCGGGACGCTCTTTTGAATGCGTGCGAAGGTTGCCAGGGCCTGCCCGACCACCTGATCCATGTTGTAGTAGCGGTAGGTTGCCAGGCGGCCGACAAACCACACGTCGGGACAGGTTGCGGCGAGCGCTTCGTAGCGCTTGTAGAGCTCTTCGTTTTCGGCCCGCGGCACCGGATAGTACGGGTCCCCGATATCGGTGGGATATTCGTATGTCAGGCTGGTCCGCACGCTCCGTTGGCCGGTCAAATGTTTGTATTCGGTGATGCGGGTGTAATCTTCCGTCTGGGGGTAGTTGACGACGGCAACCGGCTGAAACTGCTCTTGGTCGAGGGTGACGTGCTCGAAACGGAGCGAACGATAAGGAAGACACCCTAGCTGCCAGCCGAAATATTCGTCGATCGGGCCGGTATAGATCAGGCGGTTGAATGGTATCTTGTCACGAATTTCGCGGAAGTCGGTCTGCAGCATGACCTTGATGTTCGGGTGATCGAGCATGCGCTCGAACATCCTCGTGTATCCGCCGGCAGGCATCTTCTGGAAGCTGTCGCTGAAATAGCGGTCATCGCGGTTGGTCCTGGTCGGCACTCGTGCCGTCACTGATTTGCTCAGCTGGTTCGGATCGACGCCCCATTGCTTCCTTGTATAGCCACGGAAGAACTTCTCGTAGAGCTCGCGTCCCACGGTGCTGACGACAACATCCTCGGCCGTTCGCACGTCCTCTACCGTCTCGCGCCGCGATGCGAAGAACTCCTCCAACTGTGCGGAATTCAACTCGAGGCCATAAAGGCGGTTTATCGTGTCGAGATTGATCGGGATGGGAAGCAGTTTCCCGTCGACCGCCGCCAGAACCCTGTGCTCGTATGTGCGCCATTGGGTGAACTGCGAGAGGTAGTCCACGATCGACTGGCTGTTGGTGTGAAAAATATGAGGCCCGTAACGATGGATGAGGATGCCGGCTTCATTGTAGCAATCGTAGGCGTTGCCGCCGACATGGCTGCGGCGGTCGACCAGGAGAACGCTTTCATGACGCTGGGAGGCTATCCTTTCAGCAAGAACGCTGCCGGCAAACCCCGCGCCCACGATCAGCCAATCGAACATGGCTATGCGCTCCTGCGGAGCGGGACGACCTTCTTGCGTCGGTAGGCGCCCTCAATGTGAGCGGCCATGGCCTTCCATGTTCTTTCCCACGACATGTCAGCCAGATAGGCATCGACTTGCGGCAGCAGCATCTCGCGCGGTCGCAAAAGCAGGGAGCGCAGCTTGCTGTCCAAGTCGTCACCGTCGGCGATCTCCACCAGCCCAGCAGCGCCGTAGCTGCGCACAACGTCAACGATTGCCGTCGAGATCACCGGCAGACCCGCCGCCAGAAACTCTGGCGTCTTGGTTGGGCTGATGAACCGGGTCGCTTCGTTGAGCGCAAACGGCATCCACCCGGCATCCCAATGGCGAAGATAATCGGGCAGGTCGCAGTAGGCCTTCGCGTCCAACCAATGCAGGTTGTCGGCCTTCGGCAGGATTGCAGGATCGATTTTGACAACGGGGCCGATCATGACGAAATGCACGTCCGGCATGGTCCGCGCTGCTAGCGCCACGAGGTCGACGTCCAGCCGCTCGTCGATGACGCCGAAATACCCCACCCTCGGGTGAGGAATGCCGGCCTGATCGATGGGGTCCTTTCCTGGCAGCCTTGCCTTGTGAAAGTGTTTCACATCGATGCTGCTCGGAAAGGGGTAAATGGCCTGATGCAGGCGGCGCTTGGTCTCGAACAGGCTCAGGCCACCGGTGAAAACGAGATCGGCGCGGCGCAGAAGTTCCTTTTCCATCTGCGCCAGTTCGGGCGGCGCATTCTTGAAGGCGGAGAGTTCGTCCATGCAGTCGTAGACGCATATGTCTGGGTCAAGGAACTCCGTGAAGCGAAGAGCCATCGGCGTGTAGTACCAGGCGATCAGCCGGCTGTGCGGCATTGAAGCTATAATCCGCTGAACAAATCTCCGCTGGACGGCATCTGATTTCGCGGCCGACGCGCCGAGCGGAAGCACTGGTGTCACAATTAGAATGTTTGGCGATGCCTCGCTCGTCCGCATCAGCGGCTGTGGCAGTTCTTCAAAAACAGGCTCTTCAAAGTAGATCACTCTCTGCTGCATGGATGCAAGAGTGAGAATATGCTGCGGGCGTTGATGGACGAAATTCCAACGCAAGTGGGAGAAGCAAACCAGTAGATTTTCCCTGCCAGCGTGTTTACTGGCGGACACCCTGCCCAAGGCTGCTTCCATTGAGATTTTCCTTCCTGTAATCTTTAATTTATGCTGCGACTAACATTTGTTAATCGCAGATGGAGGAGAAATAGACTTCGGTACCAGCTCCTAACTTTCCATCGCGTGAGTTGTTCCAAGGTGAAGTGAAGAGCTCTCAGTCACCGCTCGGATGACGGATGCGACGATATTTCCGCGGAGCTGAGAATGGCCACCACGCGTCGCCGGGCTTTGAAAGCGTGAGCGACGGGGGAATGTCGGTGGAGAACTGACCTGCCGTATTTGCGTTTAAGTCGCTGGTTATAAAATGTGCAGGACATCAAGTTGATTCGCCCGCATCACTGGCGAGTCCGTGCCAGGCGAATTCCGGGGCTGATATGAAGATCGACTTTTCAACCAATGTTTTTCCGCTGTTTCATCCGCAAAGCGTGGATGATCTCAAAGACCCTTGCCCCGTCTTTGATGGCAGCCTGTGGCACGTCTTCGGCTCGAGCGGCACGGTGACCAGCGAGACGTGGAGGATCCTGCATGCCACGGCGCCGGAACTTTATGGGCCGTGGACCGAGCATCAGTCGATCGAGCTTCCTATCAATGGGAGTGGTGTTGCGGCTCCGGGGGTCATTCACGAAAGTGGCGTCTTTCACATGTTCATCCAGACCGAGTTCATGAAGTCTGGTGGCCGCTGCGAGCATGCGGTTTCCAATGACGGGTTCCATTGGGTGGTTCTTAGCCCGGCAATCCTCGCCATCCCGGACACGGAGGAAGATGGCATTTACGATCCGCATCCCGCAGTTATTGGCGGCAGGCGCTACCTCGTCTATTCCGCCATGCCAAAATTCACCAGGGTGCCACAGCCCGACATCTATCTCGCGCGTAGCCAATCCGATTCATGGTTCGGTCCCTGGAAGCGGATCGGCAAGATCCTCGACCATAATGAAGTTCCTCACCACAACACGAGAGAGGATCCCGACTACGAATGGGGGATAGAGGGCGCACAACTGGTCGAATTGCCGGATGGCCGCGTGCTTCTCAATGCCACTTGCTTTCTCCCGAATGGCCTTCGGGGAAACCGGCAACGCGTGTTTTTTGCCATCGCCGATGATGTTGCTGGACCTTATGTGTCGATGGGACCGGTGCTGGAACCAGGCCAGCCGGGAGAGAACGGCCACTCGACCGTGATGATCGAAGGGGGCCAACTTTCGCTGTTTTACCAAAGCCGGGTCGCCACGACCGATCATCGGTGGCGCTACGGCTTGGCCAGATGCGACGTCGCCCTGTTTTCCAAGGTTGCATGAATTAGGTGTTGCTCGGACGGAACAATCCGTCGGAGCGCGTGCACACGACACCATGCAGCAGTCGCGGCGTTCGAAGACATGGGCGAACTGAATATCTCTGCTCCTTCCCGCAGGAGAATGAAGCATCAGCACGTATTCTATGCCTTCATCCTCGCTTCGTTGAAGGCGTCCAACAGCGCAGGGACGTGCCGGGCGTCCAGAGCGAGCAGATGATCGACAGGCGGACAGCCGAATAGACAAAGGTCAGCCAAAGCCGAGGCAACCGGCGGCCTTCCGCTCGACCCGTGCGCAGTCGGGAGCACAAGGTTTGTACTCGAGCCACTGAAGCTCCGCACGAGGGGCAGCTCAGCTCATTCGTGATTGTTGCGTCCCGGACGAGCTCTCCGTTTCAGCCTGATCATAAATGCTTTCACCTAGTGGAACATCGGAGGTTCCACGAAGTTGGGAAGCCACGGAGGACGTGCACATGAACAGTGTCATCTATCTTATCGGCCTTATCGTTGTCGTGCTCGCGGTCCTCTCCTTCCTCGGTCTTCACTAGGTGGCCCATGCAGCATGAGAACGATCAGGGCGGACAGCCCACCGATTTCGACAAGGCGAAAAGCGACGTTTCCGACAGGCTTCGCCAGGAACAAGAACGTGCCAGCGAGTTGCTTCACGACGCGCGTGACACGGTGACCCGTAAGGCTGGCGATTATGCATCTGAAGCCAAGGAGGTCATTTCCGACAAGGCGGAGGAAGCTCAGCGCGACATCGGATCGAGTCTGGCGGCGCTGGGCGGCGCACTGCGCGCGGCCAGTGACCATCTGGCCAACAACGATGAAAGGAACGCATCGAAGTTCGCATTGGATGCCGCCGGTGGCTTGGAGCGGCTTTCATCGTCATTGAAACAGAAACCGTTCGGCCAGGTCCTTGAGGACGTGCAGTCCTTTGGCCGGCAAAATCCCGGTGTCTTGCTTGCCGGGTCGGTATTGGCCGGATTGGCTCTCGGGCGATTCATCAAGGCTTCTCCGCCGACAAGGCCCGAATTTCAGGATGATCCTGGAGACTTCAGATCACACACCGATCAGGCACAGGGTTGGTCCGTTGATCGTTCGCAGGATTCGGGCCTCGTCGGCGATGATGGGGCCACGCAGAACGCGGAGCAGGACAGATGAACACCCAGGACAATCCCAGCCTTACCGGACTGATCACCGACTTGGCCCAGAATGTCACCACACTGGTGCAAACCGAAGCCAGGCTGTTTCGGGCCGAGCTATCTGAAAAGCTCACCAAAGCCGGAGCAGGTGCCGCTGAAGTGCTCGGCGGCGCGATCTGCCTGCTCGCGGCATTATTGGTGTTGCTGCAGGCACTCGTTATCGCACTGACGCGGGCAGGGCTCGGCGCGGGGTGGTCTTCCCTGCTGGTCGGTGTGGTCGTGGCGATCCTCGGCGTCATCCTGCTGCGGACCGGGATGGCCAGCATGGCGCCTTCGGAACTTACCCCCGACCGGACCCAGGAACAGCTCAAGCGCGACGCGAGCGTGATCAAGGAACAAGTGAGATGACTGAGAAATCCGCAGCCGAACTTGAACGCGAGGCCGAGGCAGCCCGCGCCCGGGTGATGGAGACCGCCGAATCCATTCGAGGCAAGATGACGCCCGGACAATTGCTTGATGAGTTCACCGGGCTGTTCTCGGGAGGGGAGAGCTCGGCCATGCTCAGCAATCTCAGAACGCAGGTCCGAGACAATCCTTTGCCGGTCACCATGGTCGGCGCGGGTCTTGCTTGGCTGATGTTCGGCAGCGGTACCTCAAACACGGCCCACGGTTCGGCTGGCTACCCATTGCCTTCAGCGCCGGGAAGACATGATGAAGGGGAGCGCGGCGGCTTCGGCGGCACGCTCTCCGATGCCGCCTCATCGCTGTCGTCGGCTGCTACCAGCGTCAGCGGTACCGTTTCGAGCGCGGTAAGCAACGCCGCCGAGGGTTTGACGGGCAGCACGGCCACTGCAAGATCGGTGACCGGCGACATGGCGGCGAAAACCGCCCGCTCTGCCCAAGAACTGTTTGAGAACCAACCTTTGGCCGTAGCGGCCGCCGGTCTCGCCATCGGCGCCGCCATAGGTGCAATGCTGCCCCATACCGCAACGGAGGATGAGCAACTAGGCGCCTATGGCGACAAGCTTCGCAACACCGCCGGAACCATGCTCGACAGGGGTCTGGATGAAGCCAAGCAGGTCGCCGCCGACGCCTATGAGACCATCAAGCAGGAAGCTGGCCGGCAACATATGGAAGCAGGCACGATGGCCGATCAACTCGGCGAGGTCGTGAAGTCCACAGCAGACAAGACCGAGCATGCAGTGCGCGACCGGATTTCCGATTCGTCTCAGCGTCAAACCTAGCTTGAATGATCCTGGATCAACGATAGTCGGTCTCTTCAGAAGGGCCGGCGTTGTTGTTCAGACGATGGACCGCTAAAATCATTTTAGAGCGTAGAGGTACGCCGCGATATCGCGCGCCTGCTGCTCCGTGATCCGTGTCGATGGCATGGCCGTGTGCGGATCGACTTCCCTGGCCGATCGTATCCAGCGGATCAGGTTCTCTGGATTGTTGGCCAGCCCGCCACCGATAAAGATGCGGCCAGCAAGACTGGCATCCAGGCGAGGACCGACCTGCCCTTGAGCGCCCGGCACGCCCGTAATCGTATGGCAGCCGGAACAGCCATTCGCAGTCATGATCGGCAAGGCCCTCGCAGTGTCACCGCCCGTGGCCGCCTCCGCCTCGTGGCGGACGCGCGCGGCCCGATCGGACCACCAGGTCATTCCGGCCACGGCCGCGACGAGCAGCACCAGCGCGGCGATGACGGCGGCAAGCAGTTTAGACAAGCTCGTACGCATGCGCCGCCTCCCTCCTTCCGCTCGCCTTGATCCACAACGCGACCAGCAGCAGCGCTGCGCCGCCATATATCAATCCAGCCGGAACCCACATCACCAGTCCGGCAAGTTGCT
The DNA here is from genome assembly GCF_055811675.1 of Mesorhizobium sp. WSM4808. Taxonomy (NCBI): domain Bacteria; kingdom Pseudomonadati; phylum Pseudomonadota; class Alphaproteobacteria; order Hyphomicrobiales; family Phyllobacteriaceae; genus Mesorhizobium; species Mesorhizobium sp. WSM4808. Next base: position 55,590 of record NZ_JBVVQX010000023.1, read on the forward strand.
GGTCCTCCAGGGGGCTCAAATTCCACAGTGCCGCTCCCACGGCGTTCTCCGGGTACCAGAGGCGTGGCGAGAGCAACAGGAGAACGCCGAGCAGCCCGGTATGCAGCGAGGTGACAAAGAGGTGCATCACTGCGCTCCCATAAGCATGCTGGCGGCCGGGACGCGGCAAGAGGACCCACCAGAACAGCAGCCCTGTTCCGAAGAAGCTCGCGTGCTGTGCATAGTGCAGTACGCCGCGTTCGAGCGCGGCCTCGAACAACACCGGAATGTGCCAAATCCATATAGCAATGCCGTGGATAATGGTCGCGCTGATCGGCCGCGTTGCGAAGGCCCAGACCACCCTCAGCCAATTGACGTGTCCGGCAATTCCCAGGATGCGCCGGAACCGGATGGGTAGGCCCCACATCAAGGCCGCAGCCGGGCAGGCAGAGACCAACAGCGGCGCCGCCACGGCCATCAGCAGTTCATGCTCGATCATATGCGCCGCAAAGACCTGCTCGCCGAGCACATGAATCGGGCTGACCAATGCGGCTGTCAACACGCTCCATCCGGCCGTGAACAGCAGAGCCTGGCGCATCCGCAACGTCCTGCCGCGGCTGCTGCGCCGCCAAAGCCGGCCAGCACCAACGACATATATCAGGGCAACCACGGCGAGTGGCAGGGTGATGGGCAGCGCGAGCGTCCACCCGGCCCCGGGCGCGCCGGCGCCGTAGCAGATGGAAGTAGGGAACAGCGCGTCCAGGTTCATCGCAGGCACTCATCCAGGATCAGCGCCGCGCTGCCTTGCATGAGGATCACAAGCGCAAACAGCAACGCCGACAACATCCCGAGATTGGCGACGAAGCGCTCTGTGCGGCGCGTACGCTCCGGCTTGAATGCGGCACCGCCTCGCCGCTTCGCCCGCCACGACAGCGCCCCGCCGAGCAGCGACAACAAGACGAGCAGCAGCGCCACGGGAAGCACGACCGGCACCTGGCGGTTGCATTGCCAAGGCACCAGCGCATAATTCAGCTGTGTCGAGACCGCCCAGGCCAGCGGACCTGACAGAAGACCACCCCAAGACGTTCCCAACCGCAGCGCTCGCATCTCAGCCTAGCCTCGGCGCCCAATAGATGAGCACGTAGATCGGGATCCAGGTCAGGACCACGAAATCCCAGTAGAAGACATTGTCGCCGACATCGCCGAAGCGCCGGCCGCTATAGCCTTGGCGCGTGAACATCAGCACTGTCAGCACGATGGTGTCGCCGACATCGGTTATGAGGTGCGTGGTGTGCAGGCCAAGCAGCACCCAGAGCATCGATCCGTAGGCGTTGGTGTCCCAATAGATGTTGAGGGCGGGGAATTCGAACCAGCGCACGACGAGCGGAGCGATGCCGAGCAGCGACATGACCACCAGGCCGATCCGCACCGGAACCATGGAGCATTGCTTGGCGTGGCGGTGGAGGACGTGGTTGGGCACAAGGCTGACGACAAACAAAATCGTCACGATCGTTCCGGGCCAATGGTTCGGCTGCGGTGCGCTAAGCCGCCATGCTGGCCACGACAGCGCAAGGTAGAGATATGCGCCCGCTGCCAGCGCAAAACCCGTACCTTCCAACGCCATGAAGCCGAGCGTGCCCCACCAGGTGGGGCTGCGCGGACCGTGCCCGAAGGTCGGCAGGCCAGAAAGATCGGCGGCGGCGCGCTGCTTCATTCCTGGTCCTCCGGATGGCCCTTCGGCCAGAACCAACCGATCAACGTGATGGCGATCGGCGCGGCGCCCCAGACGATCGCCCAGGGCGTGAAGATCGAATAGAGAAACGTGCCGCCTACGGCGAGCGCCGCAAAAAGCGGCCAGATCGACGGTGTGGCCGATTTCTCGCGAATATCGGGATAAGCTTCGGCCACGGTAGAGATGAGGAGTTCGCGCGCATCGACGCGGAGCCCGGTCGCTACAGGTAGCGCCTCGCGCTCGGCCCAGAGCGGCTCGATATGGGTAACCATGGGAATGCGTGCGAAATTATAGCTCGGCGGTGGCGAGGACGTTGCCCACTCCAAGGTTCCTGCGTCCCACGGATTGTTGCCGGCCGAGGTGCCTTTCAACGCGCCATGCACCAGATTGAAAGTGAACAGGACAAAGCTCAGGAAGAAGAGCAGCGCCCCGGCAGAGATGAAAAGGTTGATGTTGCCCCAGCCAAGCTCGGCCGGATAGGTGTAGACCCGTCGTGGCATGCCCCATAGGCCGACGAGATGCATCGGGAAAAAGGCCGCATTGAACCCGATGAAGGCCAGCCAGAAATGCCACCGCCCAAGGCGTTCGCTCATCATGCGGCCGGTGATCTTCGGGAACCAGAAATAAGCCGCGCCAAGCAGCGGGAACACCGAGCCGCCGATCAGCACGTAATGGAAATGCGCGACGACGAAATAGGTGTCGTGCACCTGAAGATCCAATGGCACCGAGGCGAGCATGACGCCGGTTAGCCCGCCGATGACGAAGATGAAGAAGAAGCCGAAGACGAACAGCAATGGCGTCCGGATCACCGGCCGGCCGTCCCAAAGTGTTGCAAGCCAGCAGAAGATCTGCACGCCGTTTGGAATGGCGATCAGCATGCTGGATGCGGTGAAGAAACTGGCGCCGAGCTTAGGCAATCCCGTGGCGAACATGTGGTGAACCCAGAGCCCGAACGACAGGAAGCCGACTGCGATCAGCGACAGGACCAGCCCGAGATGACCGAATGTCGGTCGCCTGGCGAAAACAGGAATGATCGAGGACACCATGCCCGTCGCCGGCAGGAAGATGATGTAAACTTCCGGATGGCCGAAGAACCAGAAGAGATGTTGGAACAGCAGAGCATCCCCACCTTCCGCCGGGTTGAAGATGTGCGTGCCGACCAGGCGGTCAAGGATCAGGAAAGTCGAGGTGATCATCACCGCCGGCATCGCGAAGATGACGACGAAAGAAGTGACCAGCATCGCCCAGACATAGAGCGGGATCTTGTCCAGCGACATGCCGGGGGCCCGCTGCTTGAACACCGTGACGATGGTCGCAACCGCGACGGCCAGTGACGACACTTCGGTATAGGTGATCATCTGCGCCCAGACATCGGCGCGCTTGCCCGGTGCGAATTCGGGGCCGGACAGCGGCACGTAAGCGAACCAGCCCACATCAGGAGCCATGTTGAGGGCAAAGGACACCCAGGCGAAAGCGCCGCCCGAGACGTAGATCCAATAGCTGAACGCGTTCAGGCGCGGAAACGCGATGTTGCGGGTGCCCACCATCAGCGGCACCAGGTAGATCCCGGTCGCCTGCACGATGGGCACGGCGAACAGAAACATCATCGTAACGCCATGCATGGTGAACAGCTGGTTGTAGAGGTCGGGCCCGATCAGGCCGCGTTGTGGTCCCGAAAGCTGGATACGCATGGCGACAGCGTTGAGACCGCCAAGACCAAGGAAGACGAAAGCGGTGATCAAATAGCGTCGTGCGATCACCTTGTGGTCGACGCTCGAGAGCGCTCCGACGATGCCGGACGGCGTCCGCCAGGTGCGCTCGAGCCAGCGATGCAGGCTGGCATCATCCATGCCCGTATCGCGGGGGCCGTCACGTTCGGGAGCAAGGTCGCCTTTGGCGGGGTCTGGTTCCGGGATGTGGCGGTCGCCTGTGACATCGGCGCTGCTCATTTCAGACCCTCGAGATAAGCGACGATTGCGTTGAGCTCGTCGCCGTTGAGATCTACCACTGGCATGTGGGAACCCGGCTTGATGCCTTGCGGGTCGGCTATCCAGGCGGCGAGATTGCCGCGGCTCATCGTCAGCGTTCCGGCCGCCAATGTTTTCCGGCTGGCGATGTGGGTGAGGTCGGGAGCCACCGTTCCGCCGGCCGGCGTTCCCCCGATCCTGTGGCACATCACGCAGGGGCGTTTGAGGAACAGGTCTGCGCCGGCCTTGGCTTCGCCGCTCGCCGGCGCGCCGGCCGGCTGCAACTGGTCGTTCAGCCACGCATCGAATTTCGGGCGCGGCTCGGCGATGATGAAGGTGCCCATATTGGCGTGCTGCGCACCGCAGAATTCAGCGCATTGACCACGGTAGACGCCCGGCTTGTCCGCCTTGATGTCCAGCACGTTCATGTGGCCGGGGATAAGATCGAGTTTGCCGGCCAAGCTTGGGATCCAGAAGGAATGGATCACATCGGTCGAGGTCAATAGCAGCCGCACCGGCTCGCCGGCAGGGATATGAATCTCGTTTGCCGTCGTCAGGATGCGGCTCGGCGTAGCATCCTCGTAGCGCACCTCCCACCACCACTGGTGCCCGGTCACCCTGATTGTCAGCGCAGCCTCCGAGCCGATCGCAGCCAGCGTCCTGTTGGCGAAAAAGCTTAGCAGCGTCAGTCCGATCAGGATGATGGCGGTCAGTCCGACGGCGGACGCGACCACGCGCATCTTGCGGCGTTCGGCCGCTTCGTCGAGTAAGAGGGGTTCATCGCCGGGACGCGATCGCATAACCAGCGGTGCTGCGAGCGCGATCATCACCAGCACCCACACAACCGCGCAAAGCGCGGTGAAGAACCAGATCAGCCAAGCCAACTCGCCGGCTGCGGGGCCTTTCGGATCCAGCGCCGACTGCCAGCCTGCGCATCCCTGCAGAAGCAGGAGACAGAGAGCGAAGGTCATCGAAGCCGGGCGCCTCACGGTGATTTGCCCAGTGTCGCGGCATCCGGCAGGCGGTTTTCCGAGGGATGCACCATCATGCCGTCATTGCGTTGCGGCGCGGCGGAGGAGGGCGCGTTGCCGCCCAGTGCACGCACATATGCCGCCAGCTCCCATATCTGGTCATCGGGTATCTTCTGGCCGAAGCTCGGCATCCCGTTCGGCCTGCCGTCGCGGATCGTGGCGTGGATGCTTTCGATCGAGCTGCCGTAGAGCCACTTCTCGTCCATCAGCGCCGGGCCCATGCCGCCACCGCCATTGGCATGGCAGCCCGAGCAGTTGAACCAGCTGAACAGGCGTTTGCCCTCGCTCATGTGGAAGGCGTTGGCCTCGAAGCTCGCCGCCTTGTTATCGGTGGGGGAGGGTCGCTGTCCGCCCGGCTCCAACGTGGTCACGGGCGTCGGCTGCTCACCTGAGCCGAGCGCCGATTGCGGTCGCGTGTCGCGCTCCTCGCGCTGGCAGGCGACCAGGGCCAGCGTCAAGGGCAGTAACATCGCCAGAGCCTGCCTCATCGCGCCGGACTCCCGGCCATGTCCAGACGCGGTACGCCGTATTGCGCCAGAACCGCGTCGATCTCGGCCTTGTGTCTGGCAAGCGCGCTATTCACATCGCCACGCAGCGCATCGTCCTCGCGCCGAACACCCATTGAGATGTCGTACATTAGCGGCAGTTGCGGTCCGTCGATGCGAGGCGTGACCGGCGTGATCCGGAGCGACACCTTTTGCCTCTGGGCGAAATAGCCGGCGAGCGGACCCCAAACCACGGCAAGATCGATCTCGCCGTTCGCAACAGCTTCGACGATGCGCGCCGGAGGGTTGGGAGCGGAGTAGTCGCCATAGACGGGGTAGCCGATGAGGTGCCCGACGATGCCGCGGCGGCCGAGCGCCTGGACAGGCGGCGAGTTGGCGCCGTCGTCGCCGATGAGCTGAACACCGATACGCAATCCTTGCAACCGCGGGTCGTTGAAGGAGGCCACGTCCGGGCCGTCCTGGCGGGTCACGAAGACATAGGACGAACGGTAATAAGGCGTCGTCGTGCGCAGCATTTCGAGATTGGCAGGCGTGCCGGGCACGAGATCGCAAAGGCCTGCCTTCAGCGTGTTGCGGATGAAGCCACGGCGCTGCGCCCACCAAGTATACGTCAGCTTGGCGCCGAGATCAGTGGCGATGATTTCCGCGATCCTGTTCTCGAAGCCTTGACCGGCCGCGTTGGAAAACGGCATGTTGTTCGGGTCGGCGCACACTCTCAACTCACGTGGACTGGCAATGGCCGGCAAGAGCAACAAGGCGAGCCCGGCCATGCCGATCGCCACCCGTTGGAACGCCTTTCGCGCCGGACGTACGGTCAAGTCCAATCCATCAAGGCAGCCGGAACACATAAAGCGTGCCTCCCACCGTGGTAGCGTTCTTTAGATCCTTCATCGCGTTGACGAAGCCAAGTGCCGCGGTGGCATCGCGTGGGTCGAGGTCGCCGGAAACGATGGCACCGGCCCAGCCACCGACGCCTGACAGAATTGCGACATATTGGTGCCCATCGGGGCCGCGATAGGTTATCGGCTGGCCGATGATGCCGGACGATGTCTTGAATTGCCAAAGGAGATCGCCAGTCCTGGCGCTGACCGCCTTGAACCAGCCTTCCATGGTGCCGTAAAAGACGACATCGCCGGCAGTGACGACGGTGCCGCTCCACACCGGAAAGTTCTCCTTCAGGACCCAGGCCGGCTTGGCGGCGGCAACATCCCAGGCGGTGAAGGCACCACGATTGCCGCCCGGCCCGGGGATCATGCGTACGTTCATGCCGACATAGGGCGTGCCTGCGATGTAGTTTACCTCAACGCCTTCTTCATCCATGCAGAGATTGTTGTGGGGGATGTAGAGCAGGCCGGTCCTCGGCGAAAAGGCCGATGGCTGCCAGTCCTTGAGGCCGGACGCTGTCGGGCAAATGTCTCGCACCACCTTGCCGGTGCCGGTTCTCTTGTCGGGGTTTGCAATCAGGCGGCCGGTCTTCAGGTCGACGCCCTTGCTGGAATTGACCGGGCCATAGGCTGTGGCCGACAGCACCTCGCCAGTGGTCCGATCGAGGATATAGAGGTAGCCGTTGCGTTCCGGTCGGACGAGGACCTTGCGCGGCTTGCCTTGCCAGGTCATGTCCAGAAGGATCTGCTCGTTGATCCCGTCATAGTCATGGAGGTCATGCGGGCTCCACTGATAGAACCACTTCGCCGCTCCGGTATCGGGATCACGCGCGAAAATACCGGACGTCCATTTGTTGTCGCCGGGCCGCAAATCCGGATTCCACGGTCCTGGATTGCCTGTGCCGTGGAAGATCAAGTTCAAGTCCGGATCGTAGGAGATCCAGCCCCACATATTGCCGCCGCCGATCTTCCAGGCTTCGGGCGGCCATGTCGTCACGCCAAGGTCTGTGCCCTTGTCCATGTCATAGTGGGGCTTGAAGTCCGGGCCGATCAGCACATCCTTGTCGGGTCCAGTGCCATAAGCCGTCCAGACAACATGCCCGTCTCCGGCATCCAGCGCCTTGACCCAGCCGCGGACGCCCATTTCGCCGCCGGAATTGCCGACCAAAACTTTGCCCTTCACCACCAGCGGAGCCATGGTGATGGTCTCGCCGATGTTGATGTTGCCGATATGAGCGTTCCAGATCGGTTTGCCTGTGTTGGCGTCGAGGGCGATCGTGTGGCCGTCCAGCGTGTTGAAGAAGATGCGCCCGTCGGCGAAGGCCGCGCCGCGGTTGACGACATCGCAGCAGGCCACCCCTTGTGCCGACGGCTCGGGGTTGGGCTCGTACTTCCACTTCATCGGCGCGCCGGGCCTGGAAAGGTCGAGCGCGTAGACGATGTTGGGAAAGGGCGTGACGATGTACATGGTGTTGCCGACAACCAGCGGCGCTGCTTCCTGGCCCTTGTTCACGCCGGTGGAGAAGGTGAAGGCGACCTGCAGGTTCTTGACGTTGCCTTCGTTGATCTCGGTCAGGTCGCTGAAGCGGGTCGACGCGTAGTTCTTGGCCGGCATTGTCCATTGCCCGTCATCGGGTGGCGCGGCGGCGGCGGGCGGCGCAATAGCCGCCGCCGATGGCGGCTCCGAGGCACCGCTCAGGAATGGGCCGCATGCCAGCAGCATCACCGAGACTATGCAAGTGCGAAAAGAATTCTCGGTCGCCGATGCGCGGGCGCCTCGTCCTTCGTTAACGCGCGCCTGTGCCGGGTGCAGCATGCCTTTCATTTGTGGATCGAGCCTCCCACGCCGGCGCCGAGCTCCGCCGCGATGTCAGCCTCGGTGCCGGCACAAAGCGGATGGCCCCAGCCCGAGGCGCTTTTGCCGCCGGGATCCAGATCGTAGACGATGGCGTCCTTGCGATTGGGATTGACTCCGGCGGGAACCTTGTCGAGGCCGAGCGCCGCGCGAACACGCCAGGCGACATTGTGATCGGCGCATGAGGAATCTCCGGAGACCCCGATGCCTCCGACGATGCTCTTTCCGTCATAGAGGGCAAGCCCGCCGCCAAACACAACGACGCCTCCAATCGGCTTGCCGACGAGCGGATCGCTGGCGCTTCCGAACGTTTTGGGATCGCCCGCATAGGCTGCGGCCTGGTTGACCGGATTGGTCTCCTGCAAGCCGAAAAGCGGCCCGCCAGGTTGCGCCCCCGCGTAGAGATTGGCCGTCGATAGGGCCATTTGCGCCAAGCTTAGCCCATTGGCCGTATTGGCCTTCTCTGCCGCGACGAGGCGACTGCCCGGCCATTGCGAATCGGCGGTGGGACCACTGAAAGCGATCGCGCACACCGCGCCGTCGCGGGCAACGATAGCGGCCCATTCGTTGGTCTCAAAGCCACCGTTGGCAGGTCCGCCGCTTGCTTTCACATTGGCCTTGAGGACAGCGAGCAGCTTATCGTGGTCGGCCGGGCAGGGCGCCTGTGCCATGGCTTGGCCCTGTGGGGACAGGCCACCCGCCAACACCAGGCCAAAGGCTGATAAGAAAAGCTGACAGCGGTACATTGTCCTGCCCATTCGTCGAGCATCAAAGAATCATGGAGCACTCTGTCAGACTGGAGAATGCGAGAAAGAATCCGTGATCCAATGCCGTCGGTGTCTAACTTGGGCGATGCAGGTATGTTCCTGCTTTTGGAAAAAAATGCACATTTCCCGTCCGGTGAATGGCAAGTTGCCGTCTGTCCCGCCGGCGGCCGGCTCATCGCACCTAGTGAGCACTTGGCATTATCAGAGAAGCGGAGCGGTTGCGGGACCATACGGACGATCCACCCGGACTCGCGACAACGTTCATTTTGCGATGAAAAATGCCTTAGTTGAGAAGGCGACGGTACTTTTTGAGGCGACTTGGGCACGCTGGTGGACGCCATAAAATTCGAAAATTGCCCGGATGGTCCCGATAGTTGGTGGAACCTCGAAATATTTTTTTTGGCGATTTTCCCTTTAAAATCAAAAGCGTAAATTTTTGACGGTTCTAGTGTCGGAATTTTAGCAGTTCTGGAAAATATTTGACAGCGATTTCAACGGGTTATACGCTGTTTGAACAATCGAGTGGGAGTGAGGGAAGCTACGGCGATAAAGTCATTCGGCGGACTAGCCGGTGACGCACGCAATAGACCCCATCCCCGCTCCGCGAACTGCGCCCGCGAGCGCGACCTTATACGCCTCATCGAAGTTGGAGTGCCCGAGCAGCGGCAGCCTTATCGGCCGCGTGAAGACCTTCAAGCGCGAGGACAAACTACGCCATGCGACCTTGCGAACGATCCGAGAGGCGAGGCCACGAGCCCTCGACGCGACGACGCATCCACTCAACACTGCACATCTCGGAGGCGACCGAGGCGAGGGTGGCCGGCGCCTGTGGCGGGTTTGTTGGGACGTTAGGCGCCGGCCGGG
>NZ_JBVVQX010000024.1:0-58701 GCF_055811675.1 Mesorhizobium sp. WSM4808
TCCGGCACCGGCACCTCTTCCATCCAGATGCCCGGTTCGGCCTTGGCCTTCACCAGCGCCTTCATCATGTTCGACATGCTTTTGTCCCTTGAATCTCTTGATCCGGAATCGCTTTTCGATTCCAGCCTTTCAGGAAATGACCCCGAGTTCGCGCCCGACGGCGGCAAACGCCTCGACCGCCCTGTCAATATCCGCACTGGAATGCGCCGCCGACATTTGCGTGCGGATGCGGGCCTGCCCTTTCGGCACCACCGGGAAGGAGAAGCCGATGACGTAAATGCCGCGCTTCAGCATGCGCGCGGCCATCTCCTGCGCCAGGCTGGCATCACCCAGCATCACCGGTATGATCGGATGATCGGCTCCGGCCAGCGTGAAGCCGAGCTTGCCCATCTGCGACCGGAAGCGCGCTGCATTGTCGTAGAGTTTGTCGCGCAGCCCATCGCCGTCCTTGATCAGTTCGAACACCTTGATCGAAGCGCCGGCGATCGCCGGCATCAGCGTGTTGGAGAAGAGATACGGCCGTGAGCGCTGGCGCAGCCAGTCGACCACCTGGCCTTTGCCCGAGGTGTAGCCACCGGAGGCCCCGCCAAGCGCCTTGCCGAGCGTGCCGGTGACGATGTCGACCCTGCCCTCGACGCCGCAATGTTCGGCCGAGCCGCGGCCATTCCGGCCGACGAAGCCGACGGCATGGCTGTCGTCGACCATCACCATGGCGTCGTATTTCTCGGCGAGATCGCAGACACCCCTGAGATTGGCGATGATGCCGTCCATCGAAAACACGCCGTCGGTGGCGATCAACCGGAAGCGGCAGTCCCGGGCTTCCTTCAGGCGCGCCTCGAGATCGGCCATGTCGTTGTTGGCGTAGCGGAAACGTTTGGCCTTCGACAGCCGCACGCCATCGATGATCGAGGCATGATTCAAGGCATCCGAGACAATGGCGTCTTCCTCGCCCAGCAGCGTCTCGAACAGGCCGCCATTGGCATCGAAACAGGAGCCGTAGAGGATAGTGTCTTCCATGCCGAGGAAAGAGGAAATCGTGGATTCGAGCTGCTTGTGCTCTTCCTGGGTGCCGCAGATAAAGCGCACCGATGCCATGCCGTAGCCATAGCGGTCGAGCGCCTGCTTGGCAGCATTGCGCAAATCGGCGCTATCGGCGAGGCCGAGATAGTTGTTGGCACAGAAATTCAGCACCTTGTCGCCGCCGACCTCGATCTCGGCCGACTGCGTCGAAGTGATCACCCGCTCCGACTTGTAGAGGCCTGCCGATTTGAGCCCCGCGAGCTCGCTGTCGATGTGGGAGAGGAATGCTGCGGTCATGGTCGGCCTCGTTTGATGTGGGCTGACTGTCGTCTCGTCCGCGTGAAAAATCCATCGCAAAAACGACCGGATCGGTGGCAAGCAGCACGATGCCGCCCCGATGTCGATCATCATGCGGCGGCGGAAACGACGCCGCGACAAGGGTTCTGGCCGATGACCGCTCAAATGCCGGTACGGCGCTAAACGAGCCGATAACCATTTCGCGATCTTTCGACAGCCGCCCCTCGCCGGGCAGCCGTCGATTTCCGGTCCTGTTAACGTTTGCAGTTCAATGGTGCTCATACAAGAATCTTTAGGCAAGAATCCGTAGGCGAGAGGGCCGCCCCCGAAAATGTCGCAGCAGCCGGTGCAAACCGTTTCAGGCAAGCTCATACTGCTGATCAAGGCCGGCTATTGGCTGGCCCTGCTGATCATTGCGGCCATGGTGATCGCCTCCTTCATCCTGCTGCAGCAGATGATGGCCACCCAACAGCACAATCACACCTTGCTCGACATCGTCAGCACACAAAAGACGCTGTCGCAGCGCATCGTCTTCCTTGCCGGTGCAACGGGCGCCGGCTCACGCGACAAGCAACCGGCGCTGGTCAGCGCGCTCAAGCAGGCAACGGCGGAGTTCGAGACGAACTACGACCTGCTGCTCGATCAGACGGGAGCCGATCCGCAATCGCCGGCCAAGCTTGACCCGAAGTCGATCGAAAGCGTCCTTTTCGCCAAGCCCTTCCACCTCGACTATTTCTCGGTCGGGCTGATCGCCAATGGCGACCGCCTGATCTCGGCCTATGAATCGCAATTCAGCGGGAATGGCGGTTACAAGGGCGGTGACGAACGCGTCAATCTCGACGCCTCCGTCGCCAATGCGACCTTGTCGGGCTACGCCGCGCTTGGCCAGCGCATCACTGCCGACGCCGACGACCGCTCCGAGAAGCTGCTCGCTCTCCACCGCACGCTGTTCTATGCCACAATCGGCGTCATCATACTGGTGGCGCTCTTCATCTTCAGGCCGATGTCGAACGCCATCCTGCGCAAGACGCATGAACTGATCGACGCGCGCAATTCCATGGCCTTCATCGCGGTGCATGACGGCCTTACCGGCCTGCACAACCGCACGTTCCTGACCGATCATTTCGACACGCTGATCAAGGGCACGCACCGGCGTCGCGAACGCCTTGCCGTCGTCCAGCTCGATCTCGACCGATTCAAGCAGATCAACGATACGCTCGGCCACGCCGCCGGCGACTATGTGCTGGTCGTCACGGCACAGCGCATGCGCGACTCCTGCCGGGCGTCGGATCTGTGCGTGCGCCTGGGCGGCGACGAGTTCGTCATGATCCTCGGCGGCGCCGGCGGCACCGAAGACATCAATATGCTGGCGCGACGCATCCTGGCACATATCAACGAGCCGATCGTCTTCCAGGGCACGACCATTCTCCCAGGCGCCAGCGCCGGCATCGCGGTCTATCCGATCGACGCCGACAATGCCGGGGATTTGCTGGTCCACGCCGATCTTGCGCTTTACTCCGCCAAGAAGCTTGGCGGAGGCAACTTCTCCTTCTTTTCCGAGGAGCTGCGCCGCGAACTCGACTATCGCAAGCAGCTCGAGCACGACATCAAGGTTGCCATCGCCGAGCGGGCGTTCCAGGTCTATTTCCAGCCGCAGGTCTCACTGACCCACGGCACGATCAGCGGCATCGAGGCGCTGGTGCGCTGGAACCATGCGGAGCGCGGCATGATCCCGCCCGGCGAGTTCATTCCGGTCGCCGAGAAATGCGGCTTCATGCCCGAGATCGGCCGCATCGTCATCACCAAGGCGATCAACGAGGCGGCCGAATGGAATCGCGCCGGCATTGCCTTCGGACGGCTTGCCGTCAATGTTTCCGGCACCGAGCTGCGCGAACACGATTTCGATGCGTTCTTGTTCGAGACGCTGGAAAAGGCCGGGCTGCCGCCGCAGAAACTGTCGCTGGAAATCGTCGAATCCGTCATCCTCGATGACGAAAAGACGGGTATCGCGGCCAAGCTGCGGCACATCCGGGCAGCCGGCGTCCATCTCGAACTCGATGATTTCGGCACCGGCTATGCTTCGCTCAGCCATGTCAACCCGAACGAGATCGACCGGCTGAAGATCGATCGCCGCTTCGTCCAGAACATCCATGAGAATGGCGACAACTCGAAGATCGTCCGCGCCATCACCGAGCTGGCGCGTGGCCTTGGCATCTCGATCGTCGCAGAGGGCGCCGAAACCGAGGCCGAGCTCAATTCGCTGATGGCGATCGGCTGCGACCAGGTGCAGGGCTACTCCATCGCCTTCCCGATGCCGCACGACAAGGCGCTGGAATGGCTGACCGCCCGCATGCCCAAGAAGGCCAAGCTGACGGTGCTGCAAGGAAGCCTGGCATAGGTTTGCCTTTTTGTTTGCGCATGTCGTTATCCCAAAACCGCTGCGCACTTTTGGGCGACATGCACCGGCTCGCCTTGACAAGCCGTTGTGGACATGGCGGCCTTGTCGTGATCGCAACCGGATATCGGGGCTGATGACACCGTTTCGGTTTGTGCTGGCGGCGGTTTTGATTTTTGCGGTTCCCGCCCAAGGGGCCGATCGCATAATATATCTTACCTTCGACGATGGGCCGCTGAACGGCACAAGCAACATCCTCGATGTGCTGGAAGCCGAGCAGGTTCCTGCAACCCTATTCATGGTCGGCATGCACGCACAGGCTAGCGCCGCCAACAGAGCGCTCGTCCAGCGCGCCAGGCAGCTTCCTCTGGTGACGCTCGGCAACCACAGCTACAGCCATGCCTACAATCACTACCGGCATTTCTACGGCGACACCGAAGGTGTCGTCGCCGACATGGTAAGGGCAAACGCGGTGCTCGGGTTGAAGCCCGTGGTGCATGCAAGGCTGCCGGGGCGCGACGTGTTCAGGCTGCCCTCCATGTCGAAGAACGACACCTCGCTTGGCCTCGCCCAGGAGGGGCGTGAAGAGCCCGACTACGAGTTTGTCGCGGCCTCAGGCTTCTATCTCTACGGCTGGGACCATGAATGGGTGCACAAGGACAACGGCGAGCCGGTGCAGAGCGTCGATCATCTGGTCAGCGAGATCGATCACCTGTTCGGCTATGGCCGCTTCGTCAAGCCCGGCAAGCTGATCCTGCTGATGCATGACGAAATGTTCCAGAACGGTTTCGACGGCAAGACGAAGCTGACCAATTTGATCACCGCGCTGAAGCTGCGCCGTTACAGCTTTGGGGCAATCCAGGGCTATGACGACTGAGCCGGCAAGGACGGCCAGTTCTCAGCGGATTGCGCATCGCGGGATCAGCAAGGTGTCAAAGCACCTCGACTGATTCGCCGCGTAACTTGTGGCGACGCAATTTGATGTATGTGCGTAAATTTGGCGTAATCTGAAAGCCAATCAGCTTCGTCTCCTGGAGGGGAGCAGCCCACGCCATCGTCTCGTAGCGGGCACCGTAACCTTCGATGGTGACGGCAAGATTTTCGCGGCCCAGATACCTCGCCAGAGTGGCACAGGCAGCAACCCTCGATCGTATGGACTGACCGTATTTGGGCGCAAACGCCAATCCTCCGTCCGCCAGGTCATCCACCTCATGGGCAAGCACTAGGAACAAGATGTCCTCGTCGCCGGCCGGCACACCGGCATCCACAAGGCGCTCGGGGTCTCCGGTATCGAATTTCAGTCCGACCAGGCGGGCGACAAGACCTTCAACCCGGGGACCGATTGTTTGCTCCAGCCATCTGCGGTGTGCATCGGTGCGCCTGCTGGACTTTCCGTCCGGATAGTGGCCGCTGTCGTAGGCAGCGTGAAACATCGCGGCCAAGACAAGATCGACGCTTTTATCGAAATGCGCGGCCGATGACGCAGCCCCCACCGCATGGCAGATGAACGGCCGTCCTGTCTTGCGGTAGCGGCCGTTGAACATCGCGCAACACACACGATACGCCTTTTGCACCCGGGCGATATCGGCAACCGGATATCCAGCCTCGTATAGCTGCATGTAGAGCGCCGTATTGGTCTGGCGCGGAACGAACAGATCTTCTGTGGTCAACTTGTCCCCCCGGACTTTCTTAGGTTTTCGTCAACTTTTCTCGGCAGAAGACGCACTGCTTCGCGATTTCCCTGCAGACTTGCAGTAGAATGAAACTGATCCCAAGCGTTTGGATCACCCTAGATCGTTACAAGTACGACAGGGAAAGTCCAGTCTAGGGGCTCTTGCAGGAAGCTTCGGCCGCGCGCTACCGATCCTCGCGATAGCTAATTTCAGATCCGCAAGCCGAACCTGATGCCGTCATAGATGGCGGCGTGGATGTTGCGCGAGGCGACCGCGTCGCCGATGCGGAACAGAACAAAGCCGCCTTCTGGATTGCGCTTGGGAAAGATGTCGCCACCGCTCACCAGCCGTTCGTAGTCGACCGCACCGCCATTCTTCGACAGGGGCTTCAGCGAGAGGTAGAGATCGTCGAGCGGCAGCGTACCGTGCTCGACCACCACCTGATCGACCCTGCGCTCGCCGCGCCAGCCATCGGCGAAATCCGAAGCCAGCTCTGCGATCAGTTGATTGCCCTCGCGCCGCACCGAACGCAGCCGCGTGTTGATGGTGATGGTGACGCCCTTTTCCTGAAAGGCCCTGATATAGGGCACATGGTTCATGCCGCCCATTTCCGGGGCAAAGAAACGCTCCGGCGAGACAAGTTCGAGTTTAGCGCCGGCATTGGCGATCAGTTCGGCGGCGCCCATGCCCTGATGGCCGCCATTGTCGTCATAGAGCAGCACATTTTCGGCCGGCTTGACGCTGCCGGCCATGATGTCCCAACTCGAGGTGACAAGGTTGTCGCCGGCCGTCAGCGGCGGGTTCTGCGGCAGGCCGCCGGTAGCGACCACCACCACATCGGGCGACAGCGCCAGAACATCGTCTTTTTCCGCCCAGGTGTCGTAGCGGATCTCGACGCCGAGCCGGTCGAGTTCAGCCAGCCTCCACTCGATGATACCGATCAGCTCCTTGCGGCGCGGGTTCTGCGTCGCCAATCGCACCTGGCCGCCGGCCTGGCTCGATGCTTCAAGCACCATCACCTTATGGCCGCGCTCGGCCGCGACCCGCGCAACCTCCAGCCCGCCGGCGCCGGCCCCGACGACCACGATTTTCTGCTTCGGTCCTTCGGTCTTGACGATGATATGCGGGATTTCGGCCTCGCGGCCGGTCGCGGCATTGTGGACGCAAAGCGCTTCGCCGCCCTCATAAATGCGGTCGAGACAATAGGTGGCGCCCACACAGGGGCGGATCTCATGCTCGCGCCCCTCCATCACCTTTTTGACGATGTGCGGATCGGCGATATGGGCGCGGGTCATGCCGACCATGTCGAGCTTGCCGGTGGCGATGGCGTGGCGTGCGGTGGCCACGTCGGATATGCGCGCCGCGTGGAAGGTCGGGAATTTCGTCGCCGCCCTCACCTCTCCGGCGAAATCGAGATGCGGCGAAGAACGCATGCCGGTTACCGGGATGACCTTGGTCAGCGCCGCATCGCTCTCGATCGAGCCACGGATGATGTTGAGGAAATCGACCTTGCCGGAGCCCGCCAGCCGCCTGGCGATTTCGATCCCCTCCGCCTTCGACAGGCCTTTTTCGAAATCTTCGTCGGCGACCATGCGGATGCCGACGACGAATTTGTCGCCGACAGCTGCCCGCACGGCATCGAGCACCATGTTGGTGAAGCGCAGGCGATTGTCCAGCGAGCCGCCGAATTCGTCGTCGCGATGATTGGTGGCTGGCGACCAGAAGCCGTCCATCAGATGGCCGTAGGATTCGAACTCGATGCCGTCGAGGCCGGCGGCCTCGCAGCGCTGGGCGGCTGAAGCATAGTCGGCGACGATGCGCTCGATGTCCCAGTCCTCGATCGTCTTCGGGAATGCGCGATGCGCCGGCTCACGCACCGGCGAGGCCGAGAGCACCGGCAGCCAGTCGGCCTTGTTCCAGCCGGTACGGCGGCCGAGATGGGTGATCTGGATCATCACCTTGCAGTCGTGCTCGTGGCAGGCGTCAGCGAGTTCGGCGAGCCACGGCACGATCCTGTCGTCATAGACATGCAGATTGCCGAAAGCGGCCGGGCTGTCGCGCGAGACGATCGCCGAGCCGGCGGTCATGGTCAGCGCCATGCCGCCCCTGGCCTTCTCGGCATGGTAGAGCCGGTATCGCTGTTTCGGCATGCCGTCCTCGGAATAGGCCGGCTCATGGCTGGTCGACATGACCCGGTTCTTCAGCGTCAGGTGTTTGAGCTGGTAGGGCTGGAGAAGCGGATCGTTGCTGGTCATCGTCTTCCTGCGGTTTCAAATTGTGCTAATGAGCGGCAAAATCTGTTTTCAAGCATGTCGTCCCGCACGCACTCCGGGCGCATGCGACAAGGATTGGCCCATGATCGACACCAAAACCCTCACCCAACTCGGCGCGCACGTCGAGACGCCACAAAGCCCCGAAGCAGCGGTCCTGGAGACCGTACCGTTTTCGCGCGGTGACGGACCGCCGGCGATCGTGCGCTTCACCTGCCCGGAATTCACCTCGCTGTGCCCAGTCACCGGCCAGCCGGACTTCGCACATATCGTCATCGACTACGCACCCGATGCGGCTCTGGTGGAATCGAAGTCGCTCAAGCTGTTCATGACCTCGTTTCGCAACCATGGCGCCTTCCATGAAGACTGCACCGTCATGATCGGCCGCCGCATCGTGGCGGCAACCAAGCCGCTGTGGTTGCGCATAGGCGGCTATTGGTATCCACGCGGCGGCATTCCGATCGATGTGTTCTGGCAAACCGGCGCTCCGCCCGAAGGCGCCTGGCTGCCCGACACCGGGGTAGCGCCTTATCGCGGGCGGGGTTGAGCGAACGTCAACCATGGATGGCACCCGTCCGGCAGAGCTTTGTTGCAAGAAAGGAAAAGATAGCATCGCTGTAGCGCAGTTGGTCGTAGCGCAGCAGATCGACATGGCCTGCGCCTCCAAACCAGACGAGTTGTGAACCAACGGCAGCATTCTGCAGCGCCAGCACCTGTCCATGATCGATGAAAGGGTCGTTGCTGCCTGCAAGCAGCATCAGCGGCTTGCCGATAGCAGCAAGATGGTCGACCGGCTTGACATCATCGGCGCTCAACCCGAGACGAAGCGGCATCTGTGCCAAAAGGACATCGGCTTGGAAACCGCGCCAGAAGTGGAAAGGCATTCGCCACGCTGTGGTTTCGCGCAAGGTTGCGTAGAGCTGCTCCAGCACATAGGCATCGGCAGGCGCTTGCGGCGCGGCAAAGACAAGTGCGGCGGCGCCAAGCGACGAGCCGATGGCGCCAAGCTTCTGGCCTGGAAAGCGTTGCCGAGCAAAGGTAATAATACGGGCGGCGTCCGGGCCTTCCGAATACCCGAAGCCCTGAACGGCGCCACCGCTCTCTCCATGACCGGAGAGGTCGAACAAGACAACGGAATAGCCAGCGTCGAACAAGAGCTTCGCCCTTTGAACCAAGGCCAGCCTGTTGGCGCCGCGCCCATGTAGCAGCACAATCGCACCGCAACTGCCCTTTCGATCGGCTACCCAGCCGACAAGCTCGGGCGCATCGGCCTGGTCGAGTACGACGCGCTCGACGGAGAAGTCGCCAGGCGCTGCCAGAGCTTGCCGCGGCTGGCGAGCGACCAGTATCGTGCCGATGTGCCAGTCGAACACGCCCCCGGCAACGCCGAGTCCGACCAGCACGATGGCTAGCGAAAAGCAAAGCTTCATCGCCGGTTCATTCGCACTGATACTGGCTGAGTGCCCATTCGCCGGTCACCGACAATAGGTCCGATATCTTCCAGTCGCCGTCGACCCTCTTGAATTTCCATTCCAGCCGGTGCGGGTTGCCCGATATGACGAAGGCGACGATGACCTTGGCCTGGTCGCCGTTGATCGCCTCGAGCGTCTTCAGGCTCTTGTCGATCTCGGCCTTGTCGTAATCGGCATTGTCGAGCGCCATGTTGGGGTCGAGGCACTCGCCCTGCCCGGATTTGCGCAACGCGTCGCTCTTGTCGAGCACGGTTTTGGCCGGGTCGATGAAATGGCTTCGCTCGGCCGGATCGATCTCCAGTCCGACCTGATCGTAAAACGGCCGCACCACGGCGGTCGGCGAGCCCGGCTGGATCGGTGCGGCGGGCGCGGCTTCGGCTGGCGACCATCCCACCGGCGGCGTGGCCGGTTCCGCCGCTCCGCCCGGCGCATTTGCGGGCGGTGCCCCGCTGTCGCCCGGCTGGGTGCCGGCCGGGGCGTTTGCCGGCGGCGCACCCAACAAGCCTTGCGCGGCGGCCCCGCTCAGAGCCGCCAGCAGGCACACACCCGACAGTGCCACGAACCGGCGATGGGCCATCGCTTCACTCCGGCGTCTGGCCGGCCATGCATTCCAGCGCGCTGAGCGTCCAGTCGCTGGTCTTGGAAGCGATGTCCGATATCTTCCACTTGCCGTCGATCTTCTTGAGCGACCAGAGCATTTCACGTTTGGAATCATCGCCCTCGGAGAACAGGCTGAAGGATGCCGTGACCTGTGCGTTATCGCCATCCAGCTTCTCAGACAGTTTCAGCGTTTTCGAGACGGTTTTCTGATCGAAATCCTGGGCGTCGAGACCAGGATCGAAATCGATGCAGGCGACCTGGTCCGGGTTCGTCTTCGTTGCCTGGTCGTTCAGCTCGAACAGTTTCGTCACCGGTTCGGTGAACCGATCCCGATATTGTTCGTCGGCCTCGAACTTGACCGCCGGGACATAGAAGAACTTCACCGCGTCGGACGCCGGTCCGGCGACGGCGGCGCCCGGCAGGGCTATCGAAAGGGCGGCAACGAGCACTGTCAGTCTCATGCAGAATCTCCGGCTTTTGATGGCTTGAGCCTATCAATACCACGCATCCTGCATATCGGCTTTTTTGCGGCTCATGAAGTCCTGCCGCGCCTTGTTTCAGCCGTCCAGCCAGACGTTCTGAAGGTCCATCTCGAATGTCTGGTGGACACCATAGTTCTTCACCTTCTTGTTCTGGTGGCTGTAGAGCTTCTGCCAGAACGGCTGAATAATGACGCCCGAATCCTGCAGGATCTGCTCGACATCCTTCATGACCTCGCGTCGTTTCTCCACGTCGATGAGCGATAGCGCCTGCTTGAGCTTGGCGTCGAAATCGGGGTTGGAATATGCCGATTCATTCCAGGCCTCGCCGGTGCGATAGCCGAGCGCCAGCACCTGGACGCCAAGCGGGCGCATGTACCAGATCGTCATCGAATAGGGATATTTCGTCCAGTCGTTCCAGAAGGTCGAACCCGGCAGCACCGTGCGCTTCACCTTGATTCCGGCATCGCGCAGCTGGCCGGCAATGGCGTCGCCGGTATTCTTCTGCCAATCGTCCTCGATGGTGATCAGCTCATGCTCGAAGTCAGCCTGTCCGGCTTCCGCCATCAGCTTCTTGGCGCCGGCGGCGTCGCGTGTCTTCTTGGGCAGCGGATAGTATTCCGGATGGATCGGGGCAACGTGGTGGTTTTCGCCGGGGGTGCCTCGCCCGGCATAACCAAGTTGGAGGACCGCATTGTTGTCGACGGCCATTTGCAGGGCGTTGCGCACCCGCTTGTCGTCATAAGGCTTGTGGGTGATGTTGGTGCGGGCAACCAGCGTCGTCGCCGTCGCCACCTCCGATTTCACCAGGTCCATCTTGTCGAGAATGTCGATGAAGTCGGCGGGCGACTCGAAATTGAGGTCGATCTCACCGGATTCGAACGCGTTCACGGTGGCGTTGAAATCGGTGCCGTAGTCGATGAACTCGACGCTGTCGAGCGGCGCTTCACCACCCCACCATTTGCCATTCTCACGACGCTTGACGACCGCCTTCTGGCCGACATCGTAGGAGACCAGTTCGAACGGTCCCGTGCCGATCGGCTTCTTGATCGGATCGGCACCGTCGGCATCGAAGTTGCGATGCACGACGAGCGCCGGATAGTCGGTGAAATTCGGGATCAGTGAAATGTCTGGTTCGCTTAGCTTCAGCTTGACCGTGTTGTCGTCGACCTTGGTGATCGCGCCATCCCTGGCCTTGCCGGTCTTTGCGTCGATCAGCGCGCCGACACGGGCGGCCATGGAATTGCCGGCGACATTCTTCTCGCACCAGCGCGTCAGATTGTGAGCGACGTCATCGGCGTTGAAGGCATCGCCATTGTTCCATGTGATGCCCTTGCGCACATGCAGCACGTATTCGGTGGCGTCGTCATTGATATCCCAGCTTTCGAGCAGGACCGGCTCGAAGGTGAACTGCCTGGTATAGCGGACAAGCGGCTCCAGCCAGCAGCGCGAAATGTTCGCCAGCTCAACCCAGTCGTAGGTGCGCGGATCCTTCTGCCCCTTCACCGACATCGAGACGCGCAGCGTTCCGCCTTTCTTCGGCTCTTCGGCCAAGGCCCGATCCGGCACGGCAAGGCCGATCATGGCGTAGGCAAGCGCCGTCGATGCGCCGAAGGCGCTTGCCAGCGCCAGGAACTCGCGCCGATCGACACGACCCGCGCGTGCTTCGACCGCCATTGCCACGATAGCGCTCGGCACGCGATCGCCACTGCTTCTGAAGAATGCCATTTTTTCCTCCCGTCTGGTTCCCTTTGATCTTGGTTCTTCGCGTCAACTGACGCTGTCCGGCAGCCTCTCCTCGCGCCGCGCGATGAAATCCATCAGGCCATCGGCGATGCCTTCGTCGAGCTTCGGCTCCTCGTAATCCGCCAGCATGTTGCGCGCCTTCTCGCGACCGCGCGTGTCGTGGTCCTTCGCCCCTTCTGCCTTCCACTGTTCGTACGAATTGAAGTCCATGATCGAGGGTATGAAGAAGGCCGACTCGAAATGTTCGAGCGTGTGTTTGGTGCCGAGGAAATGGCCCTGCGGCCCGACTTCGCGGACCGCTGCCATCGCTTCCTTGAAATCGTCGAACGGAAGGCCGCCTGCATATTTGTACCAGCCAACCAGCTGTTCGCAGTCCGTA
Source organism: Mesorhizobium sp. WSM4808 (assembly GCF_055811675.1). NCBI lineage: Bacteria > Pseudomonadati > Pseudomonadota > Alphaproteobacteria > Hyphomicrobiales > Phyllobacteriaceae > Mesorhizobium > Mesorhizobium sp. WSM4808. The sequence continues at coordinate 12,332 of NZ_JBVVQX010000024.1, forward strand.
GCGAACTTCGAATAGCCGCAGCTCAGGCCGGCCTCCAGCCACCCGGCGGAGTGCCAGATGTAGTTGGCGCCGGCGAGGATGGCGGCATGCATCAGCATGTTGGCCTCGTAGCCCGCCTGGGCGTCGTTGAGCTTCGATCCGACATGGAAGCCTGAGGTGCGCCACGGCAGTTTGTATTTCCGCGCCAGCGCGCCCATCAGGTACATCATCTGGGCCGCCTCCGGCGTGCCGCCCATCGGAGCGCCGGTCTTCATGTCCACGGTGACCATGAACTGTCCGTAGATCTGTGGCGACCCTGGGCGCAGCAGTTGCGTGAAGGCGACGCCCGCCAGCGCTTCCGCATTGACCTGCGCGACTGCCCCGACGGCCGACGCCGAAGTCGAGGCGCCGCACAGTGCGAAGGGTGCGAGGATCAGCGGCTGGTTGCTTCGGGCATAGACCTTCATCGCGTCCAGCATGGTGGCGTCCCACACCAGCGGCGAATTGCAGTTGGTGATCGACACCAGGACCGGATTGTCGCGGACGTAATCCTCGCCGAACACGATACCTGCCATCGCCATCGTGTCTTCCGCCCGCTCCTTGGACGTGACGATGCCCATGAACGGCTTGTCGGAATGCTTAAGCGCGGAATGGATGATGTGGAGGTGACGCTTCGGTACCGCGATTTCCATCGGCTCGCAAATGACCGAACTCGATGAATGCAGCGCCGGCGCCATGTAGGCGAGCTTGTGGAAATTGTTGAGGTCCGCGAGCGTGCCGTAGCGCCTGTTGTTGTCGAGGTCACGCACATAGGGCGCGCCATACATCGGCACGAAGATGGTGTTGTTGCCGCCCACCCGCACCGTACGTTGCGGATTCCTCGCATTGAGCGTGAACTCCGACGGGACCTTCGAGACCAGTTCCATCAGCAGGGCCCGGTCGATCCGCACACGAGTTTCCGAGACATCCGCGCCCGCCGCCTTCCACAGTGCGATAGCCTCGTCGTCGCGGAATTCGCATCCCACCTCTTCGAGGATCAAGAGCGACTCCTCGTGGATCAGCTCGACCGCCTCATCGGGGACCATCTGGTAGACGGGGATCTGGCGGACCAGGGTCGGAAACGACGTTACCGGAGCTCCGCGCAGGGCCTTGCGTCCGAGGCGGCCGCCACTGCGGCGGTTGGCATGTTCGGTCACTTCAGGGGCCGGTGCGTTCATGGCAACTCCATTCCACTCATGAAGGAGCCTAGCGCGACAAAATGGTGATGTGACGCTGGAAAATCCTGATCTCTTGTATAAACTCAGCTTATGCGAAGCCTGCGCCACCTCCTGCCCTCGGCCGGCAGCCTGATCGTCTTCGAGGCGGCCGGGCGGCTGTCGAGCTTCACCGCCGCCGGGCGCGAGCTCGGCATGACGCAGGCCGCCGTCTCCTATGCCGTGCGCGGGCTGGAAGAACGGCTTGGCGCCAAGCTGTTCCAGCGCCGCCACCGCCAGGTTCTCCTGACCGAGGCCGGCGAGCGCTTCCATGCCGATGTCTCGCTCGGCCTTTCGCATATCCGCAAATCGGCGGAGGATCTGCGCCTGCAGGCAACCGGCGGTCATGTCACGCTGGCTGCCTCGACCGCGTTCGGCTCGTTCTGGATGATGCCGCGCCTGCAGCAGTTCCGCGACGAACTGCCGGGCATCGACCTGCGTATCCAGACCGCCGACCGCGACCTCGACATCATCGCGGAAGGCATTCCGCTCGGCGTGCGCGGCGGCGCGCCGCGGGACTGGCCGGACTATCACTCGTTGCCGCTGGCTGACGAGGAGATATTTCCCGTCGCCGGCACCAGCTATGCCGCAAAGTTCGGCCTGCCCCAATCCGCTGCCGAACTGGCCACGCACCGCCTCATCCATCTGGAGGAGCCGTATCGCGAGGCGGCCAGTTGGGACGAATGGTTCCAGTCGGCGGGCGCCAATCTCAGCGATACCGCGCGCGGCCTGCGCATCAACGACTACGGCCTGGTGATCCAGGGCGTCATGGAAGGCCAGGGCATCGCGCTCGGCTGGCGGCATCTCGCCGAGCGGCTGCTGGCGTCGGGCTTGCTGGTGCCGGTGACGGATCATGTGCTGAAGACCGGCAAGGCGTTCTATGTCGTCTGGCCGAAGAACCGGGAACTCAGCGACAACGCCCGCAAGGTGCGTGATTGGCTGGCGGAGCAAGCGTGAGGGGCAGCGCCTCCCAGCCAGCCTATCCACTGTTCCGCAACACCGAATCCTTCCGCATCAGCCTCGAATCCGCCTATAGTGCTGCCATGCCCATCCGCCAGCTTTCCGAAACGATGATCAACCAGATCGCCGCCGGCGAAGTCATCGAGCGTCCTGCGAGCGTCGTCAAGGAACTGGTTGAGAATGCGCTCGATGCCGGCGCTTCGCGCGTCGAGATCGTCACAGCCGGCGGCGGGCTGAACCTGATCCGCGTCACCGACGACGGCTCTGGCATTCCCGAACGGGAGCTGGCGCTGGCGATCGCACGTCATTGCACCTCCAAGCTCACCGAGGATATCAACGACATCCGCTCGCTGGGCTTCCGCGGCGAAGCGCTGCCGTCGATCGGCTCGGTGTCGCGACTGTCGATCCGCTCGCGCACGGCAGCAAGTGACAGCGCCGCCGAGATCGGCATCGAGGGTGGCCGCGTCCTGCCTGTCAGGCCGGCGGCGGCCAATCGCGGCACCACGGTCGAGGTGCGCGACCTGTTCTTCGCAACGCCGGCCCGATTGAAGTTCATGAAGGGCGAGCGCGCCGAAAGCTCGGCCACCAGCGATGTGGTCAAGCGCATCGCCATCGCCTTCCCCGCCGTGCGCTTCACGCTGGCCGGCTCGGACCGCTCTACGCTGGAATTGCCGGCGGCGGATGACAGCGCGGAAGGCAGCCTGCGCCGTGTCGCCCAGGTGATGGGCACCGACTTTCCCGACAATTCGATTGCCATCGATGCGATGCGCGAAGGCGTGCATCTGACCGGCCACGTGTCGATCCCCTCCTTCACCCGCGGCAACGCGCTGCAGCAATATGCGTATGTGAACGGCCGCCCGGTGCGCGACAAGCTGATCGCCGGCGCCATACGCGGTGCCTATGCCGACGTCCTGCCGCGTGACCGCCATGCGGTGACGGTGCTGTTCCTGACGCTCGACCCGGCCATCGTCGACGTCAATGTCCATCCAGCCAAGGCCGATGTGCGCTTCCGCGATCCCGGCCTTGTGCGCGGATTGATCGTCGGTGCAATTCGACAGGCACTGGCCGATGCCGGCGTCCGCGCCGCCACCACGGGTGCCGCCGGCATGATGGCCGCGTTCCGGCCAGGGGCCGCATCCTACGGCCACGGCGGACCGGCAAACGGCCACCGCAGCTACGACGCGGCCTACCGCGCGTCAGGCACGTCCGGCTTCGATCCCGTCCGGTCGTCGCAGCGGCCGCTCGATATGGGTTTCAAGGGTGCGGGCTTCGAGCAGCGCGGCTTGCGTGAAAACGAGCAAGCGGCTTTCGATGCCGGTCCGCTTGCCAGCGCCGATGCACGCGCAGGGCAGGATGAAGCGGCCGAGACCCTGCTCGGCGCGGTGCTGGGCGCGGCGCGCGCCCAGGTGCATGAGAACTACATCGTCGCCCAGACCAGGGATTCGCTCATCATCGTCGACCAGCATGCGGCGCATGAACGGCTGGTCTACGAGGCGCTGAAGAATGCGCTGCACTCGCGCCCGGTGCCCTCGCAGATGCTGCTTCTGCCCGAGATCATCGACCTGCCGGAAGAGGATGCCGAGCGGCTTGCGCTGCATTCGGAAACGCTGGCCCGCTTCGGTCTCGGCATCGAGCGCTTCGGCCCCGGCGCCGTCGCGGTGCGCGAGACGCCGTCGATGCTGGGCGAGACCAATGTCGGGCAATTGGTGCGCGACCTCGCCGACGAGATCGCCGACAACGACACGGTCGACACGCTGAAGGAGCGGCTGGACAAAATAGCCGCGACCATGGCCTGCCACGGCTCTGTGCGCTCCGGCCGCCTGCTCAAGGCCGAGGAGATGAACGCGCTGCTGCGGCAGATGGAGGCGACGCCCGGTTCGGGCACCTGCAACCACGGCCGGCCAACCTATATCGAACTCAAGCTGGCGGACATCGAACGGCTTTTCGGGCGGCGGTAGCTGCGGACGGATTGCGGGCCATCGCTTCACCGCTCGTAGGTGCTGGTGTTGACCAGCAATGCCGAGATTATCGTCCGCCCCGTTCGCCCGTGGGCGAACGCCGCGCCGGCTCCACGCACCGCTGTTGCCAGAAGCGCGGCGGTCAGCAAATAGCGTGCCGCCGCCAGCAGGAGCGGAGGCACGTCATCGAGACCGAGCTTGATCGCCGCCCAGGTCAGACCCCAGATCAGCGACATCACCGCAAAGAAGGCGAGATTGCGAACCACCAAATTCGCCGTTCAGCGCAGTCCCTGGCGATCGACGAGTATCCGGTGGATGTCGATCCGCTCCGGCAGTTCGATCAGGAACTCGGCATCGCGGTCCAGATGATGGACTTTGGTCGGTTCGCCTTTGGTAAAGGCGGTCATCGCCTGCATGTCGGCCCAATACGAGATGGTTGTGAACCACGTCTCGGCATCGCGGTCCTCGCGCAGCAATTGGACGCCAAGCGCTGTCTTCTCGAGGGGCGGAATACCCTCGGCACGCAGGTATGGCTCATAGGCGTCGGCAACGTCGCGGCGGGTGCGGCCGCGCCAGATGCGCGCGATCGTCGGTTTGGTCGGCATGAGGTTCTCCTTCAGTCAGGCGGACAGCAAACTGGGCATAGCGGACGCCGGGTGAGATCAGCCGTGAACACGAGCCAGGAAATCGCGGACCAGCGGCAGCGCGTCGTCGAAATGTGTCTCGAGCAGCCAGTGACCCGCCCCCTCGATCAGATGCAGTTCCGCATCGGGCAGATCGCGATGATAGGCCCGTGCCGACGCCGCGGGCATATAGCCATCCTCTGGCCCCCAAACGATCAGCGTCGGCGGATGGTGTTCACGCAAATAAGCCTGGTAGCGCGGAAACCAGGTGAGATTGGCTTCCAGCTTCTCCATCAGACCGACGGCGATCTGCCGACGAACCGGCGTGTTCATCAATGGCCAGTGAAGGCTCCAGAGATCGGGCGGCACGCGCGTGGCGACGTCGTCAGACACTTCCCCGATGAACTCGGCCCGGAACCCGTCCTCACTTATCGCGGCCTCGAGCGGACGGTGCTTGTCGGGCGTCTTGTCGGTCCACCAAGCCTTGATCGTGGCGTATTTCGGACCAAGCACGTCCTCGTAGATGTCGCCGTTCTGGATGATCAGGGCACTGATCCGCTCGGGGTGCGAGATCGAATGCCGGAGTCCTATCTGCGAGCCGTAATCATGCAGCCACAAGGCGTAGCGTTCGAGACCGAATTCATCGGCAAGTTTGGAAAGCACGTCGCAATAGGCGTCGAAATCATAGCCAAAGGCGGCCGGATCGGGCGTGCCACTGTATCCGAAGCCCGGCCAGTCGAATGCAATCGTTCGCCAGCGGTCGGCGAGCGCCGGCATCAGTCGGCGGAATTGGAACGAAGAGCAGGGATAGCCGTGCGGCAACAGCAAGACAGGTGCTTCTGGCGGCCCTGCCTCGCGATAGAAAATGGATAGATCACCCAGTTGCATGCGTCGGTGCGTCGTTGCACCCGGCATTCGGACCTCCGTCGAATAAACACGGGCTAAACGCGTTTGACCGAGGCATCGTTCCCGAATGAGGGAAGCGGACGGCCGGCAATATTCATCTCTTCAAATTCACCACGATGACACCGCCCAGCGCCAGCGCGCCGCCGATTATGCCGAGCAGCGTCGGGACTTCGCCCAGCCAGAAGAAGCCGATCAGCGCGGACATCGGCGAGACCAGATAGAGGAAGTTGGAGGCACGTGCGGCGGGCAGACGCGACAGTGCGGTCGCCCAGGCGGCATAGGCGATCAGGCTGGGCACGATGCCAAGAAAGATGACGGCGCCGAGGCCTGCTGCGTCGGCAACCGCCGCCTGCGAAAAGGCCGACGGCAGGAAGGGCGCCAGGCATAGTGCGCCGAGCACCATGTTCGAAGCGGAGATGGTCAACGGATGATGGCGGGCAAACAGCGGCTTCTGGACGATGGTGTTGACGGCCGAGCACAAGGCCGAACCAAGCACCAGAAGAGCACCGGTGTTAAAAGACAGTCCATTCCCGTCGGCCATGGCGATGACGCCAATGCCGGCGAAGGAAATCACCGTGCCGGCCCAGGCCATGCCCGAAAAGCGCTCGCCCAGCAGGACCATCGCCATGATGGCGGTGAAGATCGGGCTGACATTGATGATGAAGCCGGCGGCACCGGCAGAGACGGTCAGTTCGCCGAAATTGAGCATGACGGTGTAGAGCGCGACGAAGATGGCGCCGCCAAAGACCAGGCGCCACACTTCGTCGAGCCTTGGCAGCGCCGGGCGCGTGACGGCCAGGAAGATCGCCGCCGGCACCGCGGCGATGGCAAAGCGCAACGCGCCGAGTTCCAGCGGTCCGAAGGCAGCGAGACCGGCGCGGATCGCCGGAAAGGCGGAGGCCCAACCAACCACCGTCAGCGCGACAGCAATGGCTGCCGTGGTGTCCATCCGCTGTGTCGAATTCAACGTGCCCGTCATTGCGTTCATCTCACTGCCCTCGCATTCTTCGGTCCTGAAAGGCAGAAAACGCCATTTCAGGCCAGTTGACAAACGACCAAATCGAGGATCACCTGTGACTATGGATCACAGCTCGGACACAATGGTACCGCTTGAAACACTGCGCGCCTTCGATGCGGCGGCGCGAACAGGCAGCTTTTCGGCGGCCGCCGAAAAGCTCAACATCACCCATGGCGCCGTCAGCCGGCAGATCGCCAAGCTCGAGGACTGGCTGGGATTGAAAGTCTTCGACCGTGGGGCGCGCGGCGTCTCGCTGACGATCGAGGGCAACCGGCTGCATCTGCGCACGGCGGAAGCCTTCGCGCTGATATCGACCCATTCCGACCGCTGGGTCGAGCCGCGTGGCACGGCGGTGGTGCGGCTGACCTCGATCCCCTCGGTCAGCGGGCTGTGGCTGATGCCGCGCATGGCGGCTCTGGAGAACAATCCCTCGAAGCTGCGCATCGTGCTCGATGTCGATATCCGCCAGGCCGACCTTGCCGATGAGGGCATCGATCTCTCCATCCGCTGTGGACGCGGCGGCATTCCGGGCCGCGTCTCGGTGCAGCTTTTCGAGGAACATGTCTTCCCCGTCGCGTCACCCGAGCTTGCCTGCGAGATCGGCCGCGGCGACCCTGCCCGGCTGCTCAAATATCCGCTGATCAACGATTCCGACGCGTCGGCCTGGCGCGCCTGGTTTGCCGCGCAAGGCATGGATTATCGCCCGCGCCCGCAGGACCGTCGCTTCGAGGACTACAATCTGGTGCTCGACGCCGCCGCCTATGGGCTTGGCATCGCGCTGGCACGCCCACCCCTGACCGGACATCAATTGCAATCGGGCCGCATCACGCCCGTCGATGAGCGCACCGCGCTCAATCCGGTGTCCTACTGGCTCGACCGGCCGATCGGGCGGCCGCGTGCCGCAGCCGCCGACCTCGCCCGCCGCATCGCGGCGGAGGCCGGGCTGGCGCCGGAAAAGATCGAGGCGTTCATCGAAGCCGAGCGGTAGGCCTTCCGCCGGGCATATATCGAGAACCAGCCGATTCGAAGCTCAGCGAAGCAACAACAGAACGAACCCAAGGATCACGGTTCCCAGCAAACCGGCCACTATCGAAACAAAGCCGACCTTCACCAGCAAGTGCTCAGGGTTCGGCGCCGCACCATGGGATTGATTGGCCGGCCTGTGCCTGCCCGCCAATGCACCCAGAGCGGCAGCGTTGCGCGGGACTGGAGCCTGCGGCGGGATAAGCGACAGCAATGACAGCCCCGCAACCCTGGCAGGAGCATTATCATTGGCCGTTGTCGAAGGCGGCAAGAAGGCTCGCGGCGTTTCGGCTTCGGGTTTTGCCTTTCTCGCCGCGATCGTTGCCAACGCCGCCTCTTCGCCCGTCTCAAGTTGGGCAAGATAGGCATCGACGATGCCAGCCGATGCGATCTGCTGCGATTTGACGGCCATTGGCGCGGCCGGCAAAGTCAACAGCGCTGGCGCTGTCTGTTGTGCGAGCAGAGACGGCGCCGGCGGTTGGACCAGCGCCTTGACCAGTGCCGTCATGACTGGATCAGCCTGCCCCGAGGGCACGGCCTGCGGCGTCATCACTTCCCTGAGCAAGGCGGGAAGACGAGTGGAGGAAATGTCCATTGCGGCCCACCAACACCATTTTTCCGCCTCACAATAAGCGTTCAGCATTGTCTCAGGCTTGTCGCATGCTTGACCTCGCCGGGAATTTATGGCGATGAAATCCTCATGAACCCTGGCGTCCCCGCATGATGAACCGTTTCGAAGGCCCCGGCGGCAAGGAAGCTCGCATCCGCTATCTGGATGGCGACTTCCAGGTTACCAGTCCCGGCGCGTTCGTGCGTTGCGCGGTGACAGGCGAAAGCATTCCGCTCGACGAGTTGAAATACTGGAGCGTCGCCAGGCAGGAGCCCTACATCAGCGCCACCGCCTCGCTGCGCCGCGAAATCGAGATGCATCCGGAGCTGCGTAAACGCGGTTAACCCTTCAGCTTGCGCTGGCGCCAGGCATCGAGCGTCTCGTCGATGATGCGCTCGGGAACGTGATCGAGTTCGAAGACAGTGTCGATCTCCAGCACCTCGAGCCGGTCGAGAAAGTCCTGTGAGGCGCCGTGGCGCAGTCGGGCGGCGTCCTTGGCGGTGGTGATGAGCACCAGCCCTTCGGCGCGTGCGGTCGCCACCAACTCGGCAAGTTCGTCCTCGGCATAGAAATGATGGTCCGGAAACGGCCGCGTCAATGCCAGCTCGCCGCCGGCTTCGCGCACCGTGTCGAAGAATTTCTCGGGATGGCCGATACCGGCGAAGGCGAGGAACCGCTTGCCGGCAAGCCCTGCCTTGCCGCTTGGCTCTGTATGGGCCTCGAAGATCGGCCGGCCGGCGCGTGCCGCCTGGCGGACCACTGCGTCGGCAGCGGTGCCCTCGCCCATTTTCAACAGCCCGCTGGTGAAGACCAGCTGGTCGACGATTTTGGCCCTGAGCGGCCCTCCCGGAATGACGCGGCCATTGCCAACTCCGTAGCGCGCATCGACGACGACCAGCGCATAATCGATGTGGATGCGGGCGCTCTGGAAGCCATCATCCATGATCAGGAAATCGCAGCCATGCCGTTCCAGCAGCAGCCGGGCGCCGGCGGCGCGGTTCGGCGTCACCGCCACCGGCGCGTGTTCGGCGAGCAGCAGCGGTTCGTCACCGACATGCCTGGCACTGTCATGGTCGATATCGACCACGTGAGGCTCGGCGAACGAGCCGCCATGGCCGCGCGACAGGAAGCCTGGTTTCAGATGCATTCGCTTCGCCTGCTCGGCGAGCGCGATGGCCACCGGTGTCTTGCCGGTGCCGCCAACCGTGAAATTGCCGATGCACAGAACGGGTGCTTCGATCTTCTCGCGCTTGGCACGCCGCATGCCGCGGCCGGCGGCGGCCGCATAGATGGCCGATAGCGGCGACAGTGCCAGGACCCGCCAGTCCGGCTCTTCCCACCAGAATGGTGGTGCTTCGGAGGCCACGCTAGCGACCGTTCGCGCCCTTCAGGCGCGACTTGACGACCAGCGGCTGGATATAGGGCTCAAGCGATTTCAGCGTGCGCGCCAGCGCGCCACGCATCTCGTCGACGGTCGCCACACCCGCCGCCATCATCTCGTGGCGCGCCACTTCGTTGGTCAGGAGGAAATTGACGGCGCCGGCCAGCATGTCGCGATCGCGCACCAGCTTGGCGCCGCCGCTGTCGAGCAGACGCTGGTAGGCCTCGCGAAAATTCTGCACATTGCGCCCGGCGAGAACCGCGGTGTCGAGCATGGCCGGTTCCAGCGGGTTCTGGCCACCCTCGGAGGTCAGCGAGCGGCCGACGAAGGCGATTTCGGTCAGCCGGAGATAGAGCCCCATCTCGCCGATCGTGTCGCCGAGCAATATATCCGTGTCGGCGGCTATCCTGTCGCCCTTGCTGCGTCGCGCGACCTTCAGGCCCATGCCGGAAATTTGCGCCGCAAGCGCCTCGCCGCGATCGGGATGACGCGGAACGACGATCGTCAGGAGACCATGGTGGCGCTTGTGCAGCGTCGCGTGGACTTCAGCCGCGACCACTTCCTCGCCGTCGTGGGTCGAGATCGCCGCCCAGGTCGGGCGCGTGCCGATCTGCCGCCGCAGCGTCGCCAGCGCCCGTTCGTCGACGGGCGGCGGCGAGGTATCGACCTTGAGATTGCCCGACACGGTGACCGGCCGGGCGCCGAGCGCCAGAAACCGCTCGCCATCGACATCCGACTGCGCCACGACGTGAGCCAGGTTCTCGAACAACGCCTCGGCGATGTTGGCCCGTTTCTTCCACGACTTGAACGAGCGGTCGGAGAGCCTGCCATTGACCAGCACCTGCGGCACGCGGCGCGCGCCAAGCTCGAGGATGGTCATCGGCCAGATTTCGGATTCGGCGATGATCGCCAGATCCGGCTGCCAGTGATCGAGGAACCGGCTGACCGCCGGCTTGAGATCGAGCGGTACGTATTGGTGGATGATCCGGTCACCGAGACGCTCATCGGCGACCTGCGCCGAGGTGACCGTGCCGGTCGTCAGCACGATGTTGACGCCGTAGTCGAGAATGCTTTCGACCAGCGGCACGACGGCGATGGTCTCGCCGACGCTCGCCGCGTGGATCCAGATCACCGGCCCGTCGGGGCGCGCGCGGCCGGCGACGCCATAGCGCTCGCGGCGGCGGTAGCGGTCTTCCTTGCCGCGTGAGGTGCGCCAGGCCACATAGGGCCCGACCAGCGGATAGGCGGCCGCACCCGCGAAACGGTATGCCGACAGCATGGCTCGCGCCCAGCGGCCGCTCATCGCGGGGCATCCACGAGACGGTAGGCCTCGGCGGTCGCGGCATTGAGCGCGGTCGTCACTTCCTGGCGCTTGCGCTCCATTTCGGCCTCATCGGCGCCGGCCGCCACGAAGATCGGCTGACCGATGACGATCGACGAACGGCCGAACGGCAGGTTGATGGTGGTCTTGTCCCAGCTCTTCTCCAGTACCTTGCGGCGGCTGGTGGTGATGGCGACAGGCACAAGCGGCCGGCCCGAGAGGCGCGCCAGGAGAACGATGCCAAGCCCTGCGTCTCGCGGCGTGCCGTGCGGAATATCTGCGATCATGGCGACGTTCTTGCCGACGGCGAGCGACTTTTTCAGGGCGATAAGCGCTTTTGCCCCACCCTTGTCGAGGTGCCTGGCATTCTCCCGCCCGCCCGAGCCGCGCACCGCCTCGATGCCGAATTTTTCCAGCATCAAAGCGTTGAGCTCTGCATCGGCGCTGCGCGAAACCATGGCGACCAGCGGCTTGCGCTTGGGGTAATAGGCCGGCGTCAGCAGATGCTGGCCGTGCCACAAGGCGATGATGCCAGGCTCGAACTCGGTATAGGCACCGCCCGAAAACCGTGCCGATCCCTCGACGACGCGATTGGTAAGGCGCACGAAGCGCACGAACTGGGCGAACAGGCTGGCGATGGCGTTCTTGACGAATCGCGACTGCGCCAGCGGTTGGCGAATCTTGCGCCAGAAGGCCTTGGTCGTGCGGCTGCGTCCCCTGCCCGTGGGCGCGGCATCGCTTGCTGGCCCTTTCGCCAGGTCATGCTCCATCGAAGTCAACCGGCAGCCTTGTTGTCGGGGTCCAGCAGCCGGTGCAGATGAACGACGAAGTAACGCATGTGGGCGTTGTCCACGCTGGCTTGCGCCTTGGCTTTCCACGCCGTGTGCGCGGATTGATAGTCGGGATAGATGCCGACGATATCGAGGCCCTCGAGATCGCGGAATTCGGTGCCGCCAAGCTTCTTGAGTTCGCCACCGAACACCAGATACAAAAGCTGTTTCTTTCCGTCTTCCGCGGCCATGTCGGTCCTTCACATATCGTGAGTTTGTGACAGGTCTAGACCAAAGCCGCCGACTTTGGAACCTTTAGGGCCAGATGAATTCATCTCGCCCGGGAAAACGCTTTCACGCGTCCAGACCGGCGATGACGCCGGCGAGCACGGCCAGCAATTCACCGCTGCCGGCAGCGAGGGCCCCGTGACGAGTCACCTCGCCGGCATAAAGTGGAGCACGGCCATGCTGGTCGAGCAGCTGGCCGCCGGCCTCGCGCAGGATGAGGTCGGCCGCCGCGATATCCCAGTCATGCGCGTTCGGCTTGACGAAAGTGGCATCCAGCACGCCATTTGCGATCATCGCCAGCCGATAGGCGAGCGAAGGGCTGTAGGGCGCCCGCTTCAGCCGCGCCTGCCATTCGGCCGGCATCAGGTCGGTCAACTGCTTCAGCCCGGAAATCTCGGCCGTATCCGCCAGCTTGCGAACCGCAATGCGCTTGCCGTTGCGGAAGGCGCCCTGGCCGGGCAGCGCCCAATAGGTCTCCTCCATCGCCGGGCATTCCAGCACGCCGGCCAGCGTGCGGCCATGCTCGACGACGGCAACGCTGACACACCAGGTGCGCTGGCCTTCCAGAAAACCGCGCGTTCCGTCGATCGGGTCGACGACGAAGGTGCGGCGTGCCGAAAGCCGGACCGGATCGTCGACGGTCTCTTCCGACAGCCAGCCATAATCCGGTCGCGCCGCCAGCAGCGTTTCGCGCAGGTAGGCGTCGGCGGCATGGTCGGCCTCGCTGACCGGCGATGTGCCGCCCTTCATCCAGACTTGCGGGCTGTTGCCGAAGTAGCGCATGGCGATGAGCCCCGCCTCGCGGGCGGCATCGCGCAGCAGCGGCAGGTCTTCGGTGGCCCCGGCAGTGGTCAGGTCATGCTCCGGCAAGGGTCATGCCTTCGATCAGGAGCGTTGGGGCGGCGGTGCCGAAATTGCGGTCGAGATCATCAGCCGGCACCATGTTGAGGAACATCGTCTTCAGGTTCGAGGCGATGGTGACCTCGGCGACCGGATAAGCCAATTCACCGTTCTCGATCCAGAAACCCGAGGCGCCACGGCTGTATTCGCCGGTGATCATGTCGACGCCCTGGCCGAACACCTCGGTGACGTAGAAGCCGCTCTTGAGCGATTTGATCAGCTCTTCCGGCGACCGCTCGCCCGGTTCGATGGCGAGATTGGTGGAGGATGGCGTCACGGAGGAGCCGCCGCGCGCGCCGCGGCCGTTGGTGACGAGGCCCAATTCCCTTGCAGCCGAGGTCGACAGGAACCAGTGGTTGAGCACGCCCTTCTCGACCATCAACAGCTTTTCGCCTTCGACGCCTTCGCCATCGAACGGACGCGAGGCCTGGCCACGCCGCCGGAGCGGCTCGTCGGTGACGGTGATGGCGGATGCGGCCACCTGCTTGCCCATCATGTCGCGCAGGAACGAGGTCTTGCGCGCCACCGAGGCGCCGTTGATGGCGCCGGCAAGATGGCCGGCAATGCCGCGCGCGACGCGTGGGTCGAACACCACGTCGACCGGCCCGGTCGCCGCCTTGCGCGCGCCGATGCGGCGCACCGCGCGTTCACCGGCCTTGCGGCCGATGTCCTCGGGCGCGTCGAGATCGGCAAAGTGCTGGCGCGATGAGAATTCATAGTCGCGCTCCATGCCGGTGCCCTCGCCGGCGATGACGCTGGCCGAGCGCGAGAACCGCGAGCCGACATAGTGGCCGAGGAAGCCGTGCGAGGTGGCCAGCACCAGGCCGCCGAGGCCGGCACCGGCGCTGGCGCCGGCCGAATTGGTCACGCCCTTGACGCCAAGCGCTGCCGCCTCCGCCGCCAATGCGGCTTCCTTCAACTGGTCGGCGGACACCTCGGTGGCGTCGAACAGATCGAGATCGCGTGTCTGTTTGGCCAGCAATGCCGGGTCGGCCAACCCCTGATAGGGATCCTCAGGCGAGACTCTCGCCATGGAAACAGCGCGTTCGGCCAGCGTTTTCGGGTCGGACGCCGCTGTCGCCGAGACACTCGCCACGCGGCCGCCGACGAAAACACGCAGCGCCACATCCTCGCTCTCGGAGGCTTCCGTAGCCTCGACCTTGCCGAGACGCACCGACACGCCGGTCGAGCGGCCGCGCACGGCCACCGCGTCGGCGGCATCGGCGCCGGCCTTTTTGGCAGCCTCGACCAGAGCCGCGACGCGGTCGGTCAATTTTGCTGCGTCTGATATATCGGTCATGCCTGAAATCCTGCTGGTGCGGCCGGTGTGCGGCCGTTGCCCACCCATCTATTGTTCCGGTCCGGCTTGTGCAATGGCATAGGCTTCAATCAAAATGCAGGGTGGGCGGTTCAAATCGCGAACCCTGTCACGCAAAATCGGTTCGCAGCCTGCACGGAGCATTTCGATGACGCCTTTCCATCTCGCCTTCCCGGTCCGTGATCTCGATGAAACCCGCGTTTTCTATGGCGAGGTGCTGGGCTGTGCGATCGGCCGTTCATCCGCGACCTGGGTCGATTTCGACCTCTACGGCCACCAGATGTCGGCGCATCTGCGTCCGCAGGCCGCACAGGCCCCCAGTGACGGCAGGGTCGACGGCATTGTCGTGCCGATTCCGCATTTCGGCGCGGTGCTGCTGATGGACGACTGGCAGCGCCTGGCGACGCGGCTGGAGGCGCGCGACGACATCGACTGGCTGGAACGGCCGATGGTGCGTTTCAAGGGCGAACCCGGCGAACAGGCAACGCTGTTCATCCGCGACCCCTCGGGCAATGCCCTGGAATTCAAGGGTTTTCGCTCGCTGGAGCAGGTTTTCGCGCACTAACTCAGATCGAGGGCATCGGTCGATCAACGGCCGAAACGGCCCGCCGCGAAAGGTGCGAGCCGAGCCGGATCGCCGCGTCCGCCGATCAAGTCGGCGACCAGCCGCGCGGTGATCGGAGCCAGCGTCAGGCCGAGATGGCCGTGCCCGAAAGCATGAATTACGCGGGAGCTGCCGCGCGAAGCGCCGATGACCGGCCTGGAATCCGGCAGGGACGGCCGGAAGCCGAGCCATTGCGAGGCAGGCGAGCCGAGCCTGGGAAAAATTTGCCTGGCGCCACGGTCAAGCAGCGCCAGCCGGCGCGGATTTGGCGGCGCGACCAGGCCGCCGAGTTCGACGGTGCCGGCGACCCGCAAGCGGCCAGCCATCGGCGTCAGGTAGAAACCAAGATCGACGGGACAGACAGGTCGGTTGAGCAGCGGCGCGTCGGTCTGGAATTCCAGATGATAGCCGCGCTCGGTCTCGAGCGGAATCCTGTCGCCGGCCTGCGCGGCCAGTGCGCGCGACCGTGCACCGGCGGCGATCACCACCGTGCCAGCCTTGATGCGAACGCCGGGTCCGCTGAGCTGGACACCGTCAGCCTCGACCTGCAGCCCGGTGATCCCAGCCTGCTTCACCGATGCACCACGGGCACTCACCGCGCCCAGCAACCGCCGCATCACCATTGCCGGATCGGTGACATTGATCGAGTCGGGAAAATACACGCCATGCGCTGCTGTCGCCGGCAGGCCCGGCTCAAGCGCCGCCACCTCTTCGGGAGTCAGCACCTCTTGGTGGATGCCAAACCCAGCGCGCATTGCCCGGCCGCCGGCGCCAGCGGCAAAATCGCTCTCGCGGCGATAGAGGTAAAGACAGCCATTGCGGCGCAGCTGGTCCTCCAGCCCGGCCTCCCCGACCATGTCTTCCCAGGCCGGGAGGGCGTCGGCCAGCAGTCCGGCGAGCGCCAGCGCATTGGCCCGGGTGGCCGCCGGCAGCGATTGCCGCATGAACCGAACGAGCCATGGCGCCAGCTGCAGCAGCGCCGGCCAGCGCAGCGAAAACGGGCTGTCGGGATCAAGCAGCAGCTTTGGCAACGCCCGCAGCACCGCAGGAGTGCCGACCGGCATGCAGGCATATTCGGCGATCGTTCCGGCATTGCCTGATGACGCGCCGGAGCCCGGCTCGTTCGGATCGATGAGCAGGATTTCGCGGCCGTCCGCGACAAGGCGAAGTGCCGTCGCCAGCCCGACAACTCCGGCGCCGACAATGGCGATTTCGACCGTTTCAGAAGCAGCCACTGTAGATCTTCCCGATTGACCGTGAAATCCAGTACCGGTCATGTGGTCTCTTGGTTCGGGGTCACGGTCCAGTCTTGATCCCTGGAATCGAATAGGCCAGATCTTTCCGCGCCTCAGGCAACAGGCGTCCAGATCACGTCCTCGATTTTTTGCGCGCCTGTCGCCAGCATGACGAGCCGGTCGAAGCCGAGCGCGATGCCGCTGGCCGGCGGCATGATGGCAAGCGCGGCGAGGAAATCCTCGTCGAGCGGATAGCGCTCGCCATAGATGCGCTGTTTCTCATCCATCTCGATGATGAAGCGCCGGCGCTGCTCCTTGGCGTCGGTCAGTTCGCCAAAGCCGTTGGCGAGCTCGACGCCGCAGCAATAGAGCTCGAAACGCTCCGCCACGCGCGGGTCGCGTGGGCTCGGCCGTGCCAGTGCCGCCTCGGCCACCGGATATTCGCACAGGATGGTCGTTCGTCCCTGCCCGAGGAATGGCTCGATTTTTTCCACCATCACCCGGCTGAACAGGTCGGCCCAGCTGTCGTCGGGCGCGGTACGCATGCCGGCCCGGATCAAGGCGGCGTATAGCGCGTCGCGATCGGTGCTGCCGTCGGCGGCGACCGTGGCCAGCAGATCGATGCCGGCATGGCGAGAGAAGGCATCTGCCACCGTCAGCCGTTCCGGCTCGGCGAACGGATCGCAGTCGCGGCCCCGGAAAGAGAAAAGAGTAGCCCCTGCCCTTGTCGCGGCCAGCGCCAGAAAGGCCGCGCAATCCAGCATCAGGCTCTCATAGGCCTGGCCCACCCTGTACCATTCGAGCATGGTGAATTCGGGATGATGCAAGGGGCCGCGCTCGCGGTTGCGATAGACCGGGCCGAAGCTGAATATCCTGACCTCACCGGCGGCGAGCAGCTTCTTGCAGGCGAATTCCGGCGAGGTGTGGAGATAGAGCGGCGCCCTTGCACCGTCCGGCCCGACCGCTTCGGTGGCGAAAGCCGCCAGATGCGCCTCGTTGCCGGGTGAGACCTGCAGGGCTGCCGTTTCCACCTCGACGAAATCATGGGCAGCGAACCAGTCGCGCAGGCTGGCGGCGATGCCGTTGCGCAGCATCAGCCGCGGGCGGCGGTCGGCGTGAACGTCAGGCGTCCACCAGGGCGAAGCTTCGGTCATGCGGCTCGGATCATGGTGGAATGGGGCTGGCGGCGGCGGCCAAGATGCGGTAGGCCCCCATCCAGCGCCGCACAAGCCGGCAAACGCCAGTCAACTCTTCTTGCAGGATTTAAAACCGTGGTGAAAGTCATCGCCAGTTCGCTCCGCAAAGGCAATGTCGTCGACAAGGACGGCAAGCTTTATGTGATCCTCTTTGCCGAAAACATCCACCCAGGCAAGGGCACGCCTGTAACGCAGCTCGACATGCGCCGCATCGGCGACGGGGTGAAGGTTTCGGAGCGCTACCGCACCACCGAACAGGTGGAGCGCGCCTATGTGGAAGAGCGCGAACACACCTTCCTCTATCGCGACGGCGAAGGCTTTCATTTCATGAACCCGGAAAGCTACGACCAGGTCGCGGTGTCGGAAGCCGTGGTCGGCGACATGGCGCCTTACCTGCTGGAAGGCATGGCCGTGCAGGTGTCGCAGTTCAACGGCATCGCCATCTCCCTGGTGCTGCCGCAGCGCGCCACCTTCGAAGTGGTGGAAACCGAGCCGACCACCAAGGGCCAGACGGCGTCATCCTCCTACAAGCCGGCCGTGCTGTCCAACGGCGTACGCACCCTGGTGCCGCCGCACATCGCGCCGGGCACCCGCGTGGTGGTGATGACGGCAGATGGGGCTTATGTGGAGCGGGCGAAGGACTGAGGGGGGCTTTTAGCTTCGGAGGCGAGCGGGCGAAGGCGGTTATTCCTCAGCGACCGCTTCGCGGCGTGAGCGACCTCTTAGGGACAAGGCATCGAATGACCGCCGTTGGGCCGTTTCCTGACAGTCTGGTTTCGGGCCTGCACAAACGAAAGCTACCGTTCGGCAGCCGATTCCACTGCGGACGTTCGCGGTCACCGATAACTGCTCGAAAGCTGTCGTTTCCGGCACACCACCTGTCGGCGTGATGGAGGCCGAGAGTGGACTATCGACCATCAGCTGGACTGGGGAATAGTTTTACAACTATCATTCGCTATCCCATAGCAACTTCTTTTGGCAAAGATAGCGAACACTGCGTGCCTCGACGGCAGGGATCTCACGCTATTCTGTAAAATTTCGCGGCCTTTTCCACCGCATAGCCAGAGTGATCACTTCACAAACTACAACTACTATGAGCACATTCGGACGAGAATCATACTTTCTGGCCTGGTCATAGAATGAAAAACAAATCTGACTTCGACCTGTTCTTCGACCTCAATTTCAATTCCCTCAATCAGACCGGCTTCGAACAATGGTTCGCCACGATGGCTGCATGCGTCTATGGCGGGGACTTCGAACTCATTAAGGCAGGTGGACCGAAAGGCGACAAGAAGAGTGACGGCCGACGTCTCTCCACTGAAACTGTATTCCAGTGCTATGCGCCTGAGTCGCCCGCAAAATTTGCGAGCACTGCTGCGACAAAGATGGCAGACTCATTCCCGGAGGTGGTCAAGTTTTGGCCAACCATGAAAGTTTGGCACTTCGTTCATAACAACGATGGTGGGTTGCCAACCTCGGCGAGCGATAAGATCGAAGAGCTGCGGAAAGCCTATCCGAGCATCAAATTCCTCTCAGGCTCGCGGCGATTCCTGAAAGACGAGTTGCATGACAAACTATCTCTGCAGCAACTGATCCACCTTTATCCAAAGGCCGCCCTGAATATCGAAGGGGTGCAGATGGAGCATATCCGCCCTCTCCTAAAGCGGATCATCACCGAACGTGGGAAGCAATTCGGTTCAGCGGAGTTTGGCGAAATACCGGATAGGGCTAAGCTGGAATTCAATCGGCTTAGCGAGGCATCGAAATTCGATATCCGCAGGGCCCGGAGTAATGTGGATGTAGTGGGCCGGTTCCTAGACGGTCAAAGCAATCCGGCAGCGGTCAGCGTCATCCAGTCTGCTATGCGTGAAAAATATCTTCAGCTCGTCGACCTTGGATACAATCCTGACGATATTTTTTTCAAGTTGTGCGATTATGTTCGAATGACCGCGACGTCGGAAGAAGTCGCGGCCTCTCATGTCATCATAACCTATTTCTTTGATTCCTGCGACGTTTTTGAAAACGTGCCGGTGTCCTGATGCTTTTGCCCACGAAGCACATCAAGATTGAAAATGCACTTTTAGGGGTGGGCGCAGAGGTGTTGGCGGAACTGGATCGCCCAAAGACCGTCTCTACGCTGTTTTATGACATCCAGGCGCGTCGGTCAGAGTATGAAATGACGACGATCGAATTCGACTGGTTTCTGGTTGCGGTTGATTTCCTATATGCAGTCGGCGCGGTGCGCCTAGAGGCGGGCGTCCTCAGGAAGCTCAACCAATGATCACTGAAATCTACAGCAACCTGCCGAGTTTCAGAACCCTGACATTTAAGCCGGGGATGAGCATCCTGCTGGCTGAGAGGCATGAGGCCTCGAGTGCACGCGACACTCGCAATGGTACCGGAAAGACCAGCATGGTCGAGCTGATCCACTTGCTAGTGCAGGATCGAAAGAACCCTGACGACGATTTTCATAAAGAAATCTTAGTGGGCCGAACATTCGGAGCGAGATTTCGCGAGGCCAAGCACCAATTTACAATCGAACGGAGAACGAATCCTGGCAAGGATAAAGATGAGGCATTCCTTGACGGCGTCTCAATCGATTTTAAAGAGCTTCGGTCAAGGCTTGCGCGACAGTGGTTCAGCTTAACTGACGAGGACTCAGGAGGCATATATTCCCCCAAGTTCGGCGCATTGTTCGCGTTTTTTGTACGAAAGGCAAGAAACGGGGCCTTTAGTAGCCCAGCCTTAAACTCATCTGACCAAAGCGCTTGGGATAGCCAGGTAAATCTCGCTTACCTTCTCGGCTTCGACTGGCGTCTGGTACAAAAACTCCAACTTCTCAAAGAAGAAAAGAAGAAGGCAGACAACCTTGTTGGAATGATCCGCGAAGGTTACTTTTCCAATGGCGCGCTCGATCTGAACAAGATGCAATCTCGCCTCGACATTCTTGAGGTTGAGGTGGAAAGAAAGCGCGGCGAGATCGCGTCGATGGAAGTCGTCGACGGCTATCGAGACCATCAGCAGATCGCCAATGGAATTGCCGCTGAAATCCGAGACTTGAACGAAGCAAATCTGCGGGACCTTGACCTTAACGAGAACATCAATCTGGCTTTGCAAGAGGTCGAAGAAACGAACCTTGCTGATGTGAAAACAATGTACGAGCAGGTTGGTATTTTCTTCGCCGACCTTGTCAAGCGTCGGTTCGACGAAGTGACTGAATTCCATAGAAAACTCGCTGAAAATCGACGCGCGCAGCTGAACGACGAGAAGACTCGGGCACTACAGCGCATAAAGGACCGGCGAACTCAGATTGACCGCCTGCAGAAGGCCCTTAAGGAGAAAATGGCGATCCTGCGCTCGGGCATCGCAATTGATCGAATGACGTTGATGCAGTCCGAACTGACCGCCCTTGAAAGAGAGATGGCGGACCTCAACCAACAAATCCCGCGCCTTCGTGATGTGATTGAGGATCAGGCTCGTCTTAAGCGGCAAATTGGCGAGCAGGTGGAACTAATCGGACGCGACGTGTTGGAGCGCGAGGACGTCCGAAAGTTTGCTGTCCAAGCCTTTGCCGACGTCTCTAGATATCTCTACGACGAACCTGGTAATTTGATCATCGGGCGCTCTAAGGGTGTAGGCGGTCTCGAAATTGACACGGATATCGTCGGAAAGAAGAGCGGTGGCAAAAGCCATATGCAGGTGTTCTGTTTCGATTGGATGCTTGCCCAAGCGGCAAAGCGACACGACCGCTCGCCAGGCTTTCTGATCCACGACAGCCATATCTTTGACGGTGTAGACGGACGCCAAATCGGGCTTGCGCTCAGCTTTGCCGAGCAGAAATCCCGCGAAATTGGCATACAGTATATAGTCGCAATGAACTCGGACGACCTCGACAAAATCAAGACCGAGGAAACCGCCAGCGGAGAGCCAATTTTTGATCCAGAACCGTTTATCATAGACCCCCGTCTTACGGACGATGAAGCTGGGGGACTGTTCGGCGTCCGGTTCTAGGTTAAAGACGTCCCGCTATTAACAGCACTTAAGTAGCTCAAGACGAATGACCGCTATCAGGACCCGGTCACGAACGGCCAAATGACCGACATTGGGCGCAAAGCCGCCATTCGGCCGTGAACTCGCCTACGTCCTTGGGTCAAATGCGACCGTTCCCATAGTTCGCTTTTTGTTCGCTTAAGCCACTTCGGCAAGCAGAATAGGCGGCAGGCCTCCGGCACGACACCACCCTCACCCGCCAACACGCTTCCCGCGCTTGCTCTTCCCCGCGCCAGCCCGCGCCTCAACCACCTTCTCAACCTGCCGCTTTAACTCGTCCTTGATATCGACCGTCTCGTTCATCAAAGCGTCGATCTTCAGGAAATCGAGGACGCGGTATCTCGACACTGCCGGGCGGACCAGGATGTCGGGGCGGCATTGTTTCAGCTTGTTGGCGGTGATCGACTGCATCATCAATTGCGTGGCGCCGAACATCAGGTCGACGGAGGTGGGCTGTTTGCGGTCGGCCTCTTCCGGCGCGCCGACGACGTCGACGCCGATGATGATGTCGGCGTCGTTCTCGATCAGGTCGAACGGCACGGGGTTGTAGATGCCGCCGTCGATCAGCAGCCTGCCGTCGCGCGTCACCGGGCGGAACACGGCGGGGATGGCCGCCGAGGCCGCCAGCGCCGAGTGCAGGTCGCCGTCTTCGAAGACAGCCAGCTTGTGGCCGAAATAGTCGGTCGCCGTCACCTTCAGCGGTATCTGCAGCTCGGCGAAGGTTTCGGGAATGGCTTCGGGCAGAAAGGCTTTCAGGATGCGCTCGACATTGAACTGGCTGACGCGGATGCCGCCCTGCATGGCTTCGGCGATGGTGCCCGGCCGCGCCCGCCACATGCGGCTCGCCACTTGGGCGCGGCGGCCGAGGATCGAGCGGGCATAGTCGTGGATGTCCTTGCCGGTCATGCCTGATGCCATGCCGGCGCCCATGATGGCGCCGATCGACGAGCCGGCAATCGCCACGGGCTTGATGCCCAACTCGTCCAGCGCCTCGATGACATGAATATGCGCCAGCCCGCGCGCGCCACCGCCGCCGAAGGCTATGCCGAAGCTAGGCGCCATTTTGCGTGACTCCTGCCTCGTTTCTGGCCGGCGACGGAGACCGCCAATTGTTGAAGTTGGCGCCGCCCCTCACCTGCCTGCCGGCATCCTCTCCCCGTATAGTGACGGGGAGAAGGGTGCTGCCATCGCCGATTTCGCCAATCACAAACGTTGCAAGATGGGCGCCGAGATTGCGGCCAGCCCCCTTCTCCCCGTCACTATACGGGGAGAAGTGCCCGGCAGGGCGATGAGGGGCGGCGCCGGCGTCCGGAAAAGAGAAATGCGTGCCCGCTCTCATCCCTTGCCGGCTCCTGCCAGTTTCGGGCCGATGACCATGATGGTCGGCTCGGTGGTCAGCAGCTTCTTCGCCGCCGCCTTGACCTGATCGAGCGTCACCGCGTTGATGTAGCCGGCGCGGCGCTGCATGTAGTCGATGCCGAGATCGTCGAGCTGCAACTCGACCAGCGTCGAGGCGATGGCGCTGGACGAGTCCAGATTGTTGATGGCGTAGGCGCCGATCATGTATTTCTTGGTGGCCGCCAGTTCCGCTTCGGTCGGGCCTTCTTCGGCCAGTCGCTTGACCACGTCGCGGATGATGCCGAGCGTTTCGGACGCACGGTCGGAGCGGGTGCCGGTGCTGACGATCAGCGCGCTGGCGTGGTCCTGGTTGATGAGCGAGGAGTTGACGCTGTAGGCCAGCCCGCGCTTCTCGCGCACCTCCTGGAACAGGCGCGAGGTGAAGGTGCCGCCGCCAAGAATCTCGTTCATCAGCACGGCGGGGAAGAAATCCGCCGCCTTGCGCTTCACGCCGGGAAAAGCGAGCTGCAGGGAGGTCTGCGGCAGGTCGTAATCGACCTCGATATGCTGCGCCAGCTTTGGGTCGATATCGGCCACTGGCCTCAGCGCCTGGTTTTGCGGCAGGTCGCCGAACACCATGTCGAGCTTCTTCTTCAGCGTCTCCGCGTCGATGGCGCCGACGAAGGCGACACGCAGGCCGCCGCGCGCGAACACCGCTTTGTGCAGGGCTTTGAGATCATCGGGCGTGATGGTGGCGATGCTTTCCTTGGTGCCCTGGTCGGAGCGGGAATAGGGATGATCGCCATAAAGCGCTCGCGCCCATTTGTTCTGCGCCACCGTGTCGGGATCGTTTTCGCCGGCGATGATGCCGGACAGGATCTGGGAGCGGATGCGGTCAATCGGCAGCTGGTCGAAGCGCGGCTCGTTGACCGCCAGCCGCAACAGGTCGAAGGCCTGGTCGCGCTGCTCGGCCAGCATGCGCATGGAGCCGTAGATGCCGTCGCGGCTCTCGTCGAAGCTCATCTCGGCGCCGGCATCGTCGAGCTTGATCTGGAAGTCTTCACTGTCGAGCGGGCCGGCGCCTTCGTCGAACAGGCCGGTCATCAGATTGGCCAGCCCTTCCTTGCCGACCGGATCCTGCGTCGAGCCGCCGCCGAAGACGAAGCGGATGGCGACAACCGGCACGGAATAGTCCTCGACCAGCCAGGCGGTGATGCCCTTTGGCGAGGTGACGGACTGGATGTCCATGGCCCGCGCGGTGAGTGCCGGCAGGATGAGGAAGAGGATGGAGAGAAGTAAAGTGATCAGCGGGGCGATGGCGCGGCTCGGGGTGGTCGTTCCAAACGAACAATTGTCGAAGTCGGCGCCGCCCCTCATCGCCCTGCCGGGCACTTCTCCCCGTACAGTGACGGGGAGAAGGAGGCTGGCCGCAACCTCGGCTTCCGTCTTGCAACCATGGTGACTGGCGAAACCGGCGATGACGGCGCCCCTCTCCCCGTCACTGTACGGGGAGAGGATGCCGGCAGGCAGGTGAGGGGCAGCGCCAACGCTCGATCTCTTCATCAAATCAATTCCCCGCCTGTTGCTGCGGCAGCAAATAACCGGTGGTCGACCGGGCGAGCACGAGATAGCGCGCGGCGACGGCCTTGACTTCGTCTGCCGTGACCTTGCGGATGCGGTCCGTCCACTGCTGGACGTCCTGAACATTGCCGCCGGTGGCAAGCGTCGAGCCATAGATGTTGGCCATGGAATCCTGCTTGTCGCGGGCAAAGGTCATCGATCTGACATAGCGGTCCTTGGCCTTTTCCAGCTCCGATGGCGTGACGCCATCCTTGACGATGCGCACCACTTCGGCATCGACCGCCGCTTCGACGTCGGAGATTTTGGCATCCCCGCGCGGCGCGCCATAGACGGTGAAGTTGGTGTCGTCGAGCATGGTGCCCTGGAAAAAGGCGCCGGCGCTGGATGCGATACCTTGCTGGACGACGAGCGCCTGGTAGAGCCGGCTGCGATTGCCGCCGCCGAGGATCTCCGCCAAGAGGTCGAGCGCTTCCGCCTCGCCCGGCTTGCCTGTGTGATAGGACGGCACCACCCATTGGGTGGAAAAGCTCGGCACGCTGACGCGGGCATCGGCGAGCGTCACCGTGCGCTTGGTGTTCTGCTCCGGCTCGACCGGACGGATGCGCGGCGGCAGATCGGGGCCGCGCGCCACCTTGCCATAGGTCTTTTCGGCCAGCGCCCGCACCGTGTCCGGTTCGACATCGCCGGCAACGATCAGCACCGCGTTGTTGGGCCGGTAATATTTGTCATAGAAGGCGACAGCGTCGGCGCGGTTCAGCTGCTGCATCTCCTGCATCCAGCCGATGACCGGGATGCGATAGGGCTGGTTCTGCCACAGCGTCGCATCGACCTCCTCGTCCAGCACGGCCTCGGGGCTGTTGTCGATGCGCGAGCGGCGCTCCTCGAGGATGACATCGCGCTCGGTCTTGATGACATCGTCGGTGAGGATGAGGTTGCGCATGCGATCGGCCTCGAAGCTCATCATCAGCTCGAGCGCCGACGGCGCCACCGTCTCGTGGAAGGCGGTGTAGTCGTAGGAGGTGAAGGCGTTGTTGGAGCCGCCGATATCGGAGATGGCGCGGTCGAACTCGCCCGCCGCATGGTTTGTCGTCGCCTTGAACATCAGATGTTCGAAGAAATGCGCAATGCCGGATTTGCCGGGCGGCTCGTCGGCGCTGCCGATCTTGTACCAGACCATGTGGGTGACGATCGGCGCACGGTGGTCGGGAATGACGACCACCTCCATGCCGTTGTCGAGCAGGAAATCCGTGACCTTGAACTCGGCCGGAACCGTGTTGGGCAAGACGGGGCTCTCGGCCGCCACCGGGCTGGTCATGACAAAAGCCAAAGAGGACGCCAACAGCGTTCCGCGCAGCCATTCAATCCTGGATGTCATCAACGGCTCCGGTTCTGTCTGCAGACGATAGGCAAGGTACTGGCGACAAGCAAAGTTAATTGTTGGTCATTTTAGAGGCGGAGCTCGGTTCCTCGCCCCCGTGAAGCGGGGGAGAGGAACCGCCAATCGCGAAGGCGTATCAGGCCGCCTCGATAAAGCGGATGACGGTCTCACCGTAGTTGCGCTCGTCCAGCACCGAAAAACCGTGACCCGGCTCGAAGGGCGCCACTGCCGCCTCTTCGACCACGCACAGCGCGCCGGGGCGAAGCCAGCCGCCGGCTTTCGCCGACTGCAAGGCGCGCTCGCCAAGGCCCTTGCCATAGGGCGGGTCGGCAAAGACGAGGCCGAACGGCGCCAGCGTGCCGGCCTCGCCAAGGCCGGTGGCATCGCGGCGGAAGATCTTGGTGCGGCCGGTCAGGCCGAAGGCCTCGACATTGTCGCGGATCAGGCCACGGCCTTCGGCCGATTCCTCGATGAAGACCCCGTAGGAGGCACCGCGCGACAGCGCCTCAAGCCCCAGCGCACCGGTGCCGGCGAACAGGTCGAGCACGCGCGCGCCGTCCAACTGCTCGGCAAAGCGATGCGCCAGCACGTTGAAGACCGCCTCGCGGGTGCGATCGGTCGTCGGACGGATGGCGCTCGAACGGGGCGTCGCCAGCGGACGCCCGCGAAACTCACCACCGACGATTCTCATCTCGCTTTGGGGCCTCGGGGACCATTGCGCGGACGCTCACCGCCGCCGGCCCCGCCCGGACGTTCGCCTCTCGGCTTGCCGAACGGCTTGGCACCGGCCGGTTTGCCATAGGTCGGCTTGAACGATGCCTTTCGCGCCTTTGCTTCAGCGGCCTTGGCTGCGTCTGCATCGGCCCTGCCCTTGCCGATCGGCCGCGCGCCCGGTGCCATCCAGACATTGGCCTTGCGCTGGCCGGGCGGCTCGATCGGCCGCTGCTCGCGCTCGGACTTTTTCCCGCCGCCCGGCTTGCCGCCAAAAGCACCACGCGGCTTGTCGCCGAAGCTGCCGCGCGGTTTGTCGCCGAAACTGCCGCGTGGCTTGTCGCCGAAGCTGCGTTCGGGACGCGGGCCGCGTTCGCCAAAACTCTTCTCCGCGCTTCTGTCAGGGCTTGTCGACAGCTTGCCCAGAGCCTCGTCGCGGCTGCCTTCGCGGCGCTTGCGGTTCTTGATCAAACCGCCCTCGCCGATCGGGCGGCGCTCACCGTCGCGGGTGAATTTCGGCCGCTCCGGCTCCGGCTCGCGAACTTCCGTGCGCCGCACCGGCTTGTTGGAAAACGGCTTGGTGACATCGGCGTCGAAATTGGCGCCGGATTCCTCGACCAGGCGCTCGCCGAGTTGGTCACGCAGAACCCTGCCCTTGATCTCGAGCACATGGCCCTCGGCGAGGTCATCGAGCTGGAACGGCCCGTAGGAGATGCGGATCAGCCGCGTCACGTCGAGGCCGAGCGAGCCGAGAATGTTTCTGACTTCGCGGTTCTTGCCCTCGCGCAGGCCGATCGTCAGCCAGGCATTGGTGCCTTGCTCGCGGTCGAGCATGGCTTCGATGGCACCGTAGAACACGCCGTCAACGGCAATGCCCTCGCGCAGGCCCGCAAGCGCGCTTTCCTCGACCTTGCCGTGGACGCGCACCCGGTAGCGGCGCAGCCAGCCGGTGGCCGGCAGTTCGAGCACGCGCGACAGGCCGCCATCATTGGTGAGCAGCAGCAGGCCTTCGGTGTTGATGTCGAGCCGGCCGATGGTCATTAGCCGCGGCAATTCAGCCGGCAGCACGTCGAAGACGGTCTTGCGGCCCTCGGGATCGCGGTTGGTGGTGACGACGCCGGCCGGCTTGTGGAACAGGAACAGCCGGGTGCGCTCGATCGGCGGGATTTCCATGCCGTCGAGATGGATGATGTCATCAGGCATGACGTTGAAGGCCGGCGAAGTCAGGGCGCGGCCATTGACCTTGACGCGGCCGGCGGCGATCAGCTCCTCGGCATCGCGGCGCGAGGCCAGGCCGGCGCGGGCCAGCCGCTTGGCGATGCGCTCGCCTGCCTCTTCCGCGCCCTCGGCGGGACGCGGGCGTGGCTTGAAGCTGCCGTCTGACGCGCCTTGCGGCCGATCGTTGAAATCCCGCTTCGGGCGATCGCCGAAGTCACGCTTGGGGCGGTCGGCGAAGTCACGCTTCGGGCGATCGCCGGCGTCGCGCGGCGCGCGGTCACTGAAATCACGCGTGGGACGGTCGAAACGCTTTTCGCCGCCCGCTGCCGCCGCAGCCGGTCGGTCGCCCCGCGGTGCATAGGGCTTGCGCGGCCCCTCGCGCTTTTCATAAGGCTTGCGCTCGCCTTCGGCGGCCACCGGGCGATCGCCACGGGGCGCATAAGGCTTGCGCGGCCCCTCGCGCTTTTCATAGGGCTTGCGCTCGCCTTCTGCGGCCATCGGCCGGTCGCCGCGCGGTGCGTAGGGTTTGCGCGGTCCTTCACGCTTCTCATAGGGCTTGCGCTCGCCTTCGGCCGCCATTGGCCGGTCGCCACGTGGCGCATAGGGCTTGCGTGGTCCTTCGCGCTTCTCATACGGTTTGCGCTCACCCTCGGCGGCCATCGGGCGGTCGCCGCGCGGTGCGTAGGGCTTGCGCGGCCCTTCGCGCTTCTCAAAAGGCTTGCCTTCGGGACGCGGGCCTTTGCTGAAAGGCTTGTCCCCGCCCTTGAAATCGCGCTTCGGCCGCTCGCCATCGGCAGCCATCGGCCGATCGCCACGCGGTGCGTAAGGTTTCTTGGCGCCAAAGGACGGCTTGCCGCCCTTGCCCGCGGCGCCATCATGGCTGCGCGGTCCCGCGGCTTTCGGCCCACTCTTGGCCGGACCCTTCCTGGGTCGGAATTTCTTGTCGTTGTCGTCCATGTGGCCTTTATCCGTTTGCGCTGCTACAGCGTGGCGCATCCTTTCGGGCGCGCAACGAACGCTGTAGCACTTTTGATGTGGCGCATGATCATTTTCGAAAACCGAGTCCCGATTTTCGAGGTCCTGCGCTCAATAACAGGATCACTGGAGTTTGTCAGGGAAAAGTGGAGACCGGTTTTTCCAAAAAGACAAACGAAAATCAAAAGCCTGGAGCAAGTGCGGTTCATTCGAAACGAACTTGCTCCGTCAGGTGGCGAGGAGATAATCGGAGTGGAAATCGCGTGAAGCGGCCCGATTTCATGGCGCTGGCGCTGAAGGAGGCAGAGGCTGCCGCCTTGCGAGGCGAAGTGCCGGTCGGCGCCGTCATCGCCAATGGCGTTGGTGTTGTCGCCAGCGCCGGCAACCGCACACGCGAACTTGCCGACCCGACCGCGCATGCCGAGATGCTGGTCATCCGCGAAGCTTGCCGCAAATTGTCGGCCGAGCGGCTGACGGGGCACGATCTCTATGTGACGCTTGAGCCGTGCGCCATGTGCGCCGGCGCCATTTCCTTCGCCCGGCTGCGCCGGCTTTATTTCGGCGCCGTTGACGACAAGGGCGGTGCCGTGGTCAATGGCGTACGTTTTTTTGCCTCGCCGACCTGCCACCACGCGCCCGACATCTATCCGGGCATGGGCGAGACCGAAGCAGCCCTGCTGCTCAAAGGATTTTTTCGGGAGCGGCGCGGCTGAACCGGGCGCAACGCCCGGCGACACAATATGGCGTTCTTACAGCCAGTCGAACCAACCGCTGCCCTTCTTGCCTTCCGCCTCTTTCTTGAGGCGGCGTTCCTTCTTGTACTCGTCCTCGCCAAGCTGATCTTGCGGCGCCGTGCCGGCCGCAACACGATACTGCACTGGAGGCTCGCTCAGATATTTGCGGGTGTTCGGATCGCCCTGCTTGCTGTCGGCAAGGCGGCGCTGGATCTCGGCGGCACGGCCCTTGTCGGAATCGGCCGGTGTCCATGCCGGCGGGTGGCTCGACCCTGACTCCGCCATCGCCCTCTTCACCGAGGCCGGGTCCGTCTGCACGTCGTCGATGATCTCCGACTGATACGCCGGGTCGTTCTGATGGGCGGTGGCGTCGGCGCGCAAGCGGGCGCGGCGCTGCTCGGGCGATTCGGGCCATTCGGCGCTCGCCGTCTCGATGCTGTCCTGCGGGGCCGGCAGCGCTTCCTTCTGGCCTGGCGCCGGCTTCACGAGCGTCGGACGCGGCTTGTAGTCGATCTGTTCCTTGCGCTTCGGCGCGAATGAAAAGGCGCCCGAAATATCGCCGGCCAGCTGTTCGCCGGCGGTCTTGTCGGTGCCGTAGGTCGGAGAGCCCATGCAGCCGGACAAAGCGAGGCCCGACGCGACAAGCGGCGCCAGCAGCGCCAAGCGCGCATTATATCTCACGGTCATGCCAAAAAGTCCCACTCTAGACAGCCTCTCGATTGCCACCAGCCTTGTGGCCGGTCCCCATCGTCCAAGCACTTGCGACGGAAATCCGGCGACAATTTGTCTTCCGGAGTTTCGCGTGTTTACCTCAACCACTCGTTAAGGGCAACGCGCGGGCGGTTTTCGCCCGCCCGGCGTGGCATTTGTGCACCGATCCAGCCGACTAACCGCTAAAGTCGACCAAGCGCTTTCAATTCATGCAGCACCGCCGCATCCCTGGCCGAAACATCCGGGAATTCCGGATCCTGGCCAACATCGGCGGTGTAGCGCCAGGAGCGTGCACATTTTAACAGGCCACGATCCTCGGCCTTCTCGACCACCACGGCGACACCCTTGACGTCGTCGATCGCGAAGGCACCAGCCGGTGCCTCGCCATGAGCGATGACCAGATCGCTGGTGATCGCCATCTCGGCCATGTCGACATCTGAAATCGCCGCTTCGAGCGCTGCGTCGTTGATTGTGACGACGGGCACCGCTTCCAGCGACGATCCGATCACCTTCTGGGCGCGCGCGATCTCCAGCGCGCCGGTGACGACGCGCCGCACCTGCCGCACCTGGCGCCACTTTTCCGCCAGCGCCTCGTTCTTCCAGTCCGCCGGGATTTGCGGGAACTGGTCGAGATGCACCGAGACGGCGTCGGGATGACGGTCAAGCCAGGCCTCCTCCATGGTGAAAGGCAGCATCGGCGCCAGCCATTTCACCAGGCAATCGAAGAGATGACGTACCACCTGCACCGAAGCCTTGCGCTTCAGGCTCGACGGCGCGTCGCAGTAGAGCGCGTCCTTGCGGATGTCGAAATAGAACGCCGACAGCTCGACCACCATGAAATCGAGCAGCATGCGGGTGATGCGCTTGAATTCGAAGGCGTCGTAGCCCGAGCGCACGACCTCATCAAGCTCGGCCAGCCGGTGCAGCATCAGCCGCTCCAGCTCCGGCATTTTCTCCAGCGGCACCTCTTCGCCATCGTCATGGGCAAGCGTACCCAGCATCCAGCGGATGGTGTTGCGCAGCTTGCGGTAGGCGTCGATGTTGGTCTGCAGCACGTTCTTGCCGAGCCGCTGGTCCTCCCAGTAGTCGGTCGTCACCACCCACAGACGCAGTATATCGGCGCCCGACTGCTTGATGACGTCCTGCGGCACCACGGTGTTGCCCAGCGACTTCGACATCTTGCGGCCATCCTCGTCCATGGTGAAACCATGGGTGACGACGGTGTCGTAAGGCGCCCTGCCCCTGGTGCCGCAGCTTTCCAGCAGCGACGAATGGAACCAGCCGCGATGCTGGTCGGAGCCTTCGAGATAGACGTCGGCCGGCCATTTCAGGTCAGGACGATCTTCCAGCGTGAAGGCGTGCGTCGAGCCCGAATCGAACCAGACGTCGAGGATGTCCATCACCTGCTTCCATTTGGAGGTATCGTGATTGCCGAGGAAACGTTCCTTGGCGCCAGCCGCGAACCAGGCGTCGGCGCCTTCCAGCTCGAAGGCGTCCATGATGCGCTGGTTGACCGCTTCGTCCTTCAACACATTGCCGTCGGCATCGGCGAAGACCGCGATCGGCACGCCCCAGGCGCGCTGGCGCGACAGCACCCAGTCCGGGCGCTCCTCGATCATGGCGCGGATGCGGTTCTGGCCGGCGGCGGGCACGAAGCGGGTGTCGTCGATGGCCTTGAGCGCCCGGCTGCGCAGTGTCGAGCCGTCGCCGAGGTCCTTGTCCATGTAGACGAACCATTGCGGCGTGTTGCGGAAGATGATCGGTTTCTTGGACCGCCAGGAGTGAGGGTAGCTGTGCTTCAGCCGGCCGCGCGCGAACAGCGCGTTGCGCTTGATCAGCTCGTCGATGACGGCCTGGTTGGCGTTGCCCTTCTTGCCGTTGTCGTCGATGACGCGTGCCGGTCCACCCTCCCGGTCAGGGCCGAAACCCGGCGCGTCCTTGGTGAAGAAGCCGCCATCGTCGACGGTGAACGGGATGGCGGGATCAATGCCGCGTGCGCGCAGATCCGCCGCCGCATCCATCCAGGCGTCAAAGTCCTCGCGGCCGTGGCCGGGCGCGGTGTGGACGAAGCCGGTGCCGGCATCGTCGGTGACATGGTCGCCGGCGAGCATCGGAACGGCAAAGTCGTAGCCGCCGCAAAAATCCTTGAGCGGATGCGAAAGCGTAAGGCTTCCAAGCTCTTGCGCCGAAACACTGCGGAGACGATTCAAGGTGACCCTGGCTTTGGCCGAGGAATCTTCGGCCAGCGCGTCGGCAAAGATCAGTTTTTCACCCGGCTGCGGGCCGAATGCGTTCTCGGCTGCCGTGACCTCATAGAGGCCATAGTTGATGCGCGGCGAATAGTTGACGGCGCGGTTGCCGGGGATCGTCCACGGCGTCGTCGTCCAGATGACGACATGAGCCTGCAGCAGATCGAGCGCGCCCTCGGTCAGCTTGGTCTGGCCATCGTCGATGGGGCGAACCAGGCTGGCAACCGGGAACTTCGCCCAGATCGTGTCGCTCTCATAGTCGTGGTACTCGATCTCGGCCTCGGCCAGCGCCGTGCGCTCGACGACGCTCCACATCACCGGCTTGGAGCCGCGATAGAGCTGGCCCGACATGGCGAACTTCAACAGCTCGCCGGCGATGCGCGACTCGGCATGGAGGGCCATCGTCGTATAGGGATTCTCGAAGTCGCCGATGACGCCGAGGCGCTGGAACTCGGCGCCCTGCACCGTGATCCAACCCGCGGCGAACTCACGGCATTCCTTGCGGAATTCGTTGACCGGCACCTCGTCCTTGTTCTTGCCCTTGGCGCGGTACTGCTCCTCGATCTTCCATTCGATCGGCAGGCCGTGACAATCCCAGCCGGGCACATAGTTCGAGTCGTAACCGCGCATCTGGAACGAGCGGGTGATGACGTCCTTGAGGATCTTGTTCAGCGCATGGCCGATATGGATGTTGCCGTTGGCGTAGGGCGGGCCGTCATGCAGCACGTATTTCGTGCGGCCGGCAGCGCTCTCGCGCAGCTTGCGGTAGAGATCCATGTCCTGCCAGCGCTTGACCAGCAGCGGCTCCTTCTCCGGCAAGCCGGCGCGCATCGGGAAGTCCGTCTGCGGCAGGTAAAGCGTCTTGGAATAGTCGATCGTTTCAGTTGTATCGGTCATTGGTCTGCCATTTGCATTGCCCGGCGGGCGTACAAGCTCGGGCGTGAACTATCATGTTATGGAAAAAGCGCGAGGGGGCGCGCAGAAACTCCCGGCGGCTCCGGCGGCGC
Organism: Mesorhizobium sp. WSM4808; assembly: GCF_055811675.1. Lineage (NCBI taxonomy): Bacteria > Pseudomonadati > Pseudomonadota > Alphaproteobacteria > Hyphomicrobiales > Phyllobacteriaceae > Mesorhizobium > Mesorhizobium sp. WSM4808. Next base: position 45,627 of record NZ_JBVVQX010000024.1, read on the forward strand.
TCAGGCCACCCGGAACACCGGGCCTGTAATTCGTATCGCGATCGCGAAAAGGCGCGAAAAGCTGGTCATGGCTGGGCTTTTAGCCGAAGCCACGGCAGGAATAAAGCGTCTCGTTCGATTCACCTACATCGTGAAATCGAAGCGGTAGGTGGTCGACACGCCAATCATGAACTGGTTGCGGTCGCCGCGCTCCTTGACCAGGCTGGAATCGGCCGCCGGTCCCATCAGGCGCGAATATTCGCCAAACAGGCTGGCGGTCATCGGCTCGGTCACCTTCCAGGTTATGGCGCCGCCGAGGCCGGTCGATTTCAGCCCGCCACCGGGATGGTATTCGCTCAGGCCCGACGCCACGGCTTCCTGCGCGTTGACGCCATAATAGGCGTCGAAATAGTTGCCGGAGGCGAAGGAAACACGCGGTCCTCCCGAAATCCTGACGGTTGGCGTCACATCGTAGAAGGCGTCGGCGGCAATGTCGGCGACAAAGCCGTTGTGAGCGCGAATGCCGTGGCGCAGCTCGGCGCGGGCGCGCAGCCAGTCGGTCGGATAGAATTCGAAGAAGCCGCCGACTTCGCCGCCCCAGCGCACCGGATCGAGGCCCTTCAGCTCATCGGCGTTGTCATCGTCACGCGAAAACAGGAATTTTCCGGTCAGGCCGGCGCGGAGACTGCCATCGTCGACCAGCGCCAGCGAGATGTTGTCGTTGCGCGAGACAAAGCGGGCCGCCGGTCCGGCCTTGCCCAGCGAAATGATCGGCGAAGCGCTGAGCAGGTACTTCTTGCCGCCCTCGAAATTCGGCGCCACCATGCCGGTGGCGCCAACGGTCAGATACCAGTCGCCGGACAGCCAGCTGCCCTCGCCCGCATGGGCAGTGCCCGCTCCGCCCAGCACCGCAGCGGCCAACACCAGAGAGATTCTTCCGACCGGACTCATGGCCACTCCACTAACACGACACACTCGATTACCGATGACAGCTTTGACGGCCGTTTGGTAAAATTTGATTTAAACCCGAGACATATGCTCGCGCTTTGCAGCGGTCCCGCTGCCGGTCATCGACTGGACGTTGGCCCGTGCCCGGATTACCTTCCATCCGCAGTATTCCGCAGCCCTCGATGGAGACCGCGATAATGACCCTGCATGGCGACGCCTTGAAAATCGCGCTCGAACAGACACGGACAAAATGGGGATGGTTTGTCGCGCTCGGCGTGCTGCTGCTCATCTTCGGCGGCATTGCCTTCGCCAATCTGTTCATCGCCACGGTGGCTTCTGTCTATGTCGTGGGATGGCTGATGCTGATGGCAGGCGTCATCGAGATCGTGCATGCGTTCGGCGTCAAGACCTGGAGCCGCTTCTTCTACTGGCTGCTCAGCGGACTGCTGTACGCCGTTGCCGGCTTCTTCGCTTTCGGCAATCCGTTGCTGGCCTCGGCGGTGCTGACGTTCCTGCTGGCGATCGCGCTGGTCGCGTCAGGGGTGCTCAGGGCCTGGGTCGGCTACAGCCATCGGCCGGAACGCGGCTGGGGCTGGATCGTCGCCGCCGGTGTCATCAGCGCGCTTGCTGGCCTTATCATCGCCATGGGCTGGCCGGTCAACAGCCTGTGGGTGCTCGGTCTGTTCCTTGCGATCGATCTGATCTTCCAGGGCTGGACCTTCATCGCCGTCGGTCTGGCGCTGAAGAAGTAGAATCCCGCTGGAGGTGATCTAGGCTACCTGGATCTCCGTCTTGACGGAATTGGCGATGAAGCACTGTTCATGCGCCAAGTGGTGCAGTTCCGCCTGCATTGAGGTGGTCGGTTGCTCCCCGGCGTAGACGATGGTCGGGTTGAGTTCAACGCGGCTGACGATCAATTTTCCGTCGACCTTCTCCATTACGCCCGTCGCCTTGTCGGTATAGCTCTCGACCACGATCCGCTTGGGCGCCGCGAGCGAGAGAAAGGTCAGCATGTGACAGCTGGAAATCGCCGCGATGTAGGCCTCCTCCGGATCGACGTTGGCTTCCACAGAATAAGGAAGCGGAACGATATGCGGCGAAGCCGATGCTGGCACGACCTGGCCGCCGTCAAAGCGCCAAATGTGCGCGCGGCTGTAGCGCTTGTCGGTGAAGACCGCTCCCTCACGCTCCCAATGGACTTCGACGGTCATTTTCATCATGTATCCTTTGTCGGCATGGAAAGAAGTCTTGCAGTCGTTTGAGCGATGTGGCGGCGAAGATGCTGCGCCGCAGCGTCGAAATCGCGCCTCGCACAAGCGGCAACGATCGCCGCGTGTTCCTCGAAAAAATCAATGCGCTGCTGGGCGCCACGCTCTTGGTGAAGGGTCGACCGTCGGGATTCTCGTCGAAGGTTTCCGACGTTCTTAAGCAATCGAGTGTTCGTGCAGCCGCTGTACAGCGTGAGGTGAAACTGTTGATCGAGCTCAAGTATCCGCGGCGGATCGTACTCCGCGAACAGCTCCTCGTTGAGCCTCTCAGCCCTATGCAAGGCGGAAGGCTGAAGCTCCGGCAAAGACTGCTCCAAGGCTGCGACCTCTAGAATAGCCCGAAGTTCGCAGAGTTCAGTCGCTTCCCGTTCTGAGAGGATCGCTACCGCTAAGCTTCGATCGCGACGGCGCACGATTAAGCCGCTCCCGAGCAACTGGTCCAGGGCCTGTCGGACAGGCTGTCGGCTGACCCCGAAACGCTCGGCGATCGATTCCTGCTTGAGAACGGAACCTGGTGCCAATTCACCTGACTCGATCTCATCCTGAAGTTCGCTAAAAATCGACTTTGGATCCATGGATCCAAACTAGTCTACTCGCTCGGAGCTGGTCAAGCCGTGCGGAACGGATTTTCCATTCAAAAAGCCATGGCCGCGTCGAGGTCGGAGAGCGGCCTGACGCCGGCAAGCAGCGCCCGTGCCTCGGCTTCATCGCGCTTCATTTGCGCGACCAGCGCGTCGAGCCCATCGAACTTCACCTCCGGGCGCAGGAAACCGAAGAAGGAAACCTGACAGACCTCGCCATAGAGGTCGCCGGAGAAGTCGAAGACGAAGGTTTCCAGCAGCGGCGCGCCATTGTCATCGACGGTCGGGCGACGGCCGAAGCTGGCGACGCCGTCGTGAAGCGTGCCGTCGGCGCGGCGGAAGCGGACGGCATAGATGCCCTCCTTGAGTGCGGCTTCAGCCGACAGCCTCATATTCGCGGTTGGAAAGCCAAGGGTGCGGCCAAGCTGCTGTCCGCCGACCACTTCGCTTTCGACGGTGAAGCGGTAGCCGAGCAGACCGGCGGCTTCGGCCACTTCGCCCTCGCCCAGCAATCCGCGGATGCGGCTGGACGACACCACCTCGGCGCCCTCGTCCCGGAAGGCGTCGACGAGCGTGACGCCGAAGCCGTGACGCTCACCCGCCGCCATCAGGTAGGCCGGGCCGCCTTGACGATCCTTGCCGAAGTGGAAATCGAACCCGGTCACGGCGTGGGTAATGCCAAGGTTCGTTTCCAGCACATCCGTCACGAACGCTTCCGCCGACAGCGAGGCGAAGTCGCGCGTGAACGGCTGTTCGACCAGCGCGGCAAAGCCCAGCAGCGACAGGAGCCGCGCCTTCATCGGCGGCGGCGTCAGCACGAACAACGGGATATCAGGCCTGAAGATCTTGCGCGGATGGGGTTCGAATGTCAGCACCAGGGCCGGTGCGCCGCGCCGTCCGGCCTCGGCGGAGGCGCGCTCGAGCACCGCCTGATGGCCGCGATGGACGCCATCGAAATTGCCGATCGCCACCACGCCGCCGCGCAGGTCTGCGGGAAGCGGCGCGGTTGCCAGGATGCGCTGGAAGGCTGCCATCGTCACCTACCGAAGTCTGGGAATGACGGCCACCGGACCATAGCCATGCTTTTCCAGGAACGCCGCCAGTCTTGCCGGGTCCGGTTGCAGGGCATCGCCATAGTCGCGGGCATGGATGCCGCCGGAGACATAAAGAACATCGAAGCCATTGTCGGCGGCGCCCTTCACATCGGTCATCATGCCGTCGCCGATGGCCAGCACCTGGCCGCGCTCGACCGGCTGGCCAAGAATCTCGGCGACCTCCTTCATCGCGAGATTGTAGATCGGCGCGTATGGTTTTCCAGCGATCAATGTGCGGCCGCCAAGCTGGGCATAGTCACGCGCCAGCGCGCCGGCACACCAGATGATGCGTTCGCCACGCTCGACCACGATGTCGGGATTTGCGCAGATGAAAGGCAGGTTCCTGGCGCGCAGCCGCCGCAGGAGCTCCGTGTAATCCTCGGGTTTTTCGACCTCGTCGTCGAACAGGCCGGTGCAGACGACGCCGGACGCCTCGAACTCCTCGACAAGCTCGACGTCGAGACCTTCATAGAGGGTGAAGTCCCGGTCGGCGCCGATATGGAAAATCTTGCGCGGCCCTTCGGCGATCAGATCCCGCGTCACGTCGCCTGAGGTAACCACCCGGTCGTAGGCTGACGGTGGAACACCGATCGCGTTCATCTGCGCCACGACATCGGCACTTCTGCGCGGCGAATTGGTGATCAGGACGACGGGGATTTTCGCCTCTCGAGCCCTTGCCAGTGCGGAAGCCGCCACCGGGAAATGCGTTTCACCATTGTGGACCACGCCCCAGACATCGCACAGGATTGCCGAATAGGCTTTCGACACGTCTTCGAGCGAGCCGATCATTTCAGGCGAATCCGCCATGCCGTTTCCTTCAGTCATGATCGTTGCGATCGCTGCCACCGACGGTTCGCCGCAGCCGGTTCGGATTAGCCGAACCGCCCCGGCCTGTCACCAGTTTTCGCCAGGCGCGCGAGCGGCAGTGGATGTCTCGCGCGAAAGGCTGCGATGGGTAAGTCCAAGGTTTCCTCGCTTCAGTAGCTGCAATGGCGGCGCACTATCGTGCCGTGGGGCCGGCATGGTTAACTAGCCTCCAAAAAACTGGCCGGTCTTTGACGCATCCAGCAACGTGAAAATTAGCGTTTTATGAGCATCGTCATGCCGACCACTGGTTTCTGGGCTGGGATGCTAAAAGCGATGATCCTCGGATTCGCGCGCGACAGGCGCGGCAACTTTGCCTTGGCAACCGCCATGGCGATGCTGCCGATGATGCTTGGCGTTGCCGGAGTCATGGATCTGGTGGGCACCAGCGAGGATGCCGCGCAATTGCAGAACTCACTGGACGCGGCGGGGCTCGCCGTCGGCACAAAGTATTCGCCCGGCATGACGGCAGGTGATGTCCAGGCGCTCGGGCTGACATTTTTCGCGGCCAATATGAGCATTGCCGACCAGCAAGAATATTCGGGCAGCGTCTCCGCCTTTTCGGCAGCCGCGAGCGGCGACCCGAGCGCCTACTACATCTCGGTTTCGTCCAAAATCAGCCGAGCAAGCTTCATCAGCGGCGCGCCCGCTTGGCAGGCTCATCGCTCGGCCTCGGTCAAACTTGAGCCTGGCGCGCAAGCCTGCGTGCTGGCGCTCGATCCGCAGGCATCCGCCGCCGTGAGCCTGCAGGGCTCGACCAACGTCTCGATGAGCAACTGCGTGATCGCGGCAAACTCGGATGCGCCCGACGCCGTGAACAGGGGCGGTTCCGCACTGGTTTCAGCGGGCTGCGTCTCGACTGTCGGCGGCACTTCCGGGCTTTCGTCACCCAACGCCACACTCACCTGTGGAATGCCGCTCGAACATCAATATGCGTCTTTTGATCCTCTGGCCGACGTCGTCCCTCCCCCCTTCACATTGTGTCTGCCGGTCCCGAACGGCAAAACCTACACGCTGTCGCCCGGCACGTATTGCGACAAGACATTGTCGGGGGACATCACACTTGATCCGGGCGTCTACATCCTGCGCGGCACCACCATCAAGCCCGGCGGCAACGGTAGCCTGACAGGTCACGGCGTGACTATATTCCTCATGGAAGGCGCACAGCTCTACATAAATGCCAATGAGAAGGTGGACCTTTCCCCGTCCACCAGCGGCCCCTATGCCGGCATCACCATTTTCGAGGATCACGGGAACACGTCCGCCTTGACGCTCAATGGCGGGGCAAATTCCACGATCAGCGGTTTCGTCTATGCGCCTGACGCGCCCATTTCCTACGCTGGCAACTCAGATATGAGCAGCCAGGGCGATTGTCTGAGGCTTGTCGGCAAGACCGTGCTGATGACGGGAAACTCGTCCGTCAGGACGGATTGCACGGCCATGCTTGGAAATCGCGAGATGTATGCCAGTCGCCGCATCACTCTCGCGAAATGAAGAGGCCACGTTTCGTGCGTCAGCGGTAGTGAAAGCGCCGGTCGCCCACCGTCTCGATCGGCACATCGGTTGCGAAAATCGGTCATCCGGCGCCGGATGATGGCACGGTGCTGAAGGCACTCGCGCTGAAGATGGCGACAGACGCGCAGCGCTGAGAGTGCAAAACGGCAGTCGCCACTATCAGCCGCCGAAGACGTCTTTCAGGAATGCATGAGAGGCAAGGATGGATTGCTCGGCCGCATTGTACTGCATCCGGTGACCATAGGTCTCGATGCCAGTCTTCAATCCTGCGGAGTCAAATCCGTGACGAGCACCCGGGTAGACGTCAGCTGTACGGAGCTTCCCTTGCCGCTGCGCTGCGTAGCGCCGATCAGTATCAAGGTCGGGGCCGCCATGTCGCCATTCGTTGCCGAACAATCCGGATAGTAGGCGATCGCAGCCTTGAATTTGCGCTCCATAAGCCGCTCGTCTCCACCAGATTGCAAGGCCTCGAGCGTTGCGTTCCCGCCAGCGGAGAACCCCATCAACGCAATGCACCGCGGGTCGCAAAACTGTATTTCGATAGGAATTCCAGAGCGCCGTAGGCGTCATATATGCGATCAACAGAGTGGAGGCCATCACAGGTCTCCTTTATGCCGCGGTTGCTGAAGCTGTCGACGACGAGGACGACGTAACCCCAGGAGGACAGTCGCTCGGACCAGGTTTTCTTTACACTTCCGGGCAGACCTGAACATCCGTGCAGAACCACGACAGCCGGCAACGGCCCCTCACCCGGCGGACGCGTTAAATACCCCTGCAGCGGCGTGCCGGGAACGGCCTTCGGGACCTTGCCGCCTGCTTGCGCAATGCGCTTCTGAAATGACGTTGGCTCCGAAGCCGCGCTTTCAAACTGCACCGGCTGGTCAGCGCGCGCTGGCGCGGCAGGCAGATAGCTACCGATACAAAGGCAGGCCAGACAGACGATCTTGTTGGGCAGGCTCGGCAGGGTGAAGGCCATGGGTGCCTGCTTCGTTACATCGGCCGCCTTATCTGCTGTACCCGCTCGGGCTCGACCACCTTGCGGTAGAGATGCCAGGTGGCATGGCCGAGCACCGGCATGACGACGGCGAGCCCGGCAAACAGCGGGATCGAACCGATCACCAGAAGCACGGCGACCAGCAAGCCCCACAGCGCCATTTGCAGCGGGTTGGCCATCACCGCCCGGGCCGAGGTCTCGATCGCCGAAACGGCGCCGACGTCACGGTCGAGCAGCAGCGGGAAGGCAACCACGGTGGTGGCCAGCACAACTACGGCGAAGACAAAGCCCGCGGCATTGCCGGCAAGGATCAGCGTCCACCCCTTGCTGGTGGTCAGCACGTCGCGGATGAAGCCACCAATCGAGGCCGGCGGCTGGTCGCCAAACAGCCCAGTGTAGATCGATTGCGCGGTGTAGAGCCACAGCAGGAACAGCGCCACCAGCATGACGCCGATGACAGCGATCGACGGAACCGCGGACGAGCGCCGCACGTCAAACGCGTGCCGCCAGGAGGTGTTCATGCCGAGCTCGCGCCGGCGGCTGATCTCGTAAAGGCCGAGGGCCGCAAATGGCCCAAAGCAGCGCGAAACCCGACATCAGGGGATAGATGAGCTGGATGGCATTGGCGCCGGACGTCCACTGCGTCAGGATCAAGCCGACAATGGGATAGATCAGGCACAGGAACACGTAGTGCGATGGTTTTGCCCAGAAATCCTCGAAGCCGAGACGCAGCGCGTCCCAAAGGTCCGACGTGGTGATGCGGCGCACCGTTGGCTGCACATGCATTCCACGTGCGTCCGCCATGACATGAAAGCCGGCCATAACCTTCCTCCCGTGTGTCGGGGCGGTGTGTCGGGGCGGTCACCGCCTGGATGGCCGCCCGGAGCTGCCATTTCTCGTACAGCGTTATCCTAGCCGATTTAGAAGCAGTTGTCGCCAAGTCCGCCGGTAACGGCTGGTTGAACCGGGCGGCAGCAGACTTGGCGCCGCGCGCCGCCATGCACTTGGCGCCGCGCGGCTGGCAACTTATGAAGCGAAGCGATCGATCACCTCAGTCAGGGGGACGTGGCCAAGGCAGGCGCCAGAACCGGCGGGCTGTTCGCCATCCTCGACAGCCAGCGCATAACGCACGGCCGGATCGGATTCGATGCGAAGGCGCAATCCGGCCAGCTTGGGATAGGCAGCGCCGTCGATCGCCTGGTGAAACTCCGCCCAGCGCGCCACGCCGATCAGCGTGGTATCGGCCAGCGTCAGCCGGTCGCCGACCAGGAAATCCGTGTCGGCGATCATCGCCTCGAGCCGATCATGACGTTCCGCAACGGCCTTGCGGCCGAACTCCCGCAAGGTCGCCTTCAGCGCCGGTTCATCCGCCGCCATTTCCAATGCCACCCAGAGCGGGCTGAAGGCGGCGGTGAAACCGGTGTTCACGAAGGCCATCAGCTGGTGCATGCGGTCGGCTTGCGGCGTGCGCGGTTCGAAGCTGATGCGGCGCTGTGTGTCGCGGGCTTCGAGCCACGAGGCGATGGCCATTGTCTCGGTGAGCACCCGGCCTTCGTCGGTGATCAGCACCGGCGTTTCCTGACGGTCGTTGATGCTGGCATAGGCATCGTTTTTCATCTCGGTGAGCATGTCGACGCGGCACAGGCGATAGGGTTGCCCGACGCGTTCAAAGGCAGCGACAAGCCCCATCGAGCTTCCCGCCGGGAAGCCGTAAAGGAGGATAGGTTCCATTTGTTTTCTTCCGTGATTGAGAGGATCACGCCGCGCAGCGAAACTTGACCCTAAACGCTTGTCGTCCCATGTAAATTACGCACAATTCTGTAACCAGGATCCGCCCATGAAAGACGTCGTCTCACGCTGCCCGATCGAAGAGACCATGCGCGTGCTCAGCGGTCGCTGGCCCACACTGCTGCTCTATTATCTGAAGGACGGGACCAAGCGGTTCAGTGAACTGAGACGTGACAACCCGACCGTGTCGCATCGCATCCTGACCCTGGAACTGCGCAAGCTGGAAGAAGCCGGCATCGTGCGGCGCACGGTGCGTCCGGGTTATCCGTTGCGGGTCGACTATGACCTCACAGCGCCTGGCCGCCGGCTTGTACCGCTCATCGACGCGCTCGGGTCGTGGTGGGTGCATACGGAAGACGACCGGATGGGCGGTTCCTCGGACGCAGATCTCGATACTGCCGCCTAACATCTTCGATTTTCGCCGCCCTGCCCGGCAAAAGCCATGATCGACGTTATCTCAGGGGCATGACCATAGCGAAAATCGAAACCCACCCGATCCCGAATCTGCACAGACGCATGGTGCTGACCGGCCTCGCAGCCTTGGCGGGCCTCGCCGCCTGCAGCACCGTTTCACTGCCGTCAGGCGAAGGCGCCGGGGTCTCCTCCTCCGCCACCAGCACGCTGGCCAGCATCCGCGCCTCGGCGGGGCTCGCGCCGCTGGTCGCCGACCGGCAACTCGAACAGGCTGCCCTGCAGCAGGCCGGCTACATGGCGCAGCGCCGCCGCATGAGCCACACCACCGGCTGGGGCAAGGATTTCGCCTCGCGCGTCAAGGACAATCGAATCTCCGGCGCCGCGGCGGAGAACATCGCCGAGGGTCGTTTCGACCTCGAGAAGCTGTTCGACATCTGGGTGCATTCACCTGGCCATCGCCGCAACATGCTCGACCCGCGCTTCACCCGCTTCGGCCTTGCCTATGTGCGCGACGGCGGCGACAGCAAGCTCCGTTACTGGAGCCTCGTGCTCGGAAAATAGAGCTAGTCCATATGCGCTGCCGGCGCGCCGCCGGCAGGCGCCTGCTTGGGCTTGCGCAGCAGGAAAACAAACGGGATGGCAAGCAGCGTCATCACCATGAGTATTTTGAAGTCGTTGACGTAGGAAATCATCATCGCCTGCAGATTGACCATGCGATCGACCTGCGAAAGCGCCGTCGGATCGCCGCTCGCGGCGGCAGGAGAGACCGCCCAAAGATTGGGGTTGAATGGGTTGATGAAGGCCGAAAGCTCGGTGTGATTGATCTGCGTGTTGCGCACCATCAGAACCGTCACGACCGACACGCCTATGGACGAGCCAAGATTGCGCACCAGGCTGAACAGGGCCGTGGCATCGGTGCGGAAGCGAACGTCAAGCGTGGCGAAGGCAACGGTCGACAGCGGCACGAACACCATTCCCATCCCCAGGCCCTGGATGACGCCGGAGCTGATGATCAGCCAATTGTCCATCTGCGGCGTGAAGCTGGACATGGTGTAGAGCGACTGTGCGGTCAGGAGGAAGCCGATGACCACGAGGATCCTGGCGTCGATCTTGCTCATGAGCCGGCCGACGACCAGCATTGAAATCATGGTGCCGACACCGCGTGGCCCTATGACGACGCCGATGGTGACGGTCGGATAGCCGAAGATGGTCGACAGCATTGGCGGCAACAGCGACATGCTCGCCAGGATGAGCACACCCATGATGAAGATGAACGCCAGCCCGGTCACGAAATTGCGGTCGAGGAAGATCTTGGGATCGATGAAGGGGTGTTCGGCGGTCATGGTGTGAATGATGAACACCCAGAAGCCGGTGAGCGAAAGACCAAGTTCGATCCAGATCTCGACCGAGGAAAACCAGTCGACCTCGCCGCCGCGATCGAGCAGCAGCTGAAGCGCGCCGACGCCGAGCGATATCATGGCGAAGCCGAAGAAATCGAAGCCGCGCACCCGCCGGGCAACGGCCGGCAAGTAGGCGGCCATGCCGAGAAAGGCGACCATGCCGACCGGCAGGTTGATGAAGAACACCCAGCGCCAGTTGAAATTTTCGGTCAGCCAGCCACCCAGCGTCGGGCCCAGAATCGGCCCCAGCATGATGCCGGCGCCCCAAATAGCCATCGCCTGGCCATGGCGTTCCCTGGGGTTGATGTCGAGCAGGAAGGTTTGCGACAGAGGCACGATCGCCGCGCCGAACACGCCCTGCATCAGCCGGAAGAACACTATGCTCTCCAGGCTCCAGGCGATGCCGCACAGCATCGAGAATATGGTGAAGCCGACCACTGCCGTCAGGAACAGTTCCTTGCGGCCGAAGCGGTCGGCCAGCCAGCCAGTGACCGGCGTCATGATGGCGGCGGCAACGATGTAGGAGGTCAGCACCCAGTTGATGTTGTCCGGCGAGGCGCCGAGATCGCCCGTCATTGTCGGCAGAGCGACGTTGGCGATCGTCGTGTCGAGCGCCTGCATGACCGTCGCCAGCATCAGCGCGACCGTGATCAGGCCGCGATGCGGCACTTCTTTGAAGGGTTCGGGCGTGCTCATGGCGTGGAACTTCCAGCAGGTAACAAAAACGTGTACAAGGGGTTTCCGGGCGGCAACGCCTTCCGTTGAGAGACCCTCGTCGCGGTGGGACGCGATCGTCGATGTGGGGGTTACATCGACTGAAAGTCTCTGATGAGCGGATGCCTGCCGCCCGGAAACATGAGGACCGATGGGTCCGCGTCGGAGATTTCAGATTTCGGCCAGGCCGCGACGCGGCAGCGCCAAAACGCTGATCCTTCCAGCTCTTCCCATCAGACCAATCCTGCTATTCACCTCCGCTGCTGGTCCTGCGGCATTCTGTTGACGTTACTGCGCGGCCTCGCCAGCCGTGGCGTGACCGAAGATCGAAGGCAGGCCACGCGCCACGCCGGTGTCGACGGTAACGGTGGCGCTCATGCCGGTGCGCAACGCCATCTTGGCGTCCGCATCGATCAGTTCGAGACGAACCGGGATACGCTGTGTGACCTTGACCCAGTTGCCGGTGGCATTTTGGGCCGGCAGCAGCGAGAACTCGGCTCCCGTGCCGGCGCCGATCGCCTTGACCGTCGCCTCGAAGGTGCGCCCTGGATAGGTGTCGACCACGATCTCGGCCTTCTGGCCGGGCTTCATGTGGGTGAGCTGCGTTTCCTTGAAATTGGCATCGATCCAGGTGTCACCGGTCTCGACCAGCGAAAACAGCGGCGTGCCGGAACCGACATACTGACCGACCTTGAACGACGAGGCCTGGCTGACGATGCCGTCCGCCGGCGCCTTGACCGTTGTCTGGGCCAGGTCGTAGGCCGCCTTGTCGCGCGCGGCGAGCGCGGCCATCACGGTCGGGTGCTTGTCGGTCTCGATGTCGGGATTGCCGCCAAGGCCTGCCTTGGCGCTGATGATGCCTTGCTCGGCAACCGCCAGCTGCTGCTTGGCCTTGTCGAGATCGTTCTTGGCTTCGTCGAGCGACGATTTGGCGTTGATGCCCTTCTGGGCGAGGTCGGCGGCGCGGTCGAACTGCGACTGGGCGAAGGCGACCTGGCTGGCATCGGACTTTTGCTGAGCCATCGACTGGCCATAGGCCGCGCGCAACTGCTCGACATTGAGACGCGCGCCCGCAACCGCGGCGTCGGCCTGCGCCAGCGCGATCCGGTACGGCTCGGGGTCGATGGCAAACAGCTCGTCACCCTGCTTGACCAGCTGGTTATCGAAGATGTCGACCTTAACGATGCGGCCGGCCGTGTCGGAAGCGATCGACACCTTGGCCTGCTGCAGATTGGCGTTCTCGGTCTCCTGATAGCGGCCGCCGGTGACCCAGACATAGCCGCCGCCGACAGCCAATGCCGCAGGCAGCGCTACCATCAGCAGGAAGCGGCCCAGCCGGCGCTTTTTCTTCACGGGCACTGGGGCCGGCTGCACCGGGGGAGCAACCGCCGGCGGGGCCGCGGGGGGGGGGGCCCGGGGGGGGGGGGGGGGGGTGTGGGGGGGTGGGGGGGGGGGGTGGGGCGGGGGGGGGGGGGGGTGGGGGGGTGTTGTTTTTAATGTTTTTATTTTGGGCGGG